>CAZHMF010000165.1:0-4133 GCA_964533605.1 uncultured Anaerolineaceae bacterium
CCGCACGCCGGGCTGCCGGGGGTGCGGCGGAAGGAGCCGGTGCGGCGGGCGCGGCCGGTGCAGCAGGTGCGGCAGGTGCCGAGGCAACCGGGGCCGGCGGGTTCCTCTCCATACCCACGGCCGCAGCGGCCGCAACGACCGCGGTCGGGACTCTCGTGATCGGGGGGGTGGTGATCGGCGGTGCCTGGATCTGGCAGCGGGCAAACGACCCGGTCGGGCTCACTCCCATCGACCAGACAACGATCGATGCGGCGCAAACGGCCGCCGCCGAGGACCTCGAACGGCGGCAGCAGGTGTCGGGCGAGGGTAACTGGTTCGCGATCCAGCTCGCGGAGGCACCGATGACCATCAAAGTCACCATTGAATCCGCGATCCCCACGCTTCGCCGCTGCGACTTCCTCCACGGCGGGCTCTGCGACTCCGACACGCCCGCTCTCGGGGAGGGGGGCATTCGGAAGATGCGCGACGAGGGCTTCAGCTCGCAGGATGAAGCCTGGGAGTGGGTCTGCTCCCAGGTAGGACCGACGCGAAAGCCGGCGCTTGCAGCGGGATGGGTGACCGACTACGGGGGCGGAACGGTCTCGATAGAAAAAGCCTGTCCCTGAGCGATACTGAAATGTCCTCTTTCTATGTGACCTTCATATCGTCTGAATGGCGTAAGTAATGATCCTGCGAATTGCAGAGCCGGCACAGCGGTTCGCGCAGCGACGGGAACAGCCTGAGTTTCGCCGGGCCCCGGCACCCACCGTAGCAAGCGGGACCGGGTCGGCACCGCCATTTGCGCGAAGACGGTCAGCCGGCCGGAGGCTCGGCCGGCGCGTCTCCATCGTTCGCGACGCCCCGCACGAGCCACCCCGGTCCAATGCCGAGACCTCGTGCGACGCGAGTTCCGTACACCAGCCAGAGAACGGCAGCTCCGATCGCGGCGGCGACCGCGCCGCCCGGAGCGGGGACGGGTGCGTCGGCGGTGTTGCGTTCGATCACCTCGCCGAGTGCCACGGCTGCAGCCGTCAGGGTGGCCGCCGCGGCCACGAGAAGCATTGCCAGCTCGACGGCCCGCTCGACCCCATCGTCGAACCGTCCACGCGCCTTCAGGTAGCTCCTGATCAGGATGTGGACCCAGCCGAAGGCTACGCCCGCGAACGCCAGACCGAACCCGAGAGCACGATCGCGGTCGGTGCTGCCGGCCCCCTCTGGGGATCCGAACGGCACGACGACAACCGTGCCCGGTGGACCCTCGGAACCGTAGGTGAAGGCTGTGTCCACGGCTCCGAGAGCCGCGCGGACCAGGAAGGCTATCCCAATCACCGCCACGACCGCGGAGAGTGCGAGTAGGAGCGTCACGTACGTGCTGGCTCCGGTCACAAGGTCGACCGGCTCGCCCTGCCTTACACGGATGTAAAAGAACACAGCGATGAGCACGGCGACCGCAATGATCGGGCCGCCGCCGTAGACGAGAAAGAAAAACAGTGCGGCCATTTCACACGAAATATACCATCCCGCCGGCGACAGCCGAATCTGCACGGAATCTTCACACGCCGGCTGGGACTTCTTTACCTCCCGGCGCCTATGCTCTCGCCGATGGCACAGACAGTCCTGGTGATCGAGGACGAGGAGGACATCGCCGTCGTTCTTGCCGACCGCCTGCGCAGCGAAGGATTCGAGACCGAGATCGCCCTCGATGGACCGGCCGGCGTCGAACGCTGCGAGGCGCTCCGGCCGGACCTCGTGATCCTCGATCTCATGCTCCCCGGGCTCAACGGGATCGAAGTGTGCCGTCGCATCCAGTCCACCCGCCGGGTGCCGGTGCTGATGTTGACCGCGAAGGACGACGAGACCGACATTCTCGTGGGGTTGGGCGTTGGAGCGGACGATTACATGACCAAACCGTTCAGCCCTCGCGAGCTCGTCGCACGGGTCCGTGCCATCCTCCGCCGCGCCGCCGGCACCGGGCGCGAAGGCCCGCTTCTCTGCTTCGCCGGGATCGTCGTCGACCCCGGCGCCCGCCTCGTCACCCGCGATGGCATGCGCGTGCACCTCACGCCGACCGAGTTCGACCTGCTCGTTGCCCTCGCCCGCGCCCGTGGCGCCGTGCGCACCCGCGGCCAGCTGCTCGGCGACGTCTGGGGCTACGGCGACGCGACCGGATCACGGACCGTGGACTCGCACGTGCGATCCATCCGGCGCAAGCTCGGCGACCGGCTCATCCGAACCGTTCACGCCGTCGGCTACGCGCTGGGAGTTGACGAGGCCCATTGATGGAGGATTCCGCGGTCCGGCGCCTCGCCGGCATAACCGCACGACTCCCGCGCCCGCTCGATCCGGTGCGGTCGTTGAAAGCGAAGCTGAGCATCCTCATCCTCGCTGCCGTCGCCGTGACCGCCGGCGCGAGTTATGTCGCCTTCCTTCTGGACCTGAAACCGGAGCTCGGCCTTCTCGCCGCCATCGTCGTCGCTCTCGCGATGGTCCAGCTTCTCGCGCGAGGTATGACCTCACCGCTGCGGGAGATGGAGCGCGCGGCCGCGGCGATGGCCCGCGGCGACTACGGCCAGCGCGTTACCGCCTCAAGCCGGGACGAGGTGGGTGCTCTGGCGCGCGCCTTCAACGCAATGGCTGCGGATCTCGATGAGCTCGAACGGCAGCGAAAGGAGCTGATCGCGAATGTGAGCCACGAACTGCGGACCCCCCTTGCCGCCCTCCGCGGAAACCTCGAGAACCTGATCGACGGCGCGACGAGACCGGACGACCGGTCGTTCGCCGTGATGCTCCGCCAGACGGAACGGCTCGGCCGGCTGGTGGGCCAACTCCTCGATCTCTCACGCCTCGAGGCGGGGCAGCTGCCGATGAAATCGGAACCCGTTGACGTCAGATCAATGCTCCGGCGAGTAGCGGAGGAGGCGACGCTCATGGATCCGGGCCGGAAGCTCGAAGTTGAGGCCCCTGCTGGTCTCGTTCAGCGAGGCGACCCCGAGCGCCTTCATCAGGTCTTCGCGAATCTCATCGAGAACGCGCTGCGTCACAGCCCGCCGGGCGAGCCCGTGGTTCTCCGGGCCCGCCACGAACCCGACCTGGTGACGATCGAGGTCGAAGATCGGGGCCCCGGGATCCCGCCCGACCAGGGCGAGCGCGTTTTCGAGCGTTTTCAGCGGGCGGAGGGAGACCGTTCCCGCCGGACCGGCGGCGCCGGGCTCGGGCTCTCCATCGCCCGCTGGATCATTGAGCTGCACGGGGGCCGGATCGAGGTCCTCGCCAACGAGCCTTCCGGCTGCAGGATGTCCGTGCGCCTGCCGCGCTCACCCGAGTCTCGCGAGTGACCCCGGCCGCAAGCAGCACGCTGACGGACGCTTCGTCCTCCGCGAGGATCGGGGCGCGCCATGAAGGCCCGTCTTCGGTCGGGCCGTTCAGCCCGTTGTAGCGGAGGGTCAGCTCCCATGGGTTGTTGCCGAAGCTGTTGTAGATGTAGGGCCGCTCGGACGACGGCGTGAGGCCGACCGCCGCAACCCAGACGAAGGAGACGGTGAGCAACACACCGAGGGCTGCGCCGAGCTTCGCGACCTCGGCACGCGAGATCGCGCCGCGCCCTCCGAGATAGGCGAGCAGCATGGCCGGAACCGAGACGAAGGCGGCAAACATCTTCGTGTTGAAGGCCAGACCGGTGAGGACTGCGCTCAGAGCCAGCCAGCGCCAGCGGCCCGTCTCCGCTGCCCGCAGGGCGCTCCACGCCGACAGCAGCATCAAGAACATGGTCAACGTGTCGAGCGAATTGTTGCGGCCGGACGCCACGCTCACCGGCATGATCGCCAGCCCGAATGCGGCGGTGGCGGCCACCGACAGCCCGTACCGCCGGCGACAGATCGCGAACACCACGGCGACCGCCGCGATGCCGGCGAATGCCTGGGGAAGGGCGAGCACCCAGTAGTGAAACCCGAACGCGCGTGCCGCACCGACCTGGAGCCAGAGACCGAGCGGCGGCTTGTCGACGGCCAGCCAGCCGCCTGGATCGAAGCTCGCGAAGAAGAAGTTGTGCCAGGAGACCAGCATGCTCCTGGCGGCTGCCGCGTAGTAGAGGTTCTGGCCGGTCGCGGCGAGATCCCAGAGCCGCAGCGCCGCCGCGAGCGCGAGCGCCGCGACGA
>CAZHMF010000166.1:0-4124 GCA_964533605.1 uncultured Anaerolineaceae bacterium
CGCCGCCGAGCTGCGGCGGGAATCCGCGGAGGTGGTACCCCGCCTCGAAGTACTTCTTGAAGGCGCCCCAGAGCGGCGAGTCCGAGGCGATGACCCGATCGGGCGGCAGATCGTCCAGCTCCAGAGCCGTTGGCCGCAGGACCTCTTCCGCGAATCGGTGTGCCTCCGTCTTGATGGTGATCTGCTCCGGCGTCAGGTCGGTAGTGTCGTCGCTGTATGGCATCGCACGTCTCCCATCTGGTCATCACGAGAGCCCCAACGCGCTCTCCCCCCGGACCTCCGGGATTCGCACGGTGGGGGCGGTGGCAGCCTAGCCAATCAGCCGCGGAATCGCATATGACCTACCGCATCGTGGACACCGCCCTGCCGGCCCTGCCGAGGCGCTCAGACCAGGGGCCAGCGGCTCTCGAACTCCACTCCGGCCCGCTTCCGGATTCGCTCGCCCGACGCCTGCACGCGTGCGATCAACGAAGGCTCGTCGACTCCCGGTACGACACCGCCCTCGACAACGATCCGGCCATCGATGATCACAGTGTGTACGCTCGAGGCGGAGGCACTGTAGACGAGATTGTTAACAGGGTCGGTGAGTGCCTGCCACTCGGGGCGTCGAGCATCGAAGAGGACGATGTCCGCTCGCTTGCCCGCTTCCAGCGAACCCAGCTGGTCGCCGGCCCCGAGAGCCTCCGCCCCACGGAGTGTGGCCAGCTCCAGCGCCGTCTCCGCGGGCAGCTGGGCGGCATCCAGACGAGCGTCCTTGTAGGCGAGCGCGGCCAGGCTCATCGTCCGAACCATGTCCGAGAAGTTGGAGCTGTTGACGGAATCCGTCCCCAGCGCGACCGGAACGCCGCGGCCGAGCAGTTCGGGCAACCGGCCGCCTTCCTTGATCCCCATGGCGCCCTTCATGGCTGCGGCCGGCAACATCGTGACGGTCGTTCCCGAGCGCTCGATGAGCCGGATCTCTTCGGGCTCCAGATTCATCGCGTGCGAGAGCAGGAGATGCGGTCCGAGGACTCCGAGATCCGCGAGGTGCTGCGTGCTCAGGCGCCCGTCGTCCCTCCGGCCGCCAAAGTGGTGGAGAGTCATCCTCGTGTCCCGGGCGATCGCTATCTCCTTCGCGGCCAGAAGCAGCTGATCGCTGCAGGTCGGTGCTGAGAAGGGCATCGTCCAGGCCCGAACCCGGCCCTCGCGCGCACCGTCGAATCGGTCAATTGCCGATTCCATGCGCCTCCCGGCTTCGGCTGTGGAGTAGACGGGCAGGTTGATCCTGTTGGCGCGGTCGGTCACCTGCTCGCCGGTCACCACTCTGATGCCCGTTGCGTCGTAGGCGGCGAGACAGGCCTCAACACTCTTCGTGCTGCCCGGGTCGACGAAGAGTGTTGTGCCTCCCTTGACGAGCTCGAGGGTCCCCAGAAGCGACGTCTCGAACTCCTCCTCCTCGGTCATGACGGCCTGCATCCGAAACACGTAGCCGAGCCTGTTCTCGAGGCCATCGGGGAAGATCCCGCGGACGGCGTGTGCATAGCTGATGTGCATGTGCCCGTTGACGAAACCGGGCGTCGCAACCATGCCGGACGCGTCGATGACCCGCTCGGCCGGGAGGGACGCCAGCTCGCTGGACTTGCCCACACGCAGGATCACACCGCGCTCGATGAGCAACGCCCCGTCCCTGATGATCCGGCGCGCCGGGTCGACCGTGATCAGGTAGGCAGCGTGGTCGATCTTCAGAGAGTCACGGTTCACGCAGGGCTTCCAGATGGAACCTCGCGCCGCCCGAGCCGGTAAACGTCGGATGCGCAGAAAGGCGTGCAACCGAGCATCTACTCACCAAACAGCTGCGGCTGGTCTGCGACAATAGCCCGCTTGAGGTTGGCCGCCATGCCGGGGGGAAGCGCCGCGATCCCGGCGGCCATCTCGCGCGCGGCGTCGAGGAGCTCGGCCGGCGCCAGGACGCGGTTCACCAGACCCGCAGCGAGTGCCTCCGGGGCGGTGTAGGAGCGCCCGGTGAGGCACATCTCCCGGGCGATGCCCGACGGCATCACGCTCCTCATGAGCCCGTAGGCGGCCGATGCTCCGAAACGCACCTGTGGCTGTCCGAAGACGGCCGTCTCGGTTGCCAGCCGCACGTCGCACATCGCCGCCAGATCGCAGCCACCACCGAGCGCCGGGCCGTTTACGGCTGCGATCAGCGGTTTGCCGAACGCATGGACTGCGTGGTGATAGGACCTTGCGTCGGCGAACACCTCCTCCATCTTTCCGGCGGCCAGTTCATCTCGGTCAAATCCGGCGCAGAACGCGGCGCCCGACCCGGTGAGAACCACGGCGGCGGTCGAGTCATCGGCCGTCAGTTCGCCGAGCACCTCCACGATCGCATCGCGGAGCGCCCGAGAGAGCGCGTTCCGCTTTTCCGGGCGGTTCAGGGTCAGTATTGCAACCGCTCCCGCTCGTTCTCGGAGCAGGCTTTCAGTCTCCATCGGCCCGGCCTCCTTCGCCTTTGACTTGCCGTAGCATGAGGTGCGCTGCCCGGGGCCCGCAAGGGGCGGCGAGCCATGCTGAGAGGAGCCGGTCCCCGCCCTCGCCCATGGCAGTTGGGACTACGGTGACCGCCAGTGAATGCCGAGACCGCCCCCTGAACGGGAGCGGTCTCCGGAGGAAGCGTGGATCGCCGGCGGGAGCTACCGGCGATCCATCGGAACGTAATCGACTCCGCGCGCGCCGGTGTAGACCTGGCGTGGCCGCGCGATCTTCTGCTCCGGATCCGTCACCATCTCGCGCCACTGGGCGATCCAGCCCGACGTGCGGGGGATTGCGAAGAGGACCGGGAACATCTCGACCGGAAAGCCGAGCGCCTGGTAGATGATCCCCGAGTAGAAGTCGACGTTCGGGTAGAGCCGGCGGGAGACGAAGTAGTCGTCCTCCAGGGCGATCTTCTCCAGCTCGAGGGCGATGTCGAGAAGCGGGTTGCGGCCCGTGACTTCGAATACCTCGTCGGCTGTGCGCTTGATGATTCGAGCCCTCGGATCGTAGTTCTTGTAGACGCGATGGCCGAAGCCCATGAGTCGCTCATTACCGGCCTTGACGCCCTCGATGAAGCCCGGGATGTTCTCGATCCGCTCGATCCGCGTGAGCATGCGGAGCACCGCTTCGTTGGCCCCACCGTGAAGCGGCCCGTAGAGCGCGGCGGTGGCACCGGCGAGAGCCGAGTACGGGTCGGGTCGGGAGCTCCCGATCGCCCGCATCGCGTTGGCGCTGCAATTCTGCTCATGGTCGGCGTGCAGAATGAAGAGGACGTCGAGGGCGCGCTCGATGACCGGGTTGGAGGAGTACTTGGTCTCGGCCATCCTCCAGAGCATGCTCTGGAAGTTGGCGGTGAAAGAGAGATCGTTGTCCGGGTAGACGACGGGGAGGCCGAGGCCGCGCCGGTAGGCGAAAGCGGCGAGCGTCGGCATCTTCGCGATCAGGCGGCGCGTCTGCAGCTCCCGGGACTCCTCGTCGTCGATCTGAGTGGCGTCGGGATAGAAGGTCGAGAGGGCGGCGACGGTGCTGATGAGGACACCGGCCGGATGCGCATCGTAGTGGAAACCGTCGATGAACTTGCGGATATTCTCATGGACGAAGGTGTGGTGCGTTATGTCGCGAACCCACTCGTCCAGCTCGCCCTTGCTCGGAAGCCGTCCATAGATGATGAGGAATGCCGTCTCGAGGTAGGTGCTGTTCTCTGCCAGCTGCTCGATGGGATAGCCACGGTATTCGAGGATCCCGGCATCACCGTCGATGAACGTGATCGCGCTCCGGCAGGAGGCAGTATTCGTGAACGCCGGGTCGTAGGTCATGAGACCGAAGTCGTCGTCCGATGTCTTGATCTGGCGAAGGTCCATCGCCCGAACAGTGCCGTCGGTTATCGGGACCTCGTAGTTCTGGCCGGTGCGGTTGTCCGTGATCGTCAGCGTCTCGCTTGCGGTCATGCGTTCTCTGTCTCCTGTCCCCTGCCTCATGAAGTCGTACGGAAACACGCGCGCCCGCGAGGGGGCGGCGTCCCTTCGCCCAAGCATGGCTCAACGGGGCCGGAGGGCGCTAGGTCCATCCGGCGTAGCAACCCGGGCCCAACCGGCCATCGGCGGGCAGCT
>CAZHMF010000167.1:0-4117 GCA_964533605.1 uncultured Anaerolineaceae bacterium
TGGCGCGCGACCTGCACTAGACTGACCCTCACCAAACGACACCGTGGAGGGACGCATGGCCGGGATACTCGAAGGACTGCGGGTCATCGACATGGGGCACTTCGTTGCGGTCCCGGCGGCCGGTGCTGTGCTTGCCGATTGGGGAGCGGAAGTGATCAAGGTTGAACCCCTCAGGGGCGATGCCCAGAGAAGCTCCCAGCGGATGGTGAGGAAGACTTCCGGCGTCGACGTGCACTGGCGCTTCGAGGTCCACAACCGCAACAAGAAGAGCATGGCCATCGACCTGACGACGGGGAAGGGGAGGGAGGTCCTCTACCGGCTCGTCGAGCGGTCCGATGTCTTCATGTCCAACTACGAAGCCGCCGCCGTCAGGAAGCTTGGCATGGACTACGAGACTCTGAGAGGCGTGAATCCGGCGCTCGTCTACGCCCTGGTCACGGGCTACGGGACGGTTGGGCCCGACAAGGACGAGCGGGGCTTCGACTTCGCTGCGGCCTGGGCCCGCTCGGGGATCCAGCACTCGATCACGGAACCGAACTGCCCGCCGCCCCAGCAACGGGGCGGCATGATGGACAGGACCACCGGATTTCACATGATCGCCGGGATCATGGCGGCGCTCTGGCACCGGGAGCGGAGCGGCGAGGGGCAGGAGCTCGAACTCTCGCTCTACCATTCGGGCGTGTGGACGCTGGCCGCTGACCTGCAGGTCGCGCTGGGCGGGGGGCGTCTGAACCGCAGCGACCGCTCCAGGGTCGTGAATCCCCTCTGGAACTCTTACCGCACGCAGGACGGGCAATGGCTGCAGCTTGCCATGCTTCAGGCCGATCTCTCCTGGGGAGATTTCTGCCGTGCGATCGAGCACCCCGAGCTCGAGCACGATCCCAGGTACCGCGACATCGAGGCCCGCGCCGATCACTCTGAAGAGCTGATAGGGATTCTCGATGTGACGTTCAGCTCCCGAAACCGAGCGGATTGGGAGCAGCGGCTCCGGGAGAACAACTGCATCTACGGACGCATCGCGTCTGCGGAGGACGTGATCAACGACCCGCAGGCGGAGGCAAACCGGTTCTTTGTGGATCTGCAGCATCCCCGGGCCGGAGAGGTCAAATACGTTGCAAGCCCGGTCAGATTTCGCCAGAATCCGGCCTCACTGAGGACGACCGCCCCAGAGCTGGGGCAGCACACCGAGGAGCTCCTCCTGGAGCTGGGTTATGACTGGGGGGAGATTGTCGAGATGAAGGACGCGCGAGCAATCATCTAGCCGGACGGGCTCGGGGCTCATCAGGGCGCGGACGGTCGTCTCGATTCGCCGGCATCGGAGAAGGAGTCAGGACATATGACACTCGAACGGATCAGCCCCGAAGGCGTGCATGAAGCGCGTGGCTACACACATGTCGTCAGGGCCACCGGCTCCAGAATGGTCTTCATCTCGGGACAGGTGGGCGTCACCCCCGATGGAACGGTTGCGGACGGTCTGGAGGCGCAAGCCCGCCAGGCATTCGCCAACCTGAGGACGGCTCTCGCCGCCGCGGGGGCGACCCCGGCGGACGTCGCCAAGATCACAACCTTCGTGGTCGACTACTCCCCCGAGAAGCGTGCCGCCATGTCGGCGGGCCGCGGCGACTTCTGGGAGGGGGAGTGGCCCGCCAGCACCCTTGTCGGCGTGCAGGCGCTCGCCATCCCGGAGATCCTGATCGAGGTAGAGGCTACGGCTGTCCTGGATTAGCTCGCCTCGGCCGTTACCGGGTCCGGACGGTCCTCACCTGTGTGATGACGCTCGCCGGAAAGCCACTGCGCTCGGCATGCTCTCCCGCCGGCGCCCGTCGCAGGCAATGTAAACACGCTCAGGTCCTCCGATACCTCCACAGCCCCAACACCGCCCCGGCGAGTCCGAGTGCCAGCGCCGCCGGCAGCGCGACGGCGAGCAGCGAGCCACCGCCTCCCGACTCATCCCCGGCGCGACCGCCACCGCCCTGCTCGAGGGGCGCAGGGCCGGGGGTCGAGCCCGACGTGGCCTTGGGCGTGCGCGTCGGAGTCGTGGTCGCGGTTGCAGTCGCGGTCTGAGATGGAGTCGCGGTTCCTGTGGCGGTGCCGGTCGCCGTCGAGGTTGCGGCTGCGGTTGCTGTGGAGGTCGAGGTGGAGGAAGATCGGCGATCGGCTAAAGCCGGCCGACAGTGAGGGACTCGATCGCTGCGCCGCCCACACCTCCGGTCACCAGCTGCCGCCGCCGCCGCCACCGCCCCCGCCGCCGCTGAAGCCACCGCTGAATCCCGATCCGCCGGACCCCCCCGGCGTGCTCGCCATGGCCGACGAGACGCTCGACGAGAACGTGCTCATCCCCGCCGTGAAGGCGCCGACCTGCAGCGGTGTCGCCCCCGCGTACCAGTAGGCCGTCTCAGTGCCGACCTGGTCGTCGAGCCCTTCGAACGCATCCGCCCACCTGTCGACGCATTCGAAGACGATCGCAAAAGGCAGGTACCGCGCGAAGATGTTCTGCTGCTCGTTGAATTCCTGGCGCCTCGTCTCGGCGGTTGCGATGTAGCGCTTGAAACCGAGGACACGCCGGAGAGCTTCGCTCCCCTGCGCCGTCCGCCTCGCCATCGATCGTGAGAGGAAGAGCATGAGGGCACCGGCGATGAACACCCCGGCCGGGACAAGCGCCCGGTCGATGAAGAGGCCGGACGCCAGGCAGAGCGCCAGCCCCACGGCGATCGTGCCCGCCCCGACGGCGAGCCAGAAGCGCCTCGCCGTCTCCGGATTTGAGGAGAACCAGTGCCGGCCCAGGGCGTCCTTGTAGAGGTCCTTCTTCACTTTGGCGAGGTGCTCGGCGAAGGTCGTCTTCAGCTTCGAGACCCTCACCGTCTCGCGGTTGCGGAAGAGCGAGTTGAAGAGCCGGCGTTCGTAGGGGAGGAGGTCGTCGCCGGCCTCCTTCTTCTTCGTGAGCTCCCAGTCGGTCCTCCCGAACCAACCCTCCTTGGGAATCTCCGTGATGTGGAGATAGCCGCGCACTGCCAGGTCGATGATCGTGGACGTGACGTCGAGAGTGTCGGCACGCTCGTCGATGATGACGCCCATCTGGGCCGGATGGAGGTCTTCCGGCGGCAGAAATTCGACTACAACGTTGCGGTCCGCGAAGAGGCGGGCGGTCTCCTCGCTCGGGTCCTCTGTCAGGTAGTACAGGGTCTGGTAGCGGCGATCGCGGCCGCGCAGCCACCAGAGCCGGGCGACGGCGCCGAGCGCGAGCGCAAGCACGAGCGCGGCACCGCCGAGTTCCACCCAGTCGAGTGTGAAGAAGTCGTCGATGCTTGTACGGTCCTCGAGGACGGGCGGGAGGACGTCCACCGCACCCTTGTCCCAGCCGGCGGCAATCGTCAGCTCCTCGCCGGGGAACAGGGTCCGCGTCGTTGCGAAGGATGCACCCCGACCCGCGGCTTCCGAGTCGCAGGGAGCGGTCGATCGGTAGCCCTCGAAACAGGCGACGAAGAGCCCGGCATCGCGGGGCAGGCTGAGGTCCACTCTCACGGAATCGATCGGGACCCCCCACTCCGAACCCGTCACATTCCAGTACAGTTCGTCGTGGCCCTCGAAGGCGTTGAGAGCGGCGACGACCGTGTAGCTGATCTGGTAGACCTGCACGCCGGTGACGGTCCGGTCCGGATCACCGATCTTGAGGCGCGTGTCTACCCCGACCCGGGAGAGAGAGTAGGGCCGGGACTGTCCGGCTCCGTCGGTCACGCTCACGCCGGTCAGGGGGTAGACGCGATCGCTCCCGCCGGGGCACTCGTAGACCGGTTCGGGGCCCTGGACGGCGTCGTCGCAGGCCACGCGCGTTCTCAGGTCACGGAAGATCCCGTGACGGGCGAGTGCTCCCCAGTCCACCGTGATGGTCTCGACGAAGTGGGTGTTCCCATCTGCGTCGATGGCGATGCGTGAGTGCCAGAAGGTCACGCGCCAGCCCTCCTCCGCAGAGGCGGACAAAAGGCCGGCGAAGAGCGCGAGGCAGGCAAGGACGGCCGGGGCGAGCCACTTCATGGCGGGAATCATCGTACGCGGTGAGGGGGGGGGCATCTCCGGCCGGCGGGATCGGGCGGGGGGGTCAGCAGGCGGGGCGGGGGGG
>CAZHMF010000168.1:0-4109 GCA_964533605.1 uncultured Anaerolineaceae bacterium
CGGGGACCGAAATCGCGATCCTCGAGTCGACCTCTCACGGGCTTGCCCTCAACCGCCTGGACCATGCCGACTACGACGTGGCGGTCCTCACAAACGTCACCGGCGACCACCTGGATTTCCACGAGACATTTGAAGCCTACCGGGACGCGAAGGCGATGCTGTTCGATGCCGTGGCGGCCAAAGCGGCGAAGGGGCCTGCCGCGGCCGTCGTCAACGCCGACGATCCCTCCTCGAACTACCTGCTGAACCGGGCCGGGGCGGCGAATCCGCTCCGCTACGGGCTGGAGTCGCCAGACTCTGACATCAGGGCGAGGGAGGTGACGTTGCGGCCCGATGGATCCGGGTTCCGCCTCGTTACTCCGATCGGCGAAGCCGATGCCGAGGTTCGGCTCCCGGCGCTGTTCAACGTTTACAACGCCCTCGCGGCAGTCGGCGCCGGCGTGGCGCTCGGGATCGAACCATCAGTCCTCGCTCGGGGGCTGGCACGATGCCGCGGGGTGCCGGGCCGGATGGAGCGAATCGAGACGGGACAGCCCTTCCAGGTGGTTGTCGACTACGCGCACACCGGCGATGCCGTCAGGAAGGTTCTGGAGGTGCTCCGTGTGATCTGCAGCGGGCGCCTCATCCTGGTTGTCGGCGCGGCCGGCGAGCGCGATCCGGGCCGCCGCTTCGGCGTTGGCAGAGCAGCGGCCGAAGGGGCCGACTTTGCGGTCTTCACGAGCGAGGATCCGAGAACCGAGGACCCGCTCTCAATCGTGCACGAGATCGGACGTCATGCGGCGGCTGCAGGACGGTCTCGGGGTGAGGACTTCACCGAGGTGGAGGACAGGCGCGAAGCCATCCGGACGGCGCTGAGCATGGCCTCTGATGGTGACATCGTTGTCGTCGCCGGAAAGGGTCACGAGCAGTCGATGATCTACGGATTCGAATCTCGCCCATGGGATGACAGACAGGTAGCGAGGGAAGAGCTTTCGCGGCTCGGCTACACGGACGGAACCACCGCGAGCCTCTGAGCATCGCCTTCAGAACACCGCTCGAGCAACCGACAGTCTAAAGAGTCGAACTGTCTCTCCGGAGCGCCCGGAGCGAAGGCGGCGTGCCGGCACGGCCGTTCCCGAAACGGGGTAAGCCGGCGGAGGCCGAGAATGAAACAACACCTGTCCCGGAGGCTCCTGCTGCGGGTCCCGCTGTTCTTCCTGGCCGGCGCGTGGTTCGCTGCCTCATCCCCGAGCGCTCTGGCCGACGATCAGTCCCTCGACTGGCAGTTTCCGGCGGACCTGAACACGGTCATCACGACCGGCGACACCGTCACCTGGACGTGGGCGGATGCTCTCCCTCACAGCGTGTCGTCAAAGACCGGGCCGGAAGACTTCAACAGCGGAGTCAAGCTGGTTGGCGGGTCGACGTTCCAGCACACATTCAACATGCCCGGCGTCTACACCTACGAGTGCACGATTCATCCCGGCCTGATGGTGGGGAAGATCACTGTGCTCCTTCCGGGCCAGCCGACGCCAACGCCGGTCTCTCCAACGCCGACCCGCACGTCCGTCGCTCCGACGCCGACGCGAACGCCGCCCGCCGCAACTGTGCCGCCGTGGGCCGTGACGTCGACGCCGACTCCGACATCGACCCCGACACCGGCGCCCAGTGTCAACGTGACGCAACGGCCGCGGGTGACGCCCCTCCCGCCGAACACCGGGGGCGGGGCGAGCGGGGGCCCCGGCGCCGACCCGGTCCTGTTTGGCCTGATCGCGGTCTTCATCGTCCTCGGCAGCTCAGCGACCGTCGCGGTGGCGAGGAGCCGCCGCTAGCGAGCGCGGACGGCACCTCGTTCACACGAGCCGCTATCCGACCACACCCGCCTCATGAAGGGCGACTATCTCCTCCGGGTTGCACCCCGCCTCTCGAAGCCAGCGATCGGTGTCGCGGCCGAGGGGTGGTGCCGCCCCCTGCGGCTTTGCGGGAGCCTTTGCGAGACGGAGCAAGGGCGCGACCATCTCCTGGGGGCCGGTCAGATCATGTTCCAGAGGGACCATCAGCTCGTTCTCGAGGACCTGGGGATCCCTCGACAGGTCTTCAGGGAACTGCACCGGTCCGGCGGGCACGCCGTGGCGTTCGAACACCTCGATCCACTCGGCGGTCGTCTTTGTCTGCAGGATCTGTTCCACTTCGCTGACCCGCTCGCGTGAGTACGTCACCCACTCAGGGTCGCTGATGTCGTAGCGGGGGTCCTCGATTCCGAGGAACTCGGTCCCGATGGCGGCCCTGACCTTGGCCCAGAGCGAGCGGGAGAGCGCACCGACCGCGATGGCCCCATCCGCAGTCTTGTACGCGCGGTAGTAGATGCTCGGGACGGGACGCTGGCGGCGCCGGATTTCGAGCATCTGCGGGTAGCTCGCGGCGGCCTCCCTGGCGCGGTGGCGCTCGTCTCTGAGCGGGTTTCTCATGACCTCATCCGCGACCGGCAGCTCCATAACGACGGAACCCTGGAATGCGAGAGCCGTCGCCAGGAGCGAGGTTTCGATGAGCTGACCCTCACCGGTTTTCTCGCGGTGGTAGAGGGCGGTGCTGGTGGCCCAGGCGATGGAGAGTCCGGTGCCGTAGTCCGCGAGAGGGCTCGCCGTCACGTACTCGGGACAGCCGTCCTCAGTTACTTTGCCGTCCCCGACGATCATTCCCGAGACCGCCTGGATGACGATGTCGTACCCGGGCCGGTGAGCCCAAGGGCCCTTCCGGCCGAACGCGGTGACGTCGACGTAGATGAGGTCGGGACGGATGGCGGCCAGTGTCTCGTAGTCCAGGCCGAGGCGCTTCGCCACATCGGGGCGGTAGTTGATCACAACCACATCGACCGTGGGTATCAGGCGATGAACGATCTCACGCGCGCGGTCGTCTGCGCTGTCGAGTACGAGAGATTGTTTTCCCCGGTTCAGCGACTGAAAGGGCTTGGACTCGCCGGGGATGAACTGACCGTACTGGCGCCAGGGTTCTCCGCCCGGGGGTTCGACCTTGATGACCTCGGCGCCGAGGTCGGCCAGCATCATGCAACCGAACGGCCCCGCGATGATCTGTGTGAACTCGAGCACTCTGATGCCGGAAAGCGGTCCCGAATGCATTTTTCCTCCTCTGCTGGGGGTTGAGGCGACCCTTCGGGCCTGAGCTGAATCATTCCACAACGGTCCCCGGACCCGCACCCCCTGCCGCGCTCCCGGTGGCGCGTCGGGCGCCGAACGGAGGAGCGCGGTAGGATTGGCCGGCCCACGGGACCAAGGAGTGGATTTATGGACCGACAGACCGCATTCATCACCGGTGCTGCGAGCGGCATCGGCCTCGCGACCGCCCGCCGCTTTGCTTCTGAAGGCTGGTGGATAGGCGCAGCCGATGTTGACGTGAAGGGCCTCGAGGCTCTCCGGGCGGAGCTCGGGGACGGCAACTGCGCGGTCTGGGAGCTGGATGTAACGGATAAGGCCGCGTACGACGCTGTCGTCTCCGATCTCGGTTCGCGGACTGGTGGGAGTCTCGATCTGCTCTTCAATAACGCCGGGATCGCACGATTCGGTTTCCTCGACGAGGTCCCGATCGAGGAGTCGATGAGAATCATCAATGTGAATCTCATCGGCGTCGTAAACGGGATCTACGCAGCCCTCCCCCTGCTGCGAAAGGCGGAGAACAGTCTCTGCTTCACCACGTCATCGTCGGCCGCCACCTACGGTGCTCCCCGGCTTGCCATCTACGCGGCGACGAAGTTCGCCGTGAAGGGGCTCACTGAGGCGCTCGCCGTCGAGTTCAGCCGGTACGGAGTCAGGGCCGCCGACACGCTGCCGGGCATCATCGACACCGCGATCTGGGCATCTCCCCGGTACGAGGACGGGACGCCGGTCGGTGAAGTGGGCGTGAATCCCGCGCGGGAAGGGGCCTTCCGGCTGCTCGATCCGGCAGCAGTCGCAGATGCCGTCTGGGAGGCCTACAACGGCGACGGTATGCACTTCTACGTGCCGGAGGAGGTCGGGGAGATCGATCGGGCCAAGGCCGTGGCGCCGGAGGCGATGCGCGACGCGCGGATCGAGGGGCTTCGCAGGGAGCTCAGCGCCGGTCGTTAGCTGCTTCTC
>CAZHMF010000169.1:0-4090 GCA_964533605.1 uncultured Anaerolineaceae bacterium
TGCGGGTCACGCCGCACCCGCCGCGCACGCGGGGAGCGTGTAATGCGCAGCGCAGCCGCACCCCCCCGAAACCCCCCCGATTCAGGAAGCCCTGCCCGCCGAGGGACATGCTCCCCGGCGGGCGCGGCTGCGTGTAATCGAGACCCCGCAACTGCTACCGTACAGATCAGCCCCGGTGACGAGACTGACCCCATGAAGTACGGCACACTCCGCCTCTCCGCCTCCGGCTCGCCGGTCGAGCTGAGCCTCGATCAGCCGTCCGTAGTCGTCGGCCGGGCCGAGGGCTCCGGAGCACGTATCGACGACCCAACGGTGTCCCGCCGGCACGCCCGTCTCACCATCGAAGGAGGCCACCTCGCAGTCGAGGACCTCGGCTCCGCCACCGGCGTCTACCTCGATGACGTGCGCATCCCCACCGCCACGCCGGTCCGCGTCGAGCCGGGCCAGCGCATTCGCTTCGGCGACGTCGAAGCGACCTTCGAGCCTGCTTCCGTACCCGGCGCGCCACAGCCCGGCAGACCGGCGACGCCGGCACAGACCGAGGCTCGCGCGCAACTCGGCGTCCTTCTCTCGCCGCCCGCGATCACCGTCGAGCCGGGCTCGCGGGCTCTCTTCGAAGTGCGGATCAAGAACGAGGGATCGGTAATCGACTCCGTCTCAGTCGAGCCCGAAGGGGTCCCTCCGGACTGGGTGGCCGACGGCGGCCAATCCATGAACCTCCAGCCCGGGCAGGACGCGATCGCCACCGTCACCATCGCGCCGCCACGATCATCGGCGACTCTGGCCGGCGACCATCACCTCACGGTCGTCGTCCGATCCCAGGCCACCGCCGCGAGCGCCCGTGCCTCCGCAGTCGTGACCGTGTCGCCGTTTGCCGCCACTGAAAACAAGCTCCAGCGCCAGCGGGGCTCATTCGCCCTCACGCTCGCCAACACCGGTAACTCGCCGGCCTCCTTCAATCTCGATGCCACCGACGACGAAGGCGTCCTCGAATTCGAATTCGAGTCCCCCACAGTCACGGTGGCACCCGAGGACCGCGAGACCGTCGCCCTCTCAGCCCGCCGCCCCGGACGCCGCTGGTTCGGCCCCGAGCAGACCGTGCCGTTCAGGGTGCTCGCGCGCCGGACCGACATGGACGTGCCCGTCGAGGAGCTGAGGGCCGAGTACCGAAGCGTGGCCGTGCTGGAGCGCTACAAGTGGCCGGGGCTGGCGCTGCTGGCGCTGCTCATCCTTCTTGGAGTCGTGGGGGTGGTTTGGGCCCTTCAGAAGGGAGGCGGAGACGGCCCGGTGCCGGCCTCCACGGCCACTGTGGACGCCTCGCCGGGAGCATCGCCGGCCGCCGCCGCCGTCCCTAATCCCTGCGACGAACAATCGCTCGCGGCCGAGGTCGTCCCTGCCGCGGCCGTGGGCCCCGATGAGCTGTTCACTCAGAAGGACTCGCGCTGGGGGGCGCTCGTCTACGCGCGAGCCGACAATCCCCTCGACATCTGCGGCAGCACCATCGCTCAGTGCGGCTGCGCGATGACCTCCGCCGTCAACGTCCTCCGCATCTTCGGAAACACACTCATGCCGGACGGGCGCCAGGTGACACCGCAATCGGTCAACGAGTACTTCAACCGTGACGCCGTCCGCGCCGGAGCGGGCTGGCAGAGCCGGGGTTACTACCACAACGGCGTCAACTGGTTCGCAGTCGGCGAGCTCTCCGCCGAAATCGCCCGTACCAACCCGGGCACGCGCCGCGTCGTCTTCGTCCCCCGCTGGGGCTCCGGCAACGAGCAGGAGATCAGGGACGAAGTAAGCCACGGCCGTCCCGTGATCCTCGAGCTCTACATCCGCTCGGCCACCTACACGGGGCCTCACTTTGTTACGGCCGTCGGCCTCGATGGCGATCGGGTCGTCGTGAAAGATCCCTCCTACAACGAGCCCCGGTACCTCGAGGGCTACCTTTCGTTCATCCAGAGCAGCCGCCTCTTTCGCTACGCCGACGACGGGCCCGCAGTCGAAGGGACCGCCGTCACGGTTGCAGCCAACGAACGGATCAGGATCATTGACAAGGACGGAAGCGTCATCGGAACGTTCGAGGGAGACACCCCCGAAGAGGCGATTGAGAAGGCGCAGAAGGAGATCCCGGGCGCGGTGATCACCTTTCAGCCTGCCTGGCGCGACGCCACCTGTTCCGCTCAGCCGAGCGACGACGACGGCGGCCTGATCGAGATCTTCGTGCCCGGCTCCGGAGAGCTCAGGGTCGAGCCGCTGGGAGACGGCCAACAGGGCTGCACGGTCATGGTGACTCACGTCGCGGCGGACGGCACCACCACCCGAGAGGTGTTCGAGAAGCCGGATTGCGACCCGTTTTCACTGAACGAAGGGCAAACGGCCGGGGAGTCCTTCACACTCACCCTCTCGGCGGCGGGCGAGGGAGCCGGCTCACCCGCCGGCAGTGGGACCTACGAGGCCGGCGACGAAGTTGCAGTCTCGCCCAACCCGGCCCCGGGCTCGCTGTTTGACTCGTGGAGCGGATCCGACGCAGCCGAATGCGCAACCGGCAAGGTGGTCCTGGATGCGGACAAGTCCTGCGTGGCGAACTACAAGAAGGTGTCGCCGGAGACGCAGCTCTTCACTCTCACGCTGAACAAATCGGGAAGCGGCAACGGAACCCTGGGAGGAGCGGGAACCTACGAACAGGGGAAGGTCGCCGCCGTCAGCGCGGTCCCGGACCGACGCTCGCGCCTCTCCGGATGGGGCGGCCCGAACGGCTCGGAATGCGCCTCGGGCCGCGTGACGATGAACGCCAACAAGTCGTGCACCGCCACATTCGAGCTCCGGTCACATACACTCACGCTCACAACCACCGGCCCCGGCAGCGGCACCGTGAGCGGGGCCGGAACCTACACCCACGGCAGTGCGGCGAGCGTGAGCGCCGTCCCGGCCAACGGCTCCATCTTCGCCGGCTGGAGCGGGCCGGACGGACTCGAGTGCAAGAGCGGGTCCGTCACCATGAACGCCGACAAGTCCTGCACTGCGACCTTCGATCTCCAGCAACAACAGGTCTTCTACACGTTAGCCATGTCGATCAACGAGGCAAGCACCGGCGGTGGAGAACTGTTCCCCTCCGTGGGCGCGCACAGTTACGAAGCCGGGAGCCGCGTCGACATCAGGTGGCTGCCCGACGCCGTGTCACGGTTTTCGACGTTCTTCGGCCCAAACGCAGCCGAGTGCCGCACGGGCGTCGTGATCATGAATGCCGACAAGCAGTGCGATGCCATCTTCACGATCCCCTTCGTGAGTAAGTCGCAGCTTTCCTGTGCACAGTCCGATCTCATACAGTGCGACGTGGTGATCGAAGGCGACTACAATCGGCTTCTCTGGTTCATCAACGGGGAGCTCGTCAAGGACGCAACGGGCAGCACCGCGATCGATGAGCCGATCCCGGCGGGGCTGGGCCCCGGGAGCACGCTCACTGTGTCGGTGGAGATCTGCAACATCCTGCCGCCGCACCAGAGGTGCAAGACCCAGAGCGTCAGCGGGACCATCCAGATCGTCGGGACGACGCCGATCTTCACACCACTCTAGCGGGTCCACGAACCTGACTCAGCCGAGCGTCACCAGGCCCTGCATTCCGTCAACCGTGACCGTCTGTCCGTCGCTGATGAGCGACGTTGCGCCGTGAGCCCCGGTCACGGCCGGGATGCCGTACTCGCGGGCGGCGATCGCGGTGTGAGAGCTCATATCGCCGCCGTCGGCGATCACTGCAGCCGCCAGTCCGAAGACGGCGGTCCAGGCGGGCGTCGTTGTGGAGCAGACGAGGATGTCGCCGGCCTCCAGTCTTTCGATGTCGTCGAGGGTTCGCAGCACGCACGCCGTTCCGGTGGCCTCGCCGGGACTTGCAGGCACCCCGCTGAGAGACGGCTCGCCTGCTCGCCCTCCGGGGCCCGATGAGGATATTCCGTCGCGGCGGGTCGGTTCACCGCCCACGCGGGCCGGCGGGGTGGCCCCGCGCCAGCGATTCCTCTCCGGTCCCCGCGCCCTCGCCGGGCGGGCCCGCGGGAGCTGGCACACGTCACGGCGTAGCCTGCTACTCATGTCGGGC
>CAZHMF010000170.1:0-4063 GCA_964533605.1 uncultured Anaerolineaceae bacterium
GCGGGTCCGCGACTGTCGTGCGCTGAGTTCGTGAGAGCGAGGGGGAAGGCCGCCAGGTGTCGTGGGTCGGGGCGGCCCGCGGCGGCCGCGGCTCGCGCGATGTTCGGACGGATGTGGCCTTCGATCGTCTTCGGACCCGTCATCCAGAGTGCCGTCCCATCGGACATCTCGCCCGCGATCTCCAGCATCATCGGACCGAGCGCAGCGACAAGCAGGGGCACGGGTCTGACGGCGTCCGGCACGCTCACTCGCGACCGGACGCGGTATATCTCGCCGTCGAAGCGGGCCGTCTCGCCCGCGAGGAGCGGATTCAGCACGCCGAGGTACTCCCGCATCGTCCGCGCCGGCCGCGCATACGAGAGGCCGAGCGAATCCTCGATTACAACCTTGTGAGCAAGCCCGACGCCGAGAGTGAACCGCCCGCGGGCAAGCGCCGCAGCAGTGAGCGCCTGCTGCGCCAGTGCAACCGGGTGTCGAGGCTGAACTGCCACCACGGCGGTGCCCACTTCGAGCTTCTCGGTCTCTCTGCCCGCAAGAGCCATCGCCATGATCGCGTCGTGCTCGGAGATGTGCGCCATCCAGAGGGAGGCGAAGCCCCGTTGCTCGATGTCGCGGGCCGTTCGGACGTACTTCTCCAGGCTCGCCTCCGGATCGGGCTGCGCTCCGAGCATGATTCCGACCTTCAAATCGCACCTCCTCTTCCTGTTGAGTCGCCGGCCGACCCTACAAATATCGCGGTGTTTGGTGGATGTGGCGAGTGCCGGCCTCGCGGTCGCGGCGGTCACGCCCGCTGCGGTTCCGCACATCCGTACCACGGGACGGATTGTCACGTCGGGGCGGGATGGCCGATGATGCATCGACGCACTCAACTTTTCCGCGGGGGACAGGCAATGGCCCAGTACATACTGACCGAAAAGATCGGAAGGGTGGGGCTCTTGACCTTCAACCGGCCGGACATGCTCAACGCCCTCAACGGTGAGATGCACTATGAGATCCGCGACCAGATCCGGGAGTGGAACAGCGATGCGGACATTGGAGCAATCGTCCTCACGGGAGCCGGCCGGGCCTTCTGCTCCGGGGCCGATATCAGCAGCTTTGAGGCCTCCGCCGAGGGTCGGACCAACACCGGCCGTCCCCGACCATCAGACAACGAGTGGGTCGAACTGACGCGCGCCTCGAAGCCGATCATCTGCGCCATCAATGGCGCTGCCGTCGGCGAGGGCCTCACGATGGCCCTGCACTGCGACCTCCGCGTCGCCTCCGAGAACGCCCGCCTCTCTTTCCGCTTCATCCGTCTCGGCCTCACACCGGAGCTGGCGAGCACACACTACCTGCCCCAGCTGGTCGGCCTCGGCACGGCCATGGAGCTGCTGCTCACCGGGCGCTTCGTCGACGGGGCCGAGGCCGCGACGATCGGACTGGTCAACCACGTGCACCCCGCGGAGACCATGCTTGACGAGGCGATAAAGCTCGCACAGGCGATTGCCGACAATCCCGAGCCGCAGGTCGGGCAGGTGAAGAGAATGGTCTACGAGAACTACGTGGAGAAGGACCTCTGCTGGGTGATCCAGCGGGAGAACGAGCGGTTCTCCGAGGCGATGGCCTCCGACGCCCATAGAGAGGCCCTCGCCGCCTTCCGCGAACGGCGTGATCCGGAGTTCCACTCCCGGCCCTGACCGCTCCGCCCGTACACGAGGGTGCCTGCCCGTACGGAATCGGGCCGGTAGAATCGCCAACGATTCCCCGGCCGGCGACCGGCAGAGCCGGCGTCGAGCCAGATTGGCGCATGATGAGCGAACACCACCTCGACCCTATCTTTCATCCACGCACCGTCGCCCTCTTCGGCGCTCCGTCGAATCCAGACGCCTGGGGCAGTATGTTCGGCCAGGCACTAATCGAAACCGGCTACGACAGGAACCGCATGTTCCTGATCAATCCGAAAGCAGATCGGATCGGCGACATGCCCGCCTACCACACCCTCACGGACGTCCCCGAGCCGGTCGATCACGTCATCTCCCTGGTGCCGGCGAAGGTCGTGCCCGAACTCGTAGACCAGTGCATCGCGAAGGGAGTGCGCTCGCTCCACCTCTTCACGGCAGGCTTCTCCGAGACCGGAGACGAGAAGATGACCCAGGTCGAGCATGAGTCCGTAGCCAGGCTCCGCGCCGCAGGCATTCGAACCATTGGTCCGAACTGCCTCGGTCTCTACGTCCCGGCGAGCGGGATGACCTTCGGGTCGGAGTTCCCGATGGAGCAGGGCAACGTCTTTCTTGTCTCCCAGTCAGGGGCCAATGCGGGCGAGATAGTGCGCACCCTGACCCCGCGCGGCGTCCGCTTTTCGAAGGTCGTCTCCTTCGGGAACGGCACCGATCTCAAGGCACACGACTTCTTCGACTACGCTGCGAGTGACCCCGACACCGAGATCGTGATCTCGTATCTCGAAGGAGTACCGGACGGACGTGAACTGTTCGATGCACTCAAGCGGTGCGCAGCCGCGAAGCCGACGATCATCCTGAAGGGAGGCCTTTCCGGAGCGGGCGCCCGCGCTGCGAGCTCTCACACCGGCTCCCTCGCCGGATCCCGCGAGATCTTCGAAGCCCTCTGCCGCCAGGTGGGGGCAATCCGTGTCGATTCCATGGATGAACTCCACGATCTGACGGTCGCCATGGCGACCGGGGCTCGCCGGGTCTCAGGGCCTCGCGTCGTCCTCGTCGGCGGGCCCGGCGGCTTCGCCGTGCTCTCGTCGGACGCGATTGCCGACCAGGGATTGGAACTCCCGGAAACGCCGGAAGACGCCAAGAAAGAGCTTCGTGAATTCATCCCGGTCGCCGGAACCAGTGTCAACAACCCCATCGACGCCCACCCCAGGGGTCCGGAGCAGATGGAACGCACCATGCGAGCACTCTGCGGCTCGGGCGCCTATGACGTCGTCTTCAGTACCTCCCTCGGCACCGACGCCTGGCGCCGGCCGGGTCGACGCGGCCGGCCGGGGGACGACCCGGAGACGCCCGAGGAGCGGGAGAAGAGGATCGCCGAGGAGACCGAGCAGGCGCGGCAGGGCGCCCAACTCCTGGCCAGTCTCCAGAACGAACTGAGCGTGCCCATCGTCTACGTGCAACGCGATGGGCGAAGCGGTAACGGAGACCGGTCGGCGGGCGAAGCGTTCGCGAAGGGAATCGGAGCGTTCCCGTCCGTCACGCGCGCCGCCCATGCCGTCTCGCGCCTGCTCGACTGGCGGCGGCGCCGCAGGGGATTGCCGGAGATCTTCTAGCTCCGCGCCGGCACGCCCACCGGGAAGCCCGGGGGGAGCCCACCCGTCGCTCCCCCCAATTGCGCCCCTGCGGGCACGGGGTCTATCGCCCTACAACAGATTGTTACGCTAGGACGCCCCGGACGGCCGCCCCGCAGCCTCCCAACTCCTCGCACCGGGGCCGGCGTCCTGCCAGACTTCGCTGCTTCGTTGGTTCCCGAGATCGGCTACTGCGAACGCCGCCTTCAGCATGTTGGGGTCGGGGTTGGGGTTGTAGTCGAAGCAGCCCGGCTCTCCCCAGACGACCACGCCGATCGTGTTTCCCGCGTCGGCCCAGTAGAACTGGGCGCCGCCGATCTTCGGGTCGGAACGGTAAGCCCTGCAGTAGTTGAGTACCGCCCTCGCGAACTTATCGCGATCGGTCCCGGGATATCGCTCCAGTTTCTGCATCTGTACCGGCATCTGATCCTCCTCTCGAGCTTTCGCCCGCCAGACGAAGATTTGTACCACGATCAGTCACGCCTTTCAACAAGAAATAGGCGATCTTAACAATCGACACTCGTGCCGCCGGTCCACGGCTCGAGCGGTTCTACGAAGCCCGGTAGGGAACGAAACCGCGGCGCATGGTGTCCTCCGTTACCACCCGGGGGACGGTGAATTGCTTCACGTAGTCCGGCCCCCCCGCCTTGTCGTCGGTACCCGACATTCGGAAACCTCCGAAGGGCTGCCGGCCGACGAGGGCGCCCGTCGTCTTCCGGTTCACGTAGAGGTTGCCGACGCGGAACGACTCCCTGGAACGGACGATGTTGCGTG
>CAZHMF010000171.1:0-4034 GCA_964533605.1 uncultured Anaerolineaceae bacterium
CGAGAGCTGAACGCAAACGGTTCGACGGTCCTCATCGACGTTCACTCCAACATGGAGGCGCGCCGCTCGCGGTTCTGATGGCGGCCGGCCCGCCCTCAATGGCCCCGAGCCTTAGAGCAACCCTGCCCCGCGTGCCCAGCGGTACTTCGCGCCCAACACCTGAACCGGGATCTCGGTCGAATAGGGGAACGACGGCACACCGCGCCGGTAGAGGTACTCGGCCGCCTCTTCGACTTCCACATCCCCCGCCAGCGACGCCACAACGGGCTTGTCGATACCCTTCGCCTTCATCTCGGCGATGACCTCGGCGACGAGCTCCGCGAAGACCATCGGCGGCGTGATGATCGTGTGCCAGTAGCCGAGGACGACGGAGTCCACACGCTCGTCCTCGAGCGCCAACTTGATGGTCGCGCGGTAGGTCGACGGTGGCTCCCCACCTGTTATGTCCACCGGGTTCCCGGCCGCCCCGAACGGCGGGATGAACTCGCGGAATGCAGCGTCCAGGTCGTCCGGCATCTTCATGAGCTCGAGGCCCGCCTCCCCGCAAGCGTCGGATAGGAGCACCCCGGAACCGCCGGCACCCGTGATGATGATGACGTTCTCCCCTTTCGGGGTGGGGAGAACCGGCATCGCCCGGGCGTAGTCGAGCATGTCACGGAGGCTGTAGGCGCGGATTACGCCCGCCGCCCGGAGGACATCGTCGTAGACCTTGTCGTCGCCGGCGAGAGCCCCCGTATGCGAGCTGGCGGCCTTCGCGCCGGCGGCCGTCCGGCCCGCCTTGAGGGCGATGACGGGCTTCTTCCTCGAGACCCGCTTCGCAGCCTCCGCGAATCCGCGGCCGTCCTTCAAATCCTCGAAGTGCTGGGCGATGACCTGCGTGTTGTCGTCCTGCTCGAAGAAAGCAAGCAGATCATCTTCGTCGATGTCGGACTTATTCCCGAGGCCAACGATGGCCGACACGCCCATCCCTGCTGAGCGGCTGTAGCCGACGATGGCCATCCCGATGCCGCCGGACTGGGACGACAGCGCGACCTGGCCCTTAACGTCGTAAGCCGTGCAGAACGTAGCGCAGAGGTTCTTGTGTGTGTAGTAGAAGCCGTAGATGTTCGGCCCCATCAGGCGGACGTTGTACTTGAGCCCGATCTCCTGTAGTTCGCGCTGCTCCTCGACGTTGCCTGTCTCGGCGAATCCGGACGGAATGAGGACGGCGCCGGGGATCTCCTTCTCGCCGCACTCGACCAGGGCGCCGGGCACGAACTGGGCCGGTATACAAAAGATGGCAACGTCGATGGGCCCCTCGACGTCTTTGACCGAGCGGAACGCCCGGAGACCTCCGACTTCCTCCGCTTTGGGATGGACCGGATAGATCTTCCCCTGGTACCCGCCGTTGATGAGGTTCTTCATCACGCTGTTGCCGATCTTCCCGTCCTCCGCGGACGCGCCGATCACGGCAACCGAGTCGGGCTTCATGATGCGGTTCATCGCGCCGACGATCTCTTCGTTGGACCGCCGCGGGGGCTCGGGCGCGGGCTCCAGGTCGAGCGCGATGCGAACGTCGACGGCCGTGGCACCATGCTCGGAAGCGATGACGGGGTTGAGATCGAGCTCCGCTATTTCCGGATGGTCGCTGACCAGCTTCCCGACGGCCTCGATGATCCCCGCCAGGGCTTCGCGATCGACAGCGGGCCCTCCCCGGACTCCGTCGAGGAGCCGCGAGGCCTGAAGGGAATCGAGCATCGAGTGCGCTTCACCGTTCGAGACCGGCGCCAGCCGGAAAGTGACATCTTTGAGAAGCTCGACGAGGATGCCACCGAGCCCGAATGCGACGAGCTTGCCGAAGCTGGGATCGGTGACGGCACCGATGATGACCTCCGTCCCCGGATCTGCCATCTTCTGGACCTGGACGCCGGTGATCGAAGCATCCGGGACGTGCCTCCCCACGTTGCCGACGATCTCGTCGTAGGCACTCGCTACGGCCTCGATCGTCCCCAGACCGGCGATGACGCCACCGAGGTCCGTCTTGTGTGCCACGTCGGGCGAGACGACTTTGAGGACGACGGGGAACCCGATTCGCGAAGCCATCTCGCCGGCCTGCGCCGCCGAGTTCGCGAGTCCCTCCTCGGGAGTTGCGATGCCATAGGCGGAGCACAGTTCGCTCGCCTCAGACGGAGTGAGGTACTTCCGCCCCTCCGCCTTTGCGGCAGCGATGAGATCGGTAAACAGGGCTGAGGTCATCAGAGGGATATCCTTCGTCGCTTGAGTGAGTGCCGCCCGGGCATGCCCCCCGCTCGGGGGCTCACGCCCTCCCGTCGCGTGCCGGTCGTTCGACGCGGCCGGCAGAGCTGCACGTTACGTCGTCTCACGTATGTGGAACGCGATGTGGTGGACGTCAATCCTTTTATCGCGAGACCGGGAAGCAGTCAATGAAGGCGCTCATTCCGACTCCGCAGGGAGCGGCAGTCGCCGCCTTCGAAGGATTCCCCGGAAGCGCGCTCCCAACCCCGGCTTCCGCGGTCTCCCGTACTGATCGACGGCGCTCAGCAGCTCTGCGTACTGGCGCAGCGACCGCAGGCCCGTGAAGTGCTCGGTGGCCCGCTTCTGCGCAGCCGCGCCGAGGCGTGCGGCGAGTGCGCGGTCGCCCAGCACGGTGCCGACCGTCGACGCGAACTCCTCGGGGTCGTCCGGCCGGAAGATCAGGCGGCCGGTTTCACCGTCGCCGATCTGCTCGAGGATCCCTCCCACGGCACTCGCAACCACCGGCCGCCCCTTAATCATCCCCTCGGTGACAGTGAGGCCGAAACCCTCAGCGATGCTCTTCTGGACGATGATCGTGGCGTGGCGCTGGAGCGCGTTGACGATCGCAGCGTTCTCTTCGAGGTCGTCCATCGGCAGGCAGGCAAGGTGTACGCGCCGCCGGATCTCGTCGGGCAGCGCCGCGCGGGCTGCGACGACGGACTCGTAGGTGCTCAACCCCTCGGGGTCATCCGTAACCGAAGCCGGGTCGGGGCCCGCTATCATGAGGTGTGCGTCGGCACCGCGCCCCGTGTCGAGCATGGTCTGGAAGCCGCGAACCACGCCGACCGGATCCTTGAGTGGGTCCCAGCGGGACACCTGCACGATCAGAGGCACATTTGCAGGCGGCGCCGTCTCCGGCCCGGCCAGTGTCGCCAAGCGGCCGACGCGGCTCGGAGATCCGTCGGGCAGCGTGAAGAGCGGGAGAGAGTCGGTCTCGCTGCCTGTGATCAGGCCGCTGGCCGCCAGAATGGCCTCCACCACGGGCCCGTCCAGCTGCTGATTCTTCGGAGCGAACGGGTCTATTGAGGGATGGATCAAGACGTCCCGCTCGGAGTCGCAGCATGCCGGCACAAAGGACCGCTTGGAGAAGACGGTGGCGTGGGCGAGGGAAACGTAGGGAGAGAGGAACGCCCAGCCGGCATCCTGCTCCGGGTCGGTGCCGTCCTGCCCGACGTGGCAGCGCCAGATCACCTTCGCGCCGTGCTCGATGAGCCCGGGGATGAGACCTGCCGTCTGAGGGTCGTGGAGTAGGACGATGTCGTTTGCCTGAACGACTCCCTTCAGGCTATGCAGCTCCGGTCGCAGCGCCGCCTCATAGATCCGCCTGGCGTCTTCGTCCAGAGGCCGGCCATCCCCGGGGGAGCCGTGCAGCGCATGGTGAAGGCGCTTGGTGACGGCGAAGAACTCAGCTTCGGCCTCGACGACCAACCAGACCATATCGACGCCAACACCGCGTACGTAGGGGAGCAGGGCGGCGAGCATCTCTGCCACACCTCCCCCCCGGGCCGTCGAGCTCAGGTTCCAGATCGCACGCCCGTAGAAGCGCTCGCGCGCGGCCGCAGCGAGCGCAAGATGCGGCCTCACGACCTCTTCCCCGAGGATAGACGCGAAACGGCTCAACGGCTGTGCGGCGACGGGTACGGGATGCATCGAGATCGATTCTCGCGGACGGCGACGGTACTGCCTAGGCGCCCTGGAGCCGCGGATCAAGAACGTCCCGAAGTGCGTCGCCCAGGAAG
>CAZHMF010000172.1:0-1444 GCA_964533605.1 uncultured Anaerolineaceae bacterium
CCCCCGGCAGTTGAGAGATGGCAGCGTGCAGTGAATCATTCACCTCCGGGCTTACCAGGGCCTGAGGATCACGGAGACGGTCCACCAGCTGAACCGGCAGCGCCGAGAGCCTCGGGTTGGGAGGAGGAAGACCGGCACCCAGACGAGTGGTGACGACGGTTCCCATCAAGGCGACGCTGATGGTTCCTCCAATGGACCGGTAGAATTGCATATTCGAGGTCACAACACCGAGATACTGGACCGGCACCGCGTTTTGCACCATGACGCTGAGCACCGGGAGCGCGAAGCCCATGCCGAAGCCCATGACCAGCATGAAACCGATGACCGTGAACTGGGACGTATTGGCACCGAGCATGGACAGCGCGAACAGCCCGAAGACGATGATGAACATGCCGGAAACGATGAGAGGCTTGAATGCCCCGCCGCGAGAGTAGATGGCACCCGAGGTTGTGCTCGCGATCACCATGGAGACCATCATCGGAGAGGTCACGGTGCCCGACCCGGTGGCCGACAGACCGATGACACCCTGAGCGAGAAACGGAACAAAGGTCATCGCTCCAAACATGCCGAAGCCCTGAAGCACGGTGATGAGAGACGTCATCCGGTACACATGATTCCCGAACAGGTGCATCGGAAGGATGGGATCGGCAGCAAGGGTCTCGGTGGTGATGAACGCCCCCAGCATCGCCCCTGAGAAGAGAAGAAGCCCGATGATCTGCACTGAAGCCCACGGATACTGGCTCCCGGCCCACACGAACGCGAGCAGCAGGGGAACGACGGCCAGCGTCAACGTTGAGGCGCCGAGCAGATCGACGCGGCCCCGTGCCGGCTGGCGAACCGTCGGCAACGCCCGGGCCAGGATGGGGAGGGCGATCAGCGCCACCGGGATATTCGCGTAGAACGTCCAGCGCCAGGACAGCGTGTCCGTAAGGAAGCCCCCGAGCAACGGGCCGATGATCGACGAGACCCCGAAGACGCCGGCGAGGAGACCAGAGTAGCGGCCGCGCTCTCGCGGGTTGAAGAGGTCCGCAATGACCGTGAACCCGCACGCCATCAGCATCCCGCCGCCGAATCCCTGCAGACCCCGCCAGAAGATCAACTGGTAGATGTTCTGCGACAGGCCGGCACCGGAAGACGTGACGATGAAGATAAGAATTCCGGTAATCAAAAATAATTTGCGCCCCCACCGGTCGGAGAGCTTGCCCCAGACCGGTGAACTCGTCGTCGCGGTCAGCATGTAGGCGGTGAAGATCCAGCTGAGGTACTCGAAACCTTCGAGGTCGGCCACGATCCGGGGGATTGCGGTCGTCACGAGGGTCTGATTAACGGCGGACACGAACATGGCGAGCATCGCCGCCGCCATGATCACCATCTTCCTCCGGTGCGGGAGATGCCCGAGAGGAGGAGTGGCCATCCCCGGAGGCCCTCCGGGAGGCACTGTGGG
>CAZHMF010000172.1:1544-3764 GCA_964533605.1 uncultured Anaerolineaceae bacterium
GGGAGGCACTGTGGGTGTCCCCCCATCCGTATTGGTTGTCTGCCTGCTAATCATGCGTGTCGATTCTACGGCAACTGAACTCTCACCTGCCCGGTGGCAGACTCGGTTCGCCCTCGGCAGCACCGGCAGGAAGAACTTCGATCTGCCAGGCCTCAATGACTCCGGACTGCGGCGCGAGCGAGACGGTCCACGGCCCGAGCGCCGCGGCATCCGTCACCGCCAGCGACAGCGCGGCGCTGCAGACCGCGTCCTCCGCGCAGACAATCTGGAGCGTCGCGTTCGCCCCGGTCGGGACGGCCTCTCCGGCGGAGTTCGTCACGAGTGGGACCGCCGTGGCCTGGCCGCCGGCGAGCACAGTCGCCCTGACCGTGAACCGGCCGTCGCCATCCTCGATCGTCCGGGCACTCCCCTCGCCTTCGACTGTGTCCGTTGTTGCCACCTCCGTGATGAGGCCATCACCCGTCGAAGTGCCCCGCCAGGCCGATCCGTAGGCGGCCGGGAGCACCGGGGGATCGACCACCAGCATCCCGCTCAAGAGCTTGAGCAGCGCCGCCTCACCGCGCGGGTCGGTCATCACCGAGTCCGCGAGGCCCCTGATCTGATCGATCGTCTCAGCAAGCTGAGCGTCGGAGGTGGTTCCGGCCACCGAGACGGAGTAGCCTCCGGTCGCCTCGAGGAGGGCGTCGGAGACCAGCAGCACGTGCCGTCCCGGGGTGGATGCCTTCAGCTGGATGGCAGCATCGCTCCCGAACGCTCCCTTCCCCGAGTCGTCATCGACGAGTCCCGGATCATCTCCCAGCGGTTCGAGTTCGAGAAGAGGGTCGACAACGGGGCTGCTGGCGAGCAGCGTGACGTTCTGTCCCTCGACGAGGTCGATGAAGAGCACGTCGAGATCCCCGGGGAAGTCGAGCGATCCCTCGAGCTGATCCCCCGCCGTCAGGACGGCGTCGTCGTCAGGGTCCACAAACAGAGAGAGGTCCACATCCGCGCTCACCTCAACCGGAATCGGCTCGGGGACGGCGACCGGATCCGCGAGCTCAATCAGAGCCAGTCGCGGTCCGCCGGCACCGGGCTCGAGTGTGAGGACGAGATTGTCGCCCGCCACCGATTCGCCGCGGAGGAGCGTCTGACCCGCCGGATCAAGCAGCAGCACAGCCACGGCCGCGTCCCCTTCCACGACAACCGTCGTCGGGCTCCCCTTCGCGGCCTGGAAGGCGATCAACCCTTGCCGTTGTGACGCGCCGAGCATGAGCGTCTGCACCGGTTTTCCGGTCGCCGCATCCAGCACACGGCTCGGGGCATCGCCGTCTTCCAGCAGCGCCGTCGCCCGGTCGTTCGCCACCGCAGCGGACACCGCGAACCGGCCCGAGGCCCCGTCGTTCTTGAGGGCGACCGTACGGCCCGACCGATCGAGGACCACGACCATCCCTTCAAGGTCGATTCCGGGCTCGTCGAGCTGAAGCAGTGTCAAAGCCCCGGCCTCCCAGTCCAATGAAGACGCGAGCATTACGCGCGAAATGGCAGGGGCATCCCCTGTCGCCCCATACCCGAGCGCGAAGAGCTCGGTGCCCGGAGCGACGCTGTCCGAGGCGACGAGTGGCGCCGGGGTGATGCCGGACTCGATCGGACCCAGCACGCCGATGCCGGTTCCGACATCCACGGCGGCAACGGGCACATCGGAGAGCACCGTTCCGTCCGGAAAGGCCACGCTGATCGGGCCGCCGGCCGTCACGACGCCGGCAGCGGTCAGCACGAGGCCCCCTTCGACGAGCAGGCCCGCACTCGTACCGGCAGCACCGGTTACACGGGGAATTGCCGGCGACGCTGCCTCGTAGATCGCGGCCCCGTCCACCGGCGCCAGGTCTGAGCCCGCCCCTCGGAGCGCCGTCGGCGTCGCGTCGGTCGATCCGTTTCCACCATCCTCGTCGCTGTCGGCACAGGCGGCAGCGAGCACCACGGAGGCGATCAGACCCGCCGCGGTCATCCCGTGGAGCGTTCTCCGAAACCTGTCCAGAATCGGTCGTCGCATTTCACCAACCTCCACCCCCGATCGGGGCATTCACGGGCGCACCGGCTTCGCAGCCGGCGCGCTCACTTCGTCTCTGGATACTTCCGTGGCGGGCGGCTCCAGGTCCCAGCGCGGAAGACGCCGATCAAGCCAGCCCGGAAGGCCCCAGCTCGCATCGCCCATCAGTTCCATCACCGCCGGCACGAGAAGCA
>CAZHMF010000173.1:0-1987 GCA_964533605.1 uncultured Anaerolineaceae bacterium
CTTGAGCCCTTCGGAGTGCGTCGGGAACACGTGAACTGTGTCGATGAGATCGTCGACCGTGAGACCGAATCTCACGGCCAGAGTCGCCTCGTGGATGATGTCGGCTGCCATCGGACCGACCATGTGGGCGCCCAGGATGACGCTCGTTTCCGGGTGCGCGACGAGTTGGATGACGCCGTAATGGTCTCCGACCGCCTGCGCCCTGGGGATCCGGCTCACCTCGACGTGGCGGCAGGAGCAAGCGTTGAAGCGCTCCATCTCCTGCTCCTCGGTGATCCCGACAACGGCCACCTGGGGGTCGGTGAAGACCGCCGCCGGTATCTGCTCGTAGTTGATGGTCCGGCTGGAGCCGCTCAGTGCGTTCTCAGCGGCGACCGAGCCCTCCTTCGCCGCAAGTGTTTCAAGGAAGCCGCGTCCGGCCACATCGCCGGCCGCGTAGATGCCGCTTACCGACGTCTCGAGCCGTTCGTTGGTCTCCACGAAGCCGTTGGCATCAACGCGGACCCCGGCGGCTTCAAGGCCGAGTTCGGCGGTGTTGGGACGGACGCCGGTGGCGACGAGTATCTCTTCGCAAGCGAACTCGCGCGTCTCACCCCCTATCTCCGCGACGACGACCTTCTCCCTCCCGCCTCGGACTGCCACCCCGCCTACGCGGGCGGACGTGTGGATCTCCATGCCCTCGTCCGTAAGGGCGCGCTCGAGCTCGTTGGCGATGAGGGGCTCGAAGCGGGGCAGGACCTGGTCTTCCATCTCGAGGACCGTGACGCGGCTGCCGAAGCGGTGGAGCATCTGCCCCAGTTCGAGCCCAATCGGCCCGGCGCCGATGACAACGAGCCTCTCCGGGAGGCTCTCTGCCGAGAGGGCCTCGCGATTGGTCCAGAAGCCGGCCTCTTCTAATCCGGTGATCGGTGGCACGGCCGGCGAGCTCCCGGTGGCGATGAGAAACGCCCGCCCCTTGTAACGTCGACCGCCTGCCTCGACCTCGGATGAGGAGACGAAGCGCGCTCGCGCCTCGACCAGCTCCGCCCGCGGGAGCGACTCGAGGACCTCGAGATAGTTGGTTCCCCGCAGTGACTCGACAAGCGCTGCGGTGCCTTTGATGGCGGCGCCGAAGTCGACCATGGGTTCCGTCGCGCCGATGGCGGGCCAGCCGGGATTCTTCGGGCGGTGGGCGAGCTCGGCCAGGTGGAGGAGGTGCTTGCTGGGCACGCAGCCGACGTTGACGCAGGTTCCCCCAACCGGGAGGCCCTCGTTGAGAATGAGCGTGCTCATCCCGAGGTCGTTCGCCTTCGTTGCGGCCGAGAAGCCGGCGGCCCCCCCGCCGATGACGATGAGATCGTATTCGTTCGACAAGCCCTGGTCCCCAATCGCGCTCAGGCGCCGAAGCCCGGCATCACCACCGTAGACATTGGACCAACTCCAATGTCAACACGTTCTCAATTCCCCCGGCTGCGCCGCCCGTCGAGATCTCGTGCTTATGGCGAGGCCGACCTCTTTCCGGCTGAGGTTCATGGTCCGGGCGAAAGACCTGGCCTCACGCTTGCCGAGATCGCACCGCTGCCCAACTCTGGAAGTGTCGACGGGTATCCTGCCCGGCCCACGGTAGGCGGAGGCGAGACGTACCGCGGGCCGGCCGTTGTCAACCACCCGTCAAGCTGACACTCTTCAGGGCGATGGCGGTTGCGGAGACTTGCCGGCTGGAGGCCCCGATGAAAAGGCTGACTCTCCTGTGTATGGCCGCTCTCGCACTTGGCCTGCTGGTCGCGTGCGGTGGCGGGGATGACGACGATGCAGTCGGTGACGACGGCGCCGGCGGCGGTCAGATCGGCGACGACGGCGGTGCGGACGAGCCGGACGGCAACGACGGATCCGGCGATGATCCCCAGGGAACCGAGGAAGATCTCGAGGCCGCAGCGCGGGCTCAGTTCCAGTAGCGCGGGCTCAGTTCCAGTAGCGCGGGCTCAGTTCCAGTAGCGCGGGCTCAGTT
>CAZHMF010000173.1:2087-3720 GCA_964533605.1 uncultured Anaerolineaceae bacterium
CCAGTCCTTCCTCGACGGCGACTTCCAGTCCTACTACCAGACCGTCGTGCGCTCCTGCAGGGAAGAGGCCGGATGGTCCGGTGTCCACGAGGACAGGCGGAGCAGGAGGGCCCTTGCCGCACGGCTCAACGAAATTGACCTCGAAGCGGTGAGCGTGACGGCCGTGATCATCGATGAATTCAGCGGCAGAAGCGCTTTGGTCACTCTGGAACTCGAGGGAGCGGGGGACGGGGCCTCCTTCCGGGAGACGCGCGCCAATCCGTGGGTCTTCGATGAGGGCGCGTGGCGTTGGGCGGATTGCAAGGATTCTGTGTCCCCCAATCCGCCGTTTCCGCTGGGAAGCGAGAGCGATCCGCTTCCCTACGGATCGGTCACGATCGTGACGGGCTGGTTTGTGAATGTCCGCGGGTTCGAGCCGAAGGAGGACGACTTCCTGAAGGACGAACCCGGCTACGAACCCCCCGAGGCGGGCAGTCAGTACTTCCGGGTCCTCGTCGATATCCAGTACAACGGGCCCGAGGTGTCGGTGACGCTCGGCGACGACCTCGAGTTCGCCCTGGTGGCCGGAGGGCGCGTCTACGATGCGGAGAAAGCCTGCGGCCTGCCCGAGGGCTATGAGATCGCTCTCGATGCCACGGTCACGCCGGGCGATAGAGCGGGAGGGAACGTCTGCCGCAAGATTGAGTCCGGCGATGCGGGCGGCATTCTGCTGCGGGTGACGGGTAAGGACGGGACGGAGGCCTGGTTGGCCCTCCAGTAACCGTGCTCAGCGATCACGGGCACATCAGGCGACAAGCGAGGGGTCGGCGTCCCGCCCTCGGGGAGCGAACGACCGTACCTGCTATGCTCGCGACCTCATGGACCGCCCTTACCGGGACCACATCTACCTTCCCGAGCTGGAGAAGTACGAGCGCTACGCGGCAGCCCACACCAGCCCCGAGCCGCCGGCCCTTCGCGCCCTCGCGGACCAGACGCGGGAGCTCTCACGGGCCTCGCAGATGCTGGTCGGTCAGATCGAGGGACGGCTGCTGGCGATGCTCGTTGCCATGATCCGGCCCCGCTCGGTGCTCGAGATCGGGACATACACGGGCTATTCGGCGCTGGCGATGGCCGACGCGCTTCCCGACGGCGGGCAGATCATCACCTGCGAGGTCAACGGGCGGCACGCCGCCATCGCGGAGGAGAGCATCGCCGCTTCGCCCCATGCGAACCGGATCGAGGTGCGGCTCGGTCCGGCGCTGGAGACAATCGCCTCGCTGCCCGGACCCTTTGATTTCGTCTTCATCGATGCGGATAAGGCGAATAACATTAACTATTACGAAGCCGTGATGCCGAAGCTCTCCCGTCCGGGATTCATCGCCGTCGACAACGTCCTCTGGAGCGGCCGTGTGCTCGAAGGAGCAGACGACGCAGAGGACACTCGGTCCCTGGTCGAGTTCAACCGGCACGTGGTGGACGACCCTCGTGTCGAATGCGTCATGCTCACCGTGCGGGACGGCCTGACCCTCATCCGTACCCTTCCGTAGGGATGGCCGCGGCGTTGGGGGGCACGCGGGGCCGCACGGGCGGCCCCCGAAGTGGCGCGCGACCTGCACTAGACTGACCCTCACCAAACGACACCGTGGAGGGACGC
>CAZHMF010000174.1:0-3708 GCA_964533605.1 uncultured Anaerolineaceae bacterium
CTGCAGCGGCGCGCGCGGGGGGTGGGCGCGCTGGTGGCGCTGGTGCGCGGGGGGGGGCGGCGGCGCGGGGACCGGGCGGGCGCGGCGGCCCCCCCCCCCCCCCCCCCCCCGCCGCAGCGGCTCGAGGAGAGCAGGCTCCACGGCCGGAAGCTCTTCGGAAATCGACCGCGGACGAAGGCTCTCGGGCCGTTCGCTCGGGGTTCCGGCGCCCGCCGGACTGATAAACAGACTGGGCTGGTACGGCGCCTCGGACGGGGAGAGCGTGCCGGCCCCGATGATGAACTCTTCCCCGCCGCCGATCTGGCCTTCGCCGATGGCCGGCTCTTCGTTGCCGCCATCCGGGCTCTTATCTCTCGAATCGGCCGGCGCCGGCATGGTCAGGAGCAGCACCGAGATGCTTCTCGCCTCACGCACTCGGTGGTACAGGTCGCGAAGCACCTGGTCCGCCGGAAGGCTGAGGATCGCCCCGATCAGGTCCTGGTCCGCCAGCTCCAGCGCGGCGGTGTTGATCAGCAGCAGTCTATCGCCGGGCTCCAGGACGAGGCCGCGCAGCTGCGGCATTTGCCGGTCGGACTCCCCAATCGCGCTCGCATGCTCTCCCTCGGGACCATAGATCCGTGCGGACCCCGACTTGAGGTGGAAGGCCAACGAGGGGCCTGCCTGAGCGAGAACTACCTGCCGCCCCCGCCTGGCAACCGCGCTCAGGCCGAGGCTGACCTGGTGCTGGGTGATGCTCTTCTGATTCCAGTCCCGAAGATTGCGTTCGGCCTCCGCGAAGAGTCGGCGAAGGGAACCGGTCAGGCTCATGTCCACGGCCGCCCACGCCTGGCCGGCGGCGGACACAACGTGGGCCGCGAATTGCTCGCCGGCGGTCGAGGTGCCCTCGGCCAGCACGTAAAGTTCCGGCCGGTCTCCGGCCGGTCCCCTCCCGTGGAACACGCCCGCGCAGGGCGCACGATCCACGGGCTCGTGGTCCACGATCGCAAACTGGCCTACTGCAAGCGGTTCACTCATGGGTGGCAGGATCGGCTCCCGGGCAGCCTGACGGTGCGCCACAGCCGGCCGCCCCTTGTATTCGAGCCCAATCGGCCCCGAAACGAGCGTTCAGCATACCATCCGGGCCACCGACGGGGCCGCTCTGGGCCCCTGACGGACGGATGTCCACGGAACCGCCCTGCCGGCCTCAACGCCTGCATTACCGGGTGTGGGCTACACTGGTCGCGTGGTGCGACTCGGCTTCCTCAACAGCCTTATCGGTGACTCGAACGAGAAGGAACTGAAGCGTCTTCGCAAGGCTGCGACAGCTGTCGAAGCGTTCAGCGCCGACGTGGCGCGCCTCTCCGACGACGAACTCGGAGCCCAGACAGAGGCCTTCAAGGCTCGCCTCGAAGCGGGCGAATCGCTCGACGATCTACTCCCCGAAGCCTTCGCGACGGTCCGAGAGATGGCGTCCAGGCGCGTCTCCGAGCGCCCCTACGAAGTACAGCTGATGGGGGGCATCGTCCTTCATGAGGGGAAGATCGCCGAGATGAAGACCGGCGAGGGCAAGACCCTCACCGCAGTCGCGCCGCTCTATCTCAACGCGCTCGAGGGCAAGGGCGCCCACGTGATAACGGTCAACGACTACCTGGCCCGGCGCGATGCGGTCTGGTACGGACCCGTCTATCACTCGCTTGGCCTCTCGGTGGGTGTTATCCAGACCAACTTCGTGTCCTACATGTATGAGCCCGGTTATGTGCCCGAAGCGGGGGAACAGGGCCTCGAGGACCTGCGGCCGGCCACCCGGGCCGAAGTGTATCGCGCAGACGTTACCTATGGTACCAATAATGAGTTTGGCTTCGACTACCTGCGCGACAACATGGTGAAGGAACTGGAGGACCGGACACAGCGGCCGCTCCACTACGCCATTGTCGACGAGGTCGACAACATTCTGATTGACGAATCGCGCACCCCGTTGATCATCAGCGGCAACGCAGAGGAGGCCAGTTCCACCTACCTCGCCTTCGCCCGCGCCGTGAAAACAATCCACGAAGGTGCCGACTTCAGCATCGATCACAAGGCGCGCCACGTTGCCCTCACCGAACCGGGAATCGAAAAACTCGAGCGGGCGCTGGGCATTGAGAACCTCTTCACCGATGCGAGAGTAGCCCGCCATCTCGAAGCCGCCCTGGACGCAGAATTCCTTAAAGCTCTGAACGTCGATTACGTCGTCAAGGACGGCGAGATCGTCATCGTCGACGAGTTCACCGGACGGATGATGCCCGGCCGCCGCTGGAGTCACGGCATCCACCAGGCCGTCGAGGCGAAAGAGGGCGTGAACATCCAGCGTGAGTCCATCACGTACGCTACGATCACGTTCCAGAACTATTTTCGGCTGTACGACAAGCTGGCAGGAATGACCGGCACGGCGGAGACCGAGGCCGAAGAATTCCACAAGATCTACTCGCTCGACGTGGTCGTGATCCCCACGCATAAGCCAATGATCCGCGAGGACCACCCGGACATGGTCTATCTGAACGAGCGTGCAAAGTTTGCTGCCGTTGTCGGCGAGATCGAGGAGATGAACACGGCCGGCCGGCCGGTTCTAGTCGGCACGACCTCAATTGAGAAGTCCGAGTACCTCTCCGGATTGTTGCAACGCAAGAAGATCGAGCATGAGGTCCTGAACGCGAAGCAACACGATCGCGAGGCACAGATTATTGCCCTCGCCGGCCGCCGCGGGGCCGTCACCATCGCGACGAACATGGCGGGGCGAGGCACAGACATCAAACTTGGCGAGGGCGTCCCCGCCCTCGGTGGGCTGCATGTGGTCGGGACCGAGCGCCACGAATCACGCCGGATCGACAATCAGCTGCGAGGGCGCTCGGGACGCCAGGGTGACCCCGGCTCGAGCAGGTTCTTTGTCTCGTTCGGCGACGACATCATGAAGCGGTTCGCGCCCGACTGGGTCCCCGGGATGATGGAGAAGCTCGGCATGACTGAGGACATGCCGCTCGAGTCCGGCATGGTCGGTCGCGCAATTGCTCAGGCGCAGCAGAAGACCGAGGGCCACAACTTCGACGTCCGGAAGCGCCTGGTCGAGTTCGACGACGTCATCAACGAGCACCGCACGATCATCTACGGCGAGCGGGAGAAGGTGCTCGCTGAAGCCGACACGAGGGCGAACCTCCTCGGCATGATGGCGGACGAAATCGAGCAGGCACTGACCGACCTCGAACCGACCGACGAGGCCTTTGAGCTGGCGCTCAATTCCCTCCGCGAGATACTCCCCACGGAGGACATCCCGACCATCGAAGAGATGCGTGCCCTCGGCGACGAGCTGATCGATGAGATGATCGCCCGCGCCGAGGACCGCTACGAGCAGCTCGAAGCGATGCTGGGAGAGGAGAACTCCCGAAAGGTTGAACGTTTTCTTCTGCTGGAGTCCATCGACCTTCACTGGCGTGAGCATCTCACCGCACTCGAAGACCTCCGGACCAGCATCGGCCTCCAGGCCTATGCCCAGATGGATCCCCTCGTAGCTTTCAAGCGCGAGGCCTACGACATGTTCCAGCAGCTCCAGGGCAACATCAGCCGCCAGGTGGCGAGGACCGTCTTCCGAGTCAAGATCGAGCCCCGTCCCGGTCCGGCACCGCGGGACACCGGCTCGCCCGACGGCGCCGGCCACGCACCCGCCGTCGAGCGACACAAGTACACCGAGCGAGCTGG
>CAZHMF010000175.1:0-3699 GCA_964533605.1 uncultured Anaerolineaceae bacterium
GGGAATGGGGCAACGTGACGGAGGAGTACTACCAGGACGAGCAGCTTCTCGGGAGCGTTTACAACCGGCGGCTCCTCAGCCGGCTCGGCGCCTACCTCCGCCCCCAGTGGGCCGGACTCGTTGTGGCGAGCTGCCTCATGCTCGGTGCCGCGCTCCTGGAGCTGGTTCCCCAGCTCGTCCTGCGGCACGCGATAGACAATCAGCTGGCCGAGCGATCTGCCGAAGGGCTTGGGCTGCTGACGCTGCTCTTCTTCGGGAGCATCCTCGTCTCGTTCGTGCTCGGCTACGCACAGGCGATGCTCATGGCGTTCATCGGTCAGCGGGTCATCTTCGCCATCAGGATGGACCTTTTCCGCCATCTCCAGAAGATGTCCGTCGGCTACTTCGATCGAAACCCCGTCGGCAGGCTGGTCACGAGAATCACCAATGACGTCGCGGTCATTGAGCAAACCCTGTCCATGGGCGTCGTCCAGATCCTCGTCAATCTGGTGATGGTGTCCGGAATCATCGTAATCCTCTTCGTGCTCGACTGGGAGCTCGCCCTCCTGATGTATGCGCTGCTTGTCCCGCTCGCCTTCCTCGTGCGGCAATTCGCCGTTGCCCAGAGGGCCGCGTTCGGGGCGCAGCGGCTCTGGCTGGCGCGTGTCAATGCCTATCTGAACGAACTCATAACGGGAGTGGCAGTCGTTCAGATCTTCAACCGCCAGCGCCGCAACATGGAACGCTTCGACGAGCGCAATGTCGGCACCCGGGACGCGAACCTTCGAATCCTCTTCTGGTACGCGATCTTCGAGCCGACGGTGGTCATGTTCGGGGCAGCCACACTTGCGATGATCATCTGGTTTGGTGGTATCCGGGCGGTCGACGGGTCACTCTCGCCGGGAACCCTGGTGGCCTTCATTGCCTATACGCAGCGCTTCTTCTGGCCGATCCGGGCCCTGTCCGAGCAGTACACGACACTCCAATCTGCAATGGCCTCAGCGGAGCGTATCTTCTCCGTCCTGGACGTGGAGGAGGAGATCAAGGATGTCGCGAAACCGACGGTGTTGACGCAGTACCGGGGCGAGATCGAGTTTCGGCGGGTCTGGTTCGCCTATGAGCAGGACAACTGGGTGCTTCGCGATGTCTCATTCGCACTCGAGCCCGGTGAAAGCGTGGCGGTCGTCGGCGCGACCGGCGCCGGTAAGTCGACACTGATGGCGCTGCTGAGCCGCTTCTATGATGTCCAACGGGGAGAGATCCTCATCGACGGAGTCGAGATCCGGGAGCTGGCGCAGAGGGAGCTCAGGCGGCATGTGGGGGTCATCCTCCAGGATCCGTTCATCACGACGGATACGGTCGCGGAGAACATCCGGCTGCGCGACCGGGGGATCTCCATCGAGCGCGTCGAGGAGGCCGCGGAGGCAGTGGGAGCGGAGCGCTTCATCAGCCGCCTCGAGCACGGATACGACACGGTGCTGGCCGAACGGGGGGCGAACCTCTCGACCGGGCAGAAGCAGCTGCTCGCGCTGGCCCGGGTGACGGCCTTCGCCCCCGAGATCGTTCTTGTCATGGACGAAGCGACGGCGAGCATCGACCCGGAGACCGAGGCTCTGATTCAGCAGGGGATAGCGAGAGTGGTGGCAGGACGGACCTCGATCATTGTCGCCCACCGGCTGAACACGATACGGGCCGTAGACCGGGTCCTGGTGATGCATCACGGAGAGCTTGTCGAGGAGGGCACACACGCGGAGCTGGTCGCCCGGGACGGCATCTACTCTCGCCTCTACGAGTTGCAGTACAGCGGCAGCCGGTAGGCTCATCGTGGGGCCTCTTGAGGCCGGCCCGCTGCCTCCGGCCGGTCTTGCGGTGAGCCACCACCCCGACGCTGGAGACCCCGAATCCACTCGCGTCGCAGGTCAGGTAAAGAGAGCACTTCGAGGGCCGGGACCCGCGATGGAATACCAGCTCGAATCAGGGAAGAACCTCCCGAGTAACGGCAACTTCGCGCTTTTGCAAGACATAAGTATCGAGGGGGGCGCTCGTCGCGTGGTAGTATAACGCCGTCGAGTCCCACATCTCGTGGGAGCGGGGGAACCACAAAAGGGGCGAACTGGGCCAATAGACCCACAGGTGACTTCCGACACCGAGCCCGTCAGCTAACCCCGTAGACGGTTGGGAGACCGCGGTCTCCTCCAACTTTCCTGCTAGCGCAGGCTTGGAGGTCGACGCGATGTGCGCTCACGTGGTTTTCGCACCAACCCGCGCTGTACGGGCGTTCCGCGCACGCAGGAACCGCTCTCCGTTGGCGGGCCACTAGGCCCGCAGCTACCTGGACGCGCGAATCCGGAGTTCCGGCGCCCATCACCGGCGGCTCGCGCGCAGAAGACGAGAAAGAGGGGGTTGCTCTTGACCACTTACGACCGAGCGACAGCGTATCGCGCCTACACGAGCAAGAATGTGGACCGCCTCCCGCAGGCGGCACTCCTGACGCCAGAGCAGCTCCACGCAATCCGGGTGGTTTCGAGCGTTCTCCCCTTCAAGACCAACAGTTATGTCGTCGAGGAACTGATCCGCTGGGATGACGTGCCGAACGACCCGATGTTCGTGCTGACCTTTCCGCAGAGAGAGATGTTGACCCCCGAGCACTTCACGAGGATGGAGCGAGCGCTGGAGAAGGGGCCGGAGGAGGCCGAGCGCACGGCGAACGAGATCCGGCTGGCCTTGAACCCCCATCCCGCGGGGCAGCTCGAGCACAACGTGCCGGAACTCTACGGGCAGCGCCTTCCGGGCATGCAGCACAAGTACAACGAGACCGTTCTCTTCTTCCCGAGCAACGGTCAGACCTGCCATGCGTACTGCACCTTCTGTTTCCGCTGGCCCCAGTTCGTGGGCGATCCGGACCTGAAGTTCGCAGCCCGCGAGTCGCAGATGCTGGTCAGCTACGTTCGGGCACATCCGGAGATCAACAACGTCCTGATCACGGGCGGTGACCCCATGGTCATGTCGGCTCGCCACCTCGAGAGTTATCTCCGGCCCTTGCTCGACGCCGAACTCCCGAACCTGATGCACCTCCGCATCGGGACGAAGTCATTGAGCTACTGGCCGTACCGGTATCTGCACGATCGTGACTCGGACGATGTACTGCGGCTGTTCGAGGAGATCGGCCGGCGCGGACTACATCTTTCGATCATGGCGCACTTCAACCACCCTCGGGAGCTCGAAACATGGGCAGTGCGCGAAGCCATCCGCCGGATCAGGGAGACCGGTGCTGAGATCCGAACCCAATCCCCCATCATGGGCGGCATCAACGACAGTCCGGCGCCCTGGGCGAAGATGTGGAAGCTTCAGGTGAATCTCGGCTGCATCCCCTATTACATGTTCCTGGCGCGAGACACGGGCGCGCAGCACTACTTCGGGGTACCGCTCATCAAGGCGCACCGGATCTACCGGGAGGCCATCTCGCAGGTCAGCGGACTGGCTCGCACGGTCCGAGGGCCGAGCATGTCGACGGGTCCGGGCAAGATCCAGGTGCTCGGTCCGGCGGAGATGGACGACCGGAAGGTGCTGACCCTCCAATTCCTCCAGGGCCGGGACCCGGACTGGGTCGGACGGCCCTTCTTTGCCGAGTACGACGAGTCGGCGATGTGGCTTGATGAACTCCGACCCGCCTTCGGCGGCCGGTTCTTCTTCGACGAGTCAGCGTAGGACCGGAGAGCG
>CAZHMF010000176.1:0-3678 GCA_964533605.1 uncultured Anaerolineaceae bacterium
CCCGGTCAGGTGGATGCGCACGTTCCGTTCCCGGCGCGGCTAGTCGAGGTAGTCGCGGAGCTTTTTGCTGCGGCTGGGGTGACGCAGTTTCCGGAGCGCCTTCGCCTCGATCTGCCGAATCCGCTCCCGCGTCACGCCGAATTCACGCCCGACTTCTTCGAGGGTTCGGCTGCGACCGTCCTCGAGCCCGAACCGGAGCTGGAGGACGCGACGTTCGCGACTGGTGAGGCTGGCGAGGACATCCTCGACCTGCTCGCGGAGGAGCTGCTGGCTGGCGGCCTCCGCCGGAGCGAGGGCAGTGGGATCCTCGAGGAAGTCGCCGAGGTGGCTGTCCTCTTCTTCGCCGATCGGCGTCTCGAGGGAGACCGGTTCCTGAGAGACCTTCTGAATCTCCCGAATCCGCTCCGGCGTGAACAGCGTGCTCACGTCCGGCTTGCCGGTCTCCGACATCCCCTTCGCGATCTCCTCGCTTGTGGGCTCGCGGCCGAATTCCTGGACGAGCCGGCGGCTGACCCTGACCAGCTTGTTGATGGTCTCGACCATATGGACGGGGATCCTGATTGTCCTCGCCTGGTCCGCGATGGCGCGGGTGATGGCCTGCCGGATCCACCACGTCGCGTAGGTCGAGAACTTGTAGCCCTTGCGATAGTCGAACTTTTCGACGGCGCGAATGAGGCCGATGTTGCCTTCCTGGATTAGATCGAGGAGCGACATCCCTCGCCCGATGTACTTCTTGGCGACAGATACGACGAGGCGGAGGTTGGCCTCGGTGAGACGCCGCTCCGCAGCCGACCCGTTGCGCTTGATCTGGGTTAGGTGCCGCGCGAGCCGATCCTCGAGAGGGGCGATCTTCTCGACCAGTCCGTCGACCGGGGGAAGCAGCGCGTCTTCCCCGCCCGCGTCCTCACCCATCGAGGCGACGAGGTCCTGTGTGAGGATGTGGGTCGCGATCGAGAGTTGGACGATGCGCGCGTGGGCCTCGTCCTCCTCCACGCCGGCGCGTTCGGCGCAGAAAGCGCGGTATTCGAGGTCCATCTCGGCGTCGATCAGTCCCCTGAACTGCTCGTCACCGATGACCTCGGAGTGGAATTTCAGGCTGGAGACCGGCGGCGCCTCCTGATTCCGCCACTTTGCGGGCTTCAGCGGCTCGCTGTCGTCCTTCGGGTTGAGGCGTTCTGCATTGATCTTTTCGTACGAGTCGATGAACTCGATCGCGGATTTGTAGTAGACCTCCAGCTCGGCCCACTGGTCGAGAAGTTCGACGGCCACGCGCGAAGCGGACGGAAGGACGCGGAAATTCTCCTCGTAGACGGCCTCGATCGCCTCGAGGTGGATCCCCTCTTCCATCTGGCGGGCGAGGTACTTCTCGTCGGCGGCGGTCAGCAGGAAGACCTTGCCGATTTCCCGCAGATACATCCGGACCGGATCGTCGATCCCCTCGGTTTCATCCGCCAGGAGAGCGGCTACGTCGGGAGGTCGTTCTTCCTCTTCTTCCCGGTCGGCCGGTGCGTCCTGGTCCGAAGTCGACTTGTCCTCGTCTCCCTCGGACTCGTCCTTCTCCTCGTCCTTTTCGTCGTCGTCCGAGTCGTGCTCGGAATCGTCGTCGTCCTCAGCCCGCTCGCGGAGGCGGCTGAGGGTGGCACCGAGCGAGGCCGCCCCTCCAGGTCCGGGCTTCGTAAGGGTATCGTCATCCATTGGCTGCTGAGTATCCTCAAGGTGAGCTGGGGGCGCGGACGCACTCCGCCTTGTGAAGGATAGCAAATCGTTCTCAAGAACTCAACAACCGAGGTAGTGGGTCATTCAACTAACTCACTACCACAACCGAGGGGCGGTGGATCAGATCCGTCGAGGTGGTCGGTCGACTGGGCCCTACGAGTGTCGAGGTTGTCGCTCAATGCAGTACCGGCGTCGGGCAACCGCCACGTTGCTTGCGGATTGAACGGCCTTCATTCCCCCGGGTCCAGTCATGCAGGTTCGGCCGGGCCGTCGCGCCCACGTTCGACCGACGGTGTAAGTTAGCCGCCAGGCCAGACGGGAGGATGTTGCATGCGCGTCGCGATCATCGGTCAGGCGGCCTTTGGAGAGGCTGTGCTCCGTCGCCTCTTGGACGACGGACACGAGATAGCAGGGGTCAGTGCCCCGGCACCCGCCGGGGGACGCGAAGACCCACTCTGGGCTGCTGCGAGCAACGCCGGAAGTACCACTATTGCCACTGTTGATCTCCGCGAAGAGAGCGGCCGGGAACGCTGGGCTGCGCTCGCTGCCGACATCTGCGTAATGGCCTTCGTGACGGAGATGCTCCCGGAATCCCTCTTCGACATCCCTCGCCTCGGGACGATTCAATACCATCCCAGTTTGCTTCCCCTGCATCGAGGGTCGTCCGCAATCAACTGGGCGATCATCAATCAGGAGGCCGAGACCGGTCTGACGGTCTTCTGGCCCGACGCCGGCATGGATACGGGTCCGATCCTCCTCCAGCGGGCTGTCCCGATAGGTCCCGACGACACCGTCGGAAGCCTCTACTTCGACCATCTGTTCGGCGAAGGCGTAGATGCCCTGGCCGAAGCCATCCAGCTGGCCGGCAATGGCGAGGCGCCGAGGGTCGAGCAGGATCACGCTGCGTCCACCTACGAGCCGCCCTGTGACGCCTCGCACGGCCGGATCCGCTGGCATGAGCCGGCCGCCAGGATCTATGCGCAGATACGGGGTTGCAACCCTCAGCCCGGGGCCTGGGCGATGTACCGGGGGACCGAGCTGAAGATCTTCGATTGCCGCCTCTCGGAGACCGCCGAACCAGGACTACCGGGTCGCGTGCTGCGGGCGGGTCCCGAGGGATTCGATGTAAGGCTCAACGGCGGCGTGCTCCGGATCCTCCGGGTGCAGCCGGCAGGGGAGAAGAAGCTCCCGGCCGGGGAGTGGGCTTCTTCGGTCAGTCTCAAGCAGGGGTCGCGCTTCCGCTAGTTCGGGTCTAACCGGGAGGTACCTTCGAATAGAGGCGGTCGCGGGCGCCTCCGTCAGGCGCCCAGGAAGTCAGCGGATCGCCTCAAGGGTTCCTCGTTGGCCCGGGAGTCGGGATCACGGGGCCCGGAGTGCCGCCAATCTGGGGCGGTCCCCCCGGTCCCGGCGTTTGATCTGGTCCCGGGGTGCCTGTGGGAGTGCTGGTCGGCTCAGGCTCCTTCTTGAGATTGAAGGTCACCGACGTCGACAGCTCCCCGGCCGTCGTCTTGACCGCGAGACGGAGCGTGTAGATCCCATCCTCCAGGTCGCCGGCCTCGAAGGTACCGATGACAGGACTGAGGGGCGCCTCCTCGCCTTCCTCGATGAGGGTCCACTCGGAGGGATTGCCGCCTTCGCCGAATTCGAGGCGCCACTCCGTGAACTTGGCGATGCTGATCCGGCCTACCACGGCCGTGTCCGTGCGAATCGTCTTGCCGTTGCTCGGGATCAGGATGGTAACGGCGGACTCGCCCGTGCTGGGCTCAGTCGGGGCGATCGGTATCCCCATCTTCTCGGCCAGCTCCTCGGCGAGGTCGGGCCTGAGCGCTGGAAGTTTGACGAAGAGACGTACCTCGCGGAACTGGGCCGGGGTGTGACTCGATGCCAGCAGGCCGTTTCGGATGTCGATCTCCGCTTCCTCGCACTCGGGCTCATACGAGACATCCGTCCGCATCCAGCCGC
>CAZHMF010000177.1:0-3581 GCA_964533605.1 uncultured Anaerolineaceae bacterium
CAGACACCCTTTCGCTCCTCGAGCTCGGGAGTCACCAGGGTTGTTATCTCCGGGCTCTGCTGGGTGGTCACGGGTTCGGCCCTCCAAGGGGGATGCCGCGACTATAGCAGCCTGTTGGCGGCAGCTGAATTGACGGACGAAACCGCGCCTGAGGGCGGCGGCTCGCGGCCCGTTCGACCCGGGATCGCGCGGCGGAGGCCCCCGATAGCGAGGCCCACCAGGTCTGTTGTCCGTTTCGCCGGTCCAGGCGGCTCACCCGGGGAAACACGCCCGGGACCTTCGCGCAGATGACAGGCTGATGCGCCTCCTATGACGGTGATCATGAGGCACCCGGCAGCAGGGGGTCCAGAATCCGCTTCAGGACCCCCTCGACGGTGGGGTGCTGCCGGTTCGCCGACGCTGGGATTCACGCGCGAGGGGGAGGAGGAGGAGGTCATGTCGAAACGCCGGGAGCAGGCGGCGACCACCACTCGGGCGGCAGGCCCGGGGAACAACGGCGAGCGGGGCAGGCGAGCAGCGCCGGCACGGGATCCGGTCGTCGCCGCCTCGCGGCTCGACGACCTGCTGTCCCGACCCTACAGCCACCGGGAATGGGAGGAGGCCTACAGAGAGCAGTGGACCTGGGACAAGGTCGTCAAGGTGACCCACACCCGCGTCAACTGCATTTCCGCCTGCTCGCTCGACGCGTACGTGAAGGACGGAGTCGTGATCCGCGAGGAACAGAACGCGACTTACGAGAAGTCGTTCGCGGACGTGCCTGACTTCAATCCGAGGGGCTGCCCCAGCGGCTGCGTCTACAGCCACCTCATGTACGACCCCACGCGCCTTCAGTACCCGATGAAGCGGAAGGGACCGCGGGGCTCGGGCGAGTGGGAGAAGGTCAGCTGGGACCAGGCGTTCACCGAGATCGCCGATAGGCTCCTCGATGTCATCGAAGAGGACGGGCCGGAATGTGCGATCTACGACGCGGGTACGACCAACGTCGACTTCGGGATTGGCTCGCCTATGGAAGGGCACCTTTTCAACACCGGTGTCGGGACCACATCCATCGACTCCTACGCAGGGGTGGGCGACCTTCCGGTCGGACTCATCCAGACGTGGGGCCTGTACATGAGCGAGGGAACCGCCGACGACTGGTTCCTGACGGATTACGCCCTCATGTGGATCGGCAATCCTTCTTACACGAAGGTGCCCGAGGCTCACTTCCTCTGGGAGGCCAGATACCGGGGAGCGAAAGTTGTGTCGATCGCCCCGGACTTCAACGCTTCGACCATGCATGCCGACCGCTGGCTCAACGTTCGCTACGGGACCGACGCCGCCCTTGCACTTGGGTTCGTCAATGTGATCCTTGAGGAGGAACTATTCGACGAAGCGTATGTTAAGGAACAGACCGACCTACCGTTCCTGATCCGTGACGACACCAGGCAGTTCCTCCGCGAGTCGGACGTCTACGAAGACGGCCGTGAGGCGATCTTCTTCGTCTGGAACGAAGAGACGGGCCGGAAGGTTGAGGCGACGGGGAGTTGGGACTCGGACGAGCGCACGATCGAGGCCGAAGATTGGCTCGACCCGGCCCTCCGAGGGTCACACAGGATCCGCCTTAAGGACGGCAGGCGCGTGACGGTGCGCCCCGTCTTTGAGCTCCTCGAGAGGCGCGTCCGTGAGTTCCCTCTGGAGCGGGTCCAGGAGATCACCGGTGTTGCGGCCGCCAATATCCGAACTGTGGCCCGCGAGTTCGCGGCCGCGAATTCAGCGATGATCTACGCCTCCTGGGGTTCTTGCAAACACTACCACTCAGACCTCTTCCAGCGAGGCATGGCGTACCTCTGTGCACTGACGGGCAATTCAGGAGGCAAGCCGGGCTCGGGTATCAAAGTCTCGACCTGGTGGCCTCCCCCGAACAGCGTTCTCACAGGGGGGAGGGACGCCGGTCGCGTTCGGCTCGAGACGGAGCCGGTCCCGGAGCTTCCGGTCGACCGGGTCCAACCCCAGGACATGTCGAAGCTGGCACTCGAGGCGGGCCGGGCCGGGAACATTGTGCCCCTCATCCCCTGGCTCTACGCCCATGACCCAAAGTGGCGGGAGTTTGCATCGAAGCAGGAGTACAACGATCCGGCGCTTCCCCGCCCCGTTACCGAGTACATGGATGAGGTCTTCGAGAACAACTGGCAGCCGATCTCTCCGAGGCCGCCCAAGCGGCCGCGATTCCTCTACTTTTCAGGTCCCAACCCGTTGCGACGCTGGCCTAATGCCCGGATCATCCGCGACAGCCTCTGGGCGAGTATCGACACCATCGTGACGATGGACTTTCGGATGTCCACGTCGGCACTCTGGTCAGACTACGTCCTCCCTGCATGCGGCTACTACGAGAAGCCGGGAATCAAGTACACGAGCAGCTATCTCCCGTACGTCGTGGTCGGTGACCGGGCCGTGGAGCCGCTCTACGAGTCGAAGCATGAGTGGGACGCCGCATTGGAGCTGGCAGGGAAGATCCAGGAGCGGGCGAAGGCGCGGGGCATGAAGCCGTACCGTGATATCCGCGGCAACGAGCACGACCTGACGAAGCTTCATGACGAGATAACCGCAGATGGAACCTACGGCCCGGACCGTGAGTCCGAGGAGCGGGCCCTGGACCATATCCTCCAGTACTCCGCCATTACGCGGCACAGTGGTCTCGGCGAGGGTGCCTGGTCGAAGGCAGCTGAGCGAGGCATGGTGAAGATCAAGGCGATCCAGCCCTCAGCTCTGACGACGCAGTTCAACGCGGTCTACAGCGACTATACGGAAGAGCGACCGATCAATCAGGCGGAATGGTTCGTAAAACTGAAGCATCCCTGGCCGACGTTGACCGGTCGGCAACAATTCTACATTGACCACCCATGGTTCCTGGAGGCAGGTGAGGAGCTACTCGTCCACAAGGAACCGCTTGCAGCCGGCGGCCAGTACCCGCTGCGAATGACCGGTGGCCACACGCGTTGGAGCATGCACTCCATCTGGAGGGCGAGCGAGGAGCTGCTTCGGCTCCAGCGGGGCGAACCGGTCGCCTACGTCGCCGTCGCCGACGCGGAGTTCAGGGGAGTCGCCGAGCACGACCGGATCCGGGTCTTTAACGACCTCTCTTCGGTTGAGCTGAGAGCGAAGGTCTCACCGGCAGTGCAGCCCGGGACGGTGATCGTCTATCACGCGTGGGAGGGCTACCAATTCACTGACTGGGCAACCCAGAACGATCTCGCGGCGAGCCCCTTGAAGCCGTTGAGCATGGTCGGGGAGCACGGTCAACTTCATTATCGTGGCGCGTTCTACACGATGAACCACGTGCCCAAGGAGGTCGCCGTCGACTTCGAACGGGCCGTGTCCGACCACAGCTGACTCGCGGCCGGCGATTCTTCCCGGTCCGTTGGACCGGATTACGTGCTGTTTTGTGTGCGTCCCTGCGCCGGGCCGCGCCGCCTCGGCCGAGAGAGGAACCATCGCCGGCCCCGCGCATCGACACCCTTCACTTTCGACCCTATTCTGGCCACGCCGTAGGTCCGGCGCCGGACCTGCGGGACATCCCGGCTTGTGTTCGATGGCGCAGGCCT
>CAZHMF010000178.1:0-3547 GCA_964533605.1 uncultured Anaerolineaceae bacterium
AGGTCAGGCTGGCGACGACCACAGCGACGGAGATGTCGATCATCGCTCCTCCCTCGGGAGACACATCCACAGCCGAAATTTCGATCGGCAGCGTGTTGTCGATCGCCCGGGAGCTGACCGTTTCCTCCAGCCTCTCCCTCTCGAGAGGGGTGAGACCGAGGTCGGCGGCTGCCCGGCCGAGGTTGGTCGTCGAGGTCGCGAGCCGCGAGTAAGTAACGGTGAGCGATTGGTTGCCGAGGATGCTGTTGTAGGTCAGGCCCCCCGGGTCCTGGATCTGGTTGACGGTGATCTGGGCAGTCGACTCGTAAACGGGGGCTCCGCGCGTCGTCAGCCAGTAGGCGCCGCTGCCGGCCGCCAGCGCGCCGAGGATCAGGGCCCACCACCAACGGCGTCCGATGGCGAGATATTCGCGGATGGTCATAGGCTGTGCCGGTCCATGTCGTCGCCTCGGATCTTAGCATCGCGCCCTGGGAGCCCGCGGTTCCACCCGGGCCGGGCCTTGCACCGCCGCCCGAACCATTACCTCCGGGAACTCGACAGTTCCTCTACCGGCGCCGCCCCGTTGGTGACAGATAGGGTGCGCAGGTGGCAACCAGGTGGCTCCCGAAGACTCCGACGTTTTCCCGGCTCCGGCACCGCCGATCTCCCCTGGTAGGAGGTCGGAGCTATGAGCCGCAGATCAGTATCCCCCCAGCCCGGCCGTTGGCGCCGCGAATACAGCCGCCGAATGTTCCTGGCCGGTGCGCTCGCCCTTGGAACGAGCAGCCTTCTGACTCCAACAATTGCCACATCCAAGACATCCGGGCGTGGGGTCGGGGCCGGCAGGAGGTCGGCGGACGCCGTCGCGCCGGATGCAAAGAATCCCGCGAGCAGCCGCAGTGCGCTCGGCACACGGGTGACCTCTTCGGTCAGCCAGTGGACCATCCGGGACTTCGGCGCCACCGGGAGCGGCGACGACACGCAGGCGATACAAGCTGCATTCGACGCTGCGGTCGACAATTGCGTGATCATCATTCCCCCCGGGACTTATACGTACACCGATCGTCTCCACCTCTCGGGAGTGCACGGTGTAACGCTGGTCGGCAACGGCAGGCGGTCGGTCCTGCGCTCGGCGAACCCGGACGCGAGTGCACTTGATGTGGAGAGCTGCGACGGTGTGTCCGTTCGCGACCTGGTCATCGAAGGCTCGGCGAGTGCGCGATCCCAGGCCGCGCGGGCAAATGGCCTCAACCTCCGGACGGTGGCGAATGCCTCGGTTACGTCCGTGACCATCAGGGGAGTGGCCACGGCCGGGATATATGTCTCCGATCAGAGCCGATCCGTGGTGGTGGACCGGTGCACCGTCGAGCATTCATATGCCGATGGGCTGCAGATTGTGGACGCCACGGATGTCAGAGTGACCGGCAGTGAGGGTATCAACACCGGCGATGATTCATTCTCGAGCATCGGGTATGAACACCGCGGAAGGAACCAGAGGATTTCGTTCATCGACTGCCGGAGTGTCGGGTCGAATGCATCAGGCATCGCGTTCGAAGGCACAGACGATGGATACGTCTCAGGCTGTACAGTCGAGTCATCGGGGGTGGCTGGAATAAGAGTCCAGTCCGCGCCGAGCTACAAGACCCTCGGCTGCACCGGCATCCAGGTTGTGCGAAACACACTGCGCGGATGTCGCACCCGGCCGGAGGTTGGTCACGCCTCGATCGAGGTGGCTGCCGGATATGGCGATCTGTTGGCGATAGCGGTGAGGGACAATTCGATCTGGGAGCCGCTCAGTGCGCCGCTCCACTCGGTCGCCTATCCGCCCTATCAGGTCGACGCACTGTTCGAGGGTAACACGCTCGACGGTGAAGTCATCGTCTGAAGCGATTGTCAGGCGATGGCGTCGACTCCACCTCCGGATCCCGCATCGTTGAGGATCACGCCCGCCACGGGGCGTCTTACAGCTTCGACGGCTGACATCGCGCCGTCGAGTTTGGCGAGCGATGTTCGCTTCGCTCGAACCACCAGCAGCGCACAGTCGGCATGTTCCAGCCAGAGAACTGCGTCGCGGGATCCCAGGACCGAAGGGCCATCGAGAATGACGTGGTCGGCTCGATCGCGGTACTCCCGGATCGTTTCGGTCATCGCTTCCGACCGGATCGCCTGTGTGGGCGAGGGAAGACGGGAGCCCGCCGTCACGATCCTCAGCCTCCGGGGGGCCTCCGGGAAAGAAACGGGCACAGGCCGGCTTCCGAGGAGAGCCGCCGACAGCCCTCCCCGGTTGCTGAGGCCGAGGATTGTATGCAACCGGGGACGGCGCAGGTTCCCGTCGACGAGGATCACACGCTTTCCCGCGTCGGCCAGGACCAGGCTCAGGTTCACGGCGATGGTTGACTTTCCGGTTTCGGCGTCCGGTCCGGAGACGAGAATGACCGTGGGTCCCCCCGGTGCGGAGACGTACGCGAGCGAGTCCTGGATCGATAGGAGAGATCGCTCGAGATCGACGTGGGCTCTGTTGTCCGTTACGAGGGGCCACCACGGCTCGCGACTGCGCCGGGGCCGTTCGATGTGAGGGACGGCACCGAGCACTCCCACATCCAGTCGGGCAAGGTCTCGCTGGTCTCTGATGCGGTCGTCGTACCAGAAGCGGGCGAATCCAGCGAACGACCCGACCACGAAGCCCGCCAGTGCTCCGAGGCCGGTGTTGAGCTGGCGACTGGGGCGCACGGGCCTTGCGGGAGGTAGTGCGCGAACCGCCACGATCGGAACCACCAGACTGCCCTGACTACCCGAGGATTCGAGCAGCGCCGAAACATACCCCGGCAGCGCTTCGGCCACGGCATTGGCGATCCGGGCGGCAGCGTCGGGCGCACTCGCCTCGGCGGCAATGTCGATGAGCTGGGTGCCGAAGACCGGGTCAGCCTCCACCCGGCTTACCAGTTCGTTGGTCGAGAGGCCGAGGTCGGCTATTGCCGGGAGGGCAGCCGTGAGAACAGCGCGCGACTGGGCGAGGCTGGCATAGGTACCGGTAAGGCTCTGGCCCGCCTGGACGTCCTGGGCGGTCAGAGGATCGACATCAGCTCCGCGCATGACCGCCATCGTTGCTTCCGCTCGGTAAACCGGCGTCTGAAGCTCGGTCAGGCCGTACGCGGCAATCGCCCCGCACACGGTCGATCCAAGCACGATCCACCAGGCCCGTCGCGCCAATGCCCGGAATTCTGAGAACGACACCGGGACCATCGTATTACCCGAACCGTTCCGGCGCGCCGTCTCCTTTTGTCCGCTCCGGTAGGAGGCCCTCAGTCGGCGCCACTGGACGGTGGTGTAGGTCCTGCCGACTACACTCAGTGTCGGGGTGTGAGCGTCGGGGTGTGAGCGCTCCGCAAGTCGACGGATGGGGAGGCGGGCTCTGGAGAGGCAGGAAGGCCGCAGGCCTCCGCGAGTGCTTCACGTAACCGAGGCGACCGAGGCGGGCGGAGGAACCCTTGTGGGAAACGCTTCACGCGGTCAGTCGGAGTGCGGCGCGCTGCTCGTGGAGCGGCGCACGGCCACCGCAGCCGCGCAT
>CAZHMF010000179.1:0-3517 GCA_964533605.1 uncultured Anaerolineaceae bacterium
GGAGCGAGAATGAGCTACGAACAGATCCTCTACGAAAAGCAGCCACCGATCGCCTACGTCACTCTCAACCGACCGGAGAAGGTCAATGCGCTCTCCGCGGACCTTCAGCTGGAGGTCCGCGACGCCCTCGAGGACGCCGGCTGGAACGACCCCGCAATCCGCGTCATCGTGCTCAAGGGTGCGGGGCGCGCCTTCAGCGCCGGCTTCGACATCAGCGGCGGTGGCGAGGGGAGTGACGCCGTTCAGGTGCGGGACCGGTTCCTCGAGGGGAAGGGGTTCAGTGCGTCTGCTTGGTGGGACGTCTTCTGGGACAATCCGCGACCGATCATCGCTCAGATCCACGGCTTCTGCATCGCCGGCGGCCTCGCTACAGCCACGTTCTGTGACCTCAGGATCTGTTCCGAGGACGCTCTCTTTGGCGCCCCCGAGATCCGCACCGGCGGACCGTATATCCCCGCCGTCTGGCCCTGGGTCATCGGCATGACCAAGGCCCGCGAGCTCCTCTACACCGGTAATCTCATCGATGCCGCCGAAGCAAAACGCCTGGATCTCGTGAACGAGGTCGTCCCGGCCGCCGAACTCGACGAAGCGGTTCGGCGCCGGGCACTGACAATCGCCAAGCTCCCGGCCCCGACGGTCTCCTACAACAAGAAGCTCATCAACATGTCGTACGAGCTGATGGGAGTTCGACAGGTCATCGAGCGATCGATGGAGCTCGAGGCCACGACCCTCGCCAGCCCCGAGTCTTCAGAGGAGATCCGCGAGTTCAACCGGCTCCGGCGCGAGAGCGGCCTCAACGCCGCACTTCGCTGGAACGCGGAGCGGTTCTCCGACGAGGACGCCTGGTTCAAAGCCGCCCGTCAGCGCGGCTAGCGGGCCGGACTCGATGCCGGGGCCCGCGCTCCTCGCCTTCGATCTCGGAACGACCCGGCTCAAGGTCGCTGCGTTCGACTTCACGGGTCGACTCCTGGGCTTTGAAGCAGCCAGAAACCGGGAGTACCGCAAGGACGCGGCCGGAGAGACCGGTAGGCGCAGCCATGTCTGGCAGGATCCTGACGAATGGTGGGCGGGTGCCGGCGAACTCTCTCGCGCCCTTCTCTCTCGCCTCGAACTGAGCGGCCGGGAGATCGCGGCGATCGGGCTCTCCGCTCGTGCTGGCGGGTTCGTCCCGATCGATCCGGCGGGCGTGCCACTTTCCCGCTCCTGGTCCGACAACCGCCACCGTTCCCAGCTGGAGAGCCTGATGGAGTGGAGAAGGGGCGGGGCCCATCTCTCTAACTATGCCGCCGGCCTGCTCGCCCGGTTTCTCTGGCTGCGTGAGGCAGAGGCGGTGACCGGGAACCGTATCTCCCGTCTGCTTTACGCGAAGGACTGGCTCATCTACCGGATGACCGGGCGGGCGGTGACCGATCAGACATCCGGCCCCGACGCCCCGGACTTCGACAGGGAGCGGATCACAACTTTGGGGATCGATCCTGCTCTCCTGCCCGACGTTCGGCTTCCCTGGGAGGTAGCTGGACCGCTCGACGGCGAGGCCGCGAACCACCTGGGGCTGCGGGAGGGTGTCCCCGTCGCCGTCGGTGGGCACGACGGCATCTGCGCGAACCTCGGGGCCGGCGCCGCGACCCCCGGTGCTATGGCGATAACGATCGGTACCCACGCCGTCGTCCGATCGGTCATGAGCGAGACGCCGGCCGGCGCGTACCGGTTCTATGGAATGCCCCCCGGGCGGCACGTGATCGGTGGCAACGCGGTGATGGCCGGACGGGCGGCGGATTGGTTCCTCGACTCCTGGCTCGAAGCTCCCGCTGAGGAAGGCCGCCGGCAGTCTTTCAGCGCAATGGATGCGAAGGCATCAGCGGTGCCACCGGGTTCAGATGGGGTCCGCTTCCTCCCCTTCCTCAGCGGTCAGGTGGCGCCCGAGGCGCGACCCGGCGCGTCGGCGGCGTTCACCGGCCTCCGCTCCCGCCACGGCCGAGTGGAGATGTACCGTGCGGTCCTCGAAGGTGGAGCCTTTGCCATCCGCGCTATCTGGGACCAGGTCACGGAGTGGTGCGGGAAGCCGGCGGTTGCCAGATTCACAGGAAGCGGTGCCCTCTCGGATACCTGGCGCCAGATCATCGTGGACACGATCAACTGGCCCTGCGAGGTCGTCGACGCCGTGGCCGAAGCTCGCGGCGCCGCAATCTACGCTGCCGTCGCGATCGGGGCCCACCCGGACATCGACAGGGCGGCCGAGGCCATGGTCCGGCCGACCCTCCGCGTCGAGCCCCACGCCGGCCGGGCGACCACCTACGCCGGCCTCTACCGCGAGTGGCAGCGCGTCTCGGATGCTCTGCGTCCGCTCGATTTCGACCCCGGCGCGGAGAATCCGGCGTGACCGCTGACAGAAACAGCCCGGCATCTCCGCCGGTCTGGCTGCGCGGGGGCACGCTGGCCGACCCGGAGGACCGGTTTCGGCCCGGAGATCTCTTCCTCGACGGCGGCCGAATTCAGGCCGTCGGAGATCCGCCGCCGGACCTGCGCCGGCGAGCGGAGATCGTGGACCTTAGCGGGCTGTACGTGGCTCCGGGGTTCATCGATACTCACGTCCACGTGCTACACGGCCCCGGTCATGAATCCGGCCGGCTGCCGCCGGACCGGGTCGGCGTGCGCCAGGGCGTGACCTGTCTGGTTGACGCCGGGTCGGCCGGGGCGGACGCGGTCGACGGACTCACAGCGCAGAGAGCGGCCGCGACTACTCCGCTCTTCGCGCTCGTCAACATCGGTTCGCCGGGGGCACCGGGAACGGGCCGAGGGGTGGGACACTCCTCGCGGCCTGAGCTGGTATCGCTCCGGGCGACCGTCGCTGCCATCGAGCGTCACCGCGAGTTCGTGCGAGGAGTCAAAGTCCAGGCCTCGGCCTCCCACACAGGTGCCTTCGGGATGCATGCCGTCTCGCTCGCCCGCAAGGCGGCCGACCTCACTGGTCTCCCGCTCATGATGCACGTGGGGAACGCACCACCCGTGCTCGATGAGGTGCTTCCCTATCTGCAGGACGGAGATATCCTCACCCACTCATTCCACGGGAAGATCGGAGGAGCACTGACACTTGGGGACGAACCACTCCCTGAGCTCGTCGAGGCAGTCCGCCGCGGTGTAATCATCGACGTGGGTCACGGTCGTTCGTCGTTCTCGTTCGCCACTGCCGAGCGGGCCATGGACGCCGGGCTCCCGGTGCACACCATCAGCACCGACCTCCATCGCGGGAACGTGAAGCGATACGTAGTGTCGCTTGCCCGCACAATGACCAAGATGCTGATCCTCGGACTCTCGCTCGAAGAAGTGGTCCGCGCCGTTACTGCGACGCCGGCAGGGGCCCTGCACCTCCGTGACGACGGGTTTGGTTCGCTCACGGTCGGCAGGCCCGCCAATCTCACGCTGTTCCGTATACGGGATGAGTCCCTCGACCTCGAGGACTCGACCGGCGAAGTCCGGCGGGCAGAGCGATGGATCGAGCCGGTCGCGGTCTACGTGG
>CAZHMF010000180.1:0-3507 GCA_964533605.1 uncultured Anaerolineaceae bacterium
GCATCTGCGGAATGACGCATGTGCGCACCTCTCCGTATCATCCCCAGAGCAACGGCTATGCTTCATACTGCACCTCCTTCGGACGGTTGTGAGTGACCTCGGCGATTGGGCGTCGTTCCGAGAGTTTTCGACCCTGGGCTTTGGCCGGGGCGTCGGGGCCGGGCGGCTCGAAGAGGTACTGGTTCCTGTCGCTGTAGGGATGTGCGCGGAGCAAACCGTGTTTGTTCCACTTCCTGATGGTGCATACATGCACGTCGAGCCGTTGGGCCATTTCATCCAAAGTAAGCATACCGGCTGCACGGAGTCGATCATACCGACTCTTCAAGCCGTTGTCCCTCCGAATACGTCCGACGAGACGCCCGTGAAAGGTCACGCCCTTCCCGGAGCGAAAACCGCGCCGGTTCAAGATGTCGGCAATCTGCGCCGGGGTGTACTGGTCGAGGAGCCGATTGATCTCGGCCACGACCTGCGGCGCCGTTTTCCAGAGCTCGGGCGCAGGTAACGGGCGAGGCAAGATCAAGGTCGTCGCGGTGCCTCCTTTGAGCCGAACGTGAGCGGTGATGGTTTCTTTCTTGATCAGCGTCACATCTTCGACCAGCAATCGGACCATCCGCTTGCGGTCCCGATGCGGGGTCCGAGGATCTTTCCACAATTTCGGAAAGTCTGTGGCCAACGCCATGACGCGAGCGCGCTGCTCTTTGTCCATTCGCGCCTGATCGGCCTGCTGCTGGTGTTCATAGTCTTCCTGGGCCTGCTGGAGCAGGCGAAGTTTTCCATTCCACTCCGCCTCGAGGCTGTCGGCCACCAGACGGTTGTTGGGGTCAACGCTCATGTATCGTTGGCGAGCGCGCTCGGCCTCGTATCGCGCGCGCTCGACCTGCTTGGCCCGCAGCCGATCGGTCTCTTCGGCCCGCGTGCGGAGCTCCTCTTGAACGGCCAGGGCGACCTCAAGCGCTGCGGGGGTCAGCTTCTGCAACAACAGTTCCCCAATGGCATCGTCGATGCTGGCGCCGGGGATGCCCTGGCAGATCGGCTGGCCGTGTTCGATCCCGTCGCGCTGGCAGACATACTCGGGACACTTCCGCCCGGCTCGGGTATGATAGCGCACCGTCATCCGGCGACCACACACCCCGCAGAGAACCAATCCCTGCAGCAGCGCCGGTCCCTCCCGAGGCGGGCTCTTTCTCCGGTCGGCGCCGTGGGCCTGGGCGCACTCCCGCAACCGGCGCTGATTCTCCTCATGCTCCTCCCACGAGATATACCCCTCATGGGTGTTCGGGATCAATACCTCCCATTCCTCCCGCGGGAGCGTCCGGGTCCGGCTGCCCCCATCCGGCCGTTTGCTCGTTCGCGTTCGGCCGAAGACGAAGGCCCCCGCATAGCGGGGATTATGCAACACCTGAAGCGCCCGGGAATGCACCAGCTCGCCCCAAACCAGTTCGCCTTTCCTCGGCCCCTTCCGAAGACGGCGCGGGAAAGACAGGCCCTGTTCGCCAAACCACCGGACGGTCCCAAAGGCCGACCCGATCCGGCGAAACGCCTGAAAGAACAACGAAAGGCTTTTCCTCACCTGCTCATCGGGATCGAGCCGAACACGGCTCTCCTCATCGTACACAAACCCCACCGGCAGCGGACTCGCCAATTCCCCCCGTCGCGCCTTGCTCCGGATGCCTCCCTGCAGGCGCGCCCGCAACAGATGTAGCTCCGCTTCGCTCATCGCCCCTTTGAGTCCCAGAAGAAGGCGGTCGTTGAAGTGGTTCGGATTATACAGACCGTCCTCGTCCAGGATCAAGGTGTCGCTCAGCGCGCACAATTCCAAAAGGCGATGCCAGTCGGCGCAGTTGCGCGCCAGTCGCGAGACCTCAAGCCCCAGCACGATCCCGACCCGGCCCATGCCCACCTCGGCCACCAGCTTCCGAAACCCCTCCCGGTCGGCCGCCGACGCACCCGAGCGGGCCAGGTCCTTGTCGATCACGTGGACCCGCTCGGCAGGCCACCCCAAGGCCATCGCCCGCTGGCGCAGCGCATACTGACGCTGCGTGCTCTCGGTGTTCTCAAACACCTGCTGCATCGTCGACTGCCGCACATAGAGATACGCGTCGCGTTGAAGATGCGACCGCTCCACCTTCGAATGACTCTCTCCCTGCATCGGTTTCCTCCTCGATCACATGCAACGCCATGTTGGCCCACAGCACGATCAGCTCTTCCTGCACGACTCGCCCAGGCCCGCCATCACTGTGAGATCGCTTCGCGTTAGGGATATCCCTTTGCACAGCACAATCCATCCAGGCTCGCACCCACGCCACCATCCCCTGCCGGAGAAACAGGGCCAGTCCAAGGCTCCGCCCTTCCTCGCCGGCCCCAAGCCCATAGCGACGAAGCCCCTCGTAACGCGCCGCCAGATCTCCGGAAGAGGATCTCATACAAAGTGGCTCCCTCCGGGTCCCCACGGCCGCCCCTTTTTTCCGCGTCGCGCCAAGGCCCGATCAATACTCCGCGGGTGTACCGTTACGCTGAAACGCTCTCGCACCAACTCCGCCAATCTCGGGGCCTTCAGCGACGGATCGTCGGCCAAACGCGTTTCCAGGAAACCCATCACCTCCTCGGACAACTTGTGCGCCCCCCTCGGACCCGGCCGTTTCGGCAACAGCCCCGCAACCCCTTCCTCCTCGAAACGCTTCCGAGCCTGATAGAATGCCACCCGTGAAAAGCCGAATGCCGACGCCGCCGACGCAACCGACGCCCCCTCCGACCCCGCCCGGCGCAGCATCTCGTATTTGACCTGAACGAGATCCCGGGGATCGAAGAACGCATTTTCCTGAAAGAGCGGATCGGTTACCGCCTCCGGCCGCCGATTCACTGCCCCCTCCTCACGCAGCGCCTCCACCTTGGGATCGCTCCGCAAAGGTCTTGACATGATCCGACCCTCCCAAATTAGAACAAGAACCACTGTGTTAATATGATTATGACATATCAACAGGAAAATGTCAAGGCCCTGTGTGGAATAAAGCCCTATGCCAACCAATACTCGCCAATGATCGCAAGATACTCGCGCCAAGCGGAGGGCGCCCATCTCCCGGTCGGCATAATCAACCTTACACTTGCGGCGTAATCTCCTTTACACATCGCTCGCCCTTCCATCCCCTCTCGACCCCTCCTTCCTCCCACCTACCGCGTCGATCAACCAACGCAACTCCACCAGATCATTCGCCCGGAAGGGGGACCGGCCCGCCGCCACCATCACGAACGGATCCTCCCCGAATACGCTCGTCCAGGCCGCAGGAATCGAACGGAGCCGCTTGTCCTCGTCGTGATAATACACGCGATGCTCCCCCCAGTTCTGACGAACCGTCACGATCTTGAACTCGCGGCCCAACAAGGGATGAAACGGATGGGTCACCCGGAACGTTTCCCCATCAACGTTCCAATCGGGTGCATTCGACAGTATACTCCAACGGGAAGATCGAGCGCTGGCTGAAATCCGTAAAATCGGAGTGCATCCGTCGT
>CAZHMF010000181.1:0-3496 GCA_964533605.1 uncultured Anaerolineaceae bacterium
GCGCCGAGGTCCTTGCGAAGATCGGCAAGGGGCCGGTGCCGCTGGACGAGGTTCTGGAGGCAAAGCGGATCACGAAGGCGGCGGCCGCCGCCTCCCGCGAGGGGAAGCTCGGGTACGCGGTGATCGTCGGGCGGCGACCGGCGGCGAGGTAGAGCAGCACCGTCACATCTTCGTAACATCGGACCCGGAACTCGGAACCTTTTTAGGAAGATATCTTACAATAACGCCATGAGTACTCTTCCAAGCACCCCTCGCCGGCGCCCGCGAAGGCCCTGGCTGATCGGTCTCGCAGCAGTCCTCGTCGCTCTCAGCGCCACCTTCGGCTGCAAGGAGGAGAGTCCCGATCCGGCGAGCGGCGGTGTCGAGAGCACCGCTCCGCCGCCCGCGGCCTCCGGGACGCCCGTAGCCTCTCCGGCCGGGGGCCGCACTCGCTCCTTCGCCATGGGCTTCGGCGTGAATCCACCCCGGCCCGAAGTCCAATCAGTCCTCACCCTCGTTCCGAAGATGGCCGAGGTCGCCGAGTACGCAATCATCCAGCGGCCCGTTCCCTTCAAGCAGATACTCGGCGAGGGGCGTTCGATCGATGACGTCATCGAGACCGACTGGCGGGAACTCGTCGCCTTTCTCAGGCAGAACGACCTCGGGATCGTGATCCTCGTCGACCCGCTCGATGGGCTGAACCGCCGGGTCGAGCCCCCCGAGCTCACCGATCTCGGCCGGTCGCTTCAGGAGCCGGAGATCATGAAGCTCCACGAAGACTGGGTGATGGCGCTCGTCGAGGAGTTCGAGCCTCAATACATCGGCCTTGCCTCCGAGATCAACACACCGGCGGCCCACGGCAGCCCGCAGCTGTACACCCTGATCCGGGACATGACGAACCGGCTCGTGCCGCGGATCCACGAGGCGAGCCCGGACTCGCTGACCTTCGTCTCCTTCCAGGTCGACGACGCCTGGGGACACTTCCCCTTCACCCCGTCGAACGTCGATCAGTTCGCCCTCGCCGCCGACTTCGACGTCGACGTGATCGGGCTCTCCTCCTACCCGGTGTTCTATTTCGACTCCCCGGCAGAGCTCCCGGACGACTACTACCGACGCTTCGCAGAAGCAGCCGGCGGCAGGCCGCTCGGCCAGTTCGAAGGAGGCTGGAGCAGTGTGCCGCTCGCCAGCGGACGGCCCGGATCGCCGGAGCTCGAAGCGCAGTGGGTACGACGCGTGGGCGAGCTGCTCCAGGGCGTCGATGCGGAGATCTGGCTCCACCTCACGTACGCCGATCTCGATCTGGCCGACCCACGCTGGGGCCTCACGCCGGAGCGCGCTCAGATCCTGGGCTTCTTCGCTTCGATGGGCCTCGTCGATGCGGACTTCGAGGCGAAACCGGCCTTCTCCGAATGGAAGCTGCTCTTCGACCGGCCGCTGGAATAGGCACGAGGCCTTTCAGGCCTCCCGCCGGCCCGCTACCATCAGTCCCTCGCGCCCCGGGGGAAAAGGCGGGCAGGCATGACGGGGCAAGCAGGGCGCGACAGAGGAGCCCACCTTGAGCAATGTCAGATGGATGCCGGACCAGCCCTACCGGGAGAAGGTTCCCTTCCTCACACGGGCGAACGCGGGCGAGGTCCTCCCCGACCCTCCGAGCCCCCTCGCCTGGGATCTCACCTTCGACAACGGAGGCACGGTCGCCGGTTGGCGGGACTGTGCCATCAACCGCCTCGGCGTGGGCACCGAGGAGCTCGACCCGGATCCGGACCGCTGCGACTTCCTCGGGCTCATCGGCGGCTACGGGTACCTGAACGCCTCCTGGATCCGGATCTGGGCGGAGCGCACGCCCGGCTTCTCCGCCGAAGCCATCGACCTCGCTTACTTCGGCGACCACCCCAACGTCCCGCCCTACGTCCCGGAGCCATGGCACGAGAACCCCGCGACGACGGTCCAGATGGAGAAATGGCTGGGCTGGGTCATGGGTGACATGGACCAGTCGGAGCTCGAGGCCGACCGCTCGCTCTCCCGTGAGATCCGGGCGAAGCGACCGGACTTCGCCTCGCTGAGCGAACTGGAGCTCCTTGAATACGCGGTCTCGCTGCGACCGCTCTGCCGCCGCCTCTTCGACCAGCACATCAACCAGAGCGGAGCTGCGCCGATCCCCCAGGGGGCCATCGCGGGCATCTGCTCCGAAGTCGGGCGAGAGGACGCTGCGATGTCGCTCATCGCCGGTCTCGGCGGCGTGGATTCGGCCGCCCCCTCGTTTGCGATGTGGGACCTGAGCCGCGGCGTCCGCGGATCAGCGGCCCTCTCCCGGCTCTTCGAGGGTGGAGTGGAGGGACGGGACGCATCCCTTCGCGCTTCGTCCGACCCGGACGCTATAGCCTTCTGCCGGTCCTTCGACGCTTTCCTCGCCGAGTTCGGCTCGCGAGGCCCGAACGAATGGGACCTGATCGCCGAGACATGGGAGACGAAGCCCGACCTGGCACTTGCCGCGATCGACCGCATGCGCCTCGCGCCTGACGAAGAATCACCGACAAAGCGCAACGCCCAGCGAGAAGGGGAACGCCTGCGGTTGGCGGGGGAGATCCGCGCCGCGCTGTCCGAGGACAAAGAACAGCTCGCCGCCTTCGAGACGGCCCAAAGGAGCGCTGCCACTTTCGTGCCGGGGCGAGAGCGGTCGAAGACTTCGATCGTCCGAGTCATCGAGGAGGCGCGCATGGCCGTCCGCGAGATCGGACGCCGCCACGTGGTCGCCGGCGAGCTCGCGGCCGCGGCAGATCTGTGCCTTCTCTTCGAGGATGAGGTTCGCGCCCTCGCCGAGGGACATCTCGCGGCTGTCGCGGACCTCGTCCGCCAACGGCGCGCCCATTTCGACTGGCTCATGAGTCTCGAGCCACCGTTCATCATCAACGGCCCACCACCACCCAATTCGACCTGGCGAAAGAAGGCCGAGCACACGGCGGCGCCGGCGGCGGCGGGCGACATCCTGAGCGGTGTCGCCGGCTGTCCGGGCGTCGTCCGGGGGCGCGCCTGCATCGTCCTCGATCCGTCTGATCCAACCGTCCTCGAGCCTGGCGAAATCCTTGTGGCTCCGCTCACGGATCCTGCCTGGACACCGCTCTTCGTGCCCGCCTCCGGCGTCGTTGTGGACGTGGGGGCATCGCTCAGCCACGCCATCATCGTCAGCCGCGAACTGGGGCTGCCGTGCGTAGTCTCGGTCACGGACGCGACGAAGAAGATCCCGGAGGGCGCTCTCATCGAGGTGGATGGGGATAGGGGAACGGTGACGGTCGTGGAGACGGAGTAGGGAGGTCCAAGGTCCGAGGTCCGAGTTCCGGGTTCAGGGTGCTGAGTTCCGGGTGCCGAGTTCCCGGTGCCGAGTTCCGGGTTTCGCGTTTCGGCCCTCTTCCCCGTGCGGAGTGCTGCCCCGCTGCGCTACGCTCCGCTGAAAGCTGACGGCCAGCAGCCGGAGGAACCACCATGCCCCCACGAAACGCAGGCGACCTGCTTGCCGAGA
>CAZHMF010000182.1:0-3473 GCA_964533605.1 uncultured Anaerolineaceae bacterium
CGGAGTTCTCCTCTCGGCTACGCGGCCCGGCCCGCGCCGGGGTTGCCCCCCACCCAGCACACCCCCGGAATCTCATCCGCAATCCGCAGCAGGACCGCGCCCGCCGGCAACAGCCGCCGGCTCGGACCCGCGTATTGCCGGAGCGGCGGCTGTCTCCCTGAGAATCCCGATTCCGAGCCGCACCCCGAAGGGCGCCGGCCCCCACCATCAGTGGGTAGGGCATAGCCCGCGCTATCGCCCTCCGGTAGACTCGAATCCTGTCCCGGTCTCCGTAACACACTCCCGTTGAAGGTTTGACCCACATGCCCCGAACCGACGAGCGAAAGGATCTCTATGCACTGGGTGAGCACCCACCGCCAGGTCACGTACCGGCCCGGATGCACGCCCAGGCGATCCGCCAGTCGCGCTTCGGCGAGCCTCGCAAGGGCTTCCAGCCTGAGGTCCTGCCCGTCCCCGAAATCGGGCCCAACGACGCGCTCGTCTACGTGATGGCGGCGGGGGTCAATTACAACAACGTATGGGCGTCGCTGGGCGCGCCCGTCGATGTCATTCGAGCCCGCAACCGAGGCGGCGAGCCCGAAGACTTCCACGTCGGCGGCTCCGACGCCGCCGGCATCGTCTACGCGGTCGGTGAGAACGTCCGAAACGTGAAGGCCGGCGATGAGGTCGTCATCCACTGCGGCACCTGGGATCCGGAGGGCCCGCGAGTGCTCGCCGGCGATGACCCGATGTTCGATCCCACCTACAAGATCTGGGGGTACGAGACGAACTGGGGCGCCTTTGCCCAGTTCACGAAGGTCCAGGCCCATCAGTGCATGCCGAAGGCACCTCACCTCACCTGGGAGGAAGCGGCCGCACCCACCCTCGTCGGCTCGACGGCCTACCGCATGCTCCAAGCCTGGCCTCCCCACACCCTCAGGGAGGACGACGTCGTCCTCGTCTGGGGCGGTGCCGGCGGCCTCGGCTCCATGGCCATCCAGCTCGCCGCCAACGCCGGGGCGAAACCGATCGCCGTCGTCTCGAGCGAAGCGAAGTTCGAGTTCTGCGGCAACCTCGGTGCCGTCGGCTGCATCAACCGCCGCCACTTCGACCACTGGGGCCGCCTGCCCGACACGGAAGACGAAGAGGCGACCGCCGAATTCAGCAAAGGCGCACGCGCCTTTGGGAAGGCAATCTGGGACATCCTCGGCGAGCGCGCGAACCCCCGGATCGTCTTCGAACATCCGGGACAGGACACGATGCCAACCTCGATGTTCGTCTGCGACACAGGCGGGATGGTCGTCATCTGTGCAGGAACGACCGGATTCAACGCCGACCTCGACCTCCGCTACGTCTGGATGCGCCAGAAGCGGATCCAGGGATCGCACTTCGCGAACGACGAGCAGGCCTACGCGTTCAACGACCTGGTCCTGGCCGGCAAGATCGACCCCTGTCTCTCTCGCGTCTTCGAGTTCAGCGAGACCGGTGAGTGCCACCAGCTCATGTACGAGAACCGGCACCCGGACGGCAACATGGCCATCCTCGTGGGCGCACCGCACACCGGATCGAAAACGCTCGACTAGCCCCCGCCTCCGGGACGCTCGAAGCGGGAAGGCCGCTCGTACTGCTTCCGCTCGATTCCGGCCAGCGCCAGGCTCAGGTCGAGCCGCGGGACGGCCTGCGGCTCCCTGCAGTAGACGAAGGCCGTCGCGCAGTAGTCGTCGCTTCGCTCGTAGATCCCCCGCGCGACGAGTCCGTCGACATCCCGGTCCCAGCCACTGCCGGCGGCGGCGTGAGAATCGGCGAAGCGCCGGAACCCGTCCTCGTCGTCTTCTCGAAACCACGTCGCACCGATCTGCTGGATCGTGACCCGGAGCCCGTCGGCAAACACGATGGGGTCCGGCACGTGCCACCGGTAGAACCCCACGAAGTCCGGCTGGGGCGGCCGATCCGGTGACCTGACATCGAGCGGCGCCCCACCGTAGAGAGCCGTGTGAGGACCCATCCCCCAGGCAGAGCCGACATAGTCCTCGAGGCCCGTCCCGCAGATCGTCGGAAGCTCCGCGTCTCCGTCTCGATAAACCTTGACCTCGCCCTCGCCGTACCAGTTCCCGTCGTCGAGCACTCTCACGCCGACGACACAGCCGAGGAACCGGCCGGGCCCCTTCAATCCATCGGTGATGACGAAGTCGCGTAGCGGAACGGTCGGATTCTCCCTTGTGAAAGCGGCGTGGAGGTAGCCCAGCCCCGCGACGATGTCTCTCTGCAACGTCAGATCGATCTGGTAATAGAACGAGATGTCCCGCGACGAGCTGTTCGTAAGCTCCACGCGAAGGTGGCGACGAAACGGCATCGGAAAGTAGGCATTGAATCCCCGCCCCTCCTGAGCTGCCGTCAGTGCCGACACCAGCGGGACCGGGCGGCCGTGGGGGAGACCGAAGAAGTCCAGGCACGGCACTGAGACGCTCGGCTTGGCAGCGCCGTCGTAGAAGACCTCCATCCAGACCGCCCGCATGTCCTCCGGCGGAGCCGGTGGGAAGGTCATCCAGATATGCCGGACCGTGCCGGGGCCATCGATGTCCGCCAGGACAGCCCGCTCGCCGGGCCGCATCAGCCGGTTCGGCGCGCCCTTCCGGCCGTGCGCCGCGGTGCCGCCGGCCCCCCGTGCACCGTTTGGGTTCTCGAAGGTGATCGCTCGGGAATCGAGGCTGGTGTCGATGAAGGCAGGGTCTCCGAACAACATATGCGGAGTCTACACGGGCCCGCTGTCACGCCTGGTGACAAGCCCGGCCGCCGTGGATACTGAAACTCCAAGCCGAAACACGGGGGTTCAGACATGGCAGTGCACGACGGCCGCGACAGATTCGGGCGGTATTACGAGGAGTTCGAGCCCGGTGACGTCTACAGGCACTGGCCTTCGAAGACCATCACGGAGACCGAGGACCATCTCTTCTGCGACATCACAATGAACCACCATCCGCTTCATTCGGATCGCTGGTACGCAGAGGAGGAGACACACTTCAAGCAGAACGTCGTCGTCGGCAACCTCGTGTACTCGCTCGTGCTCGGGATGAGCGTTCCGGACGTTTCCGGCAAGGCCATCGCCAACCTCGAGGTGGAGACCCTCAAGCACTCCAAGCCGACCTTCCACGGCGACACGATCAGGGCCGAGACGCTCGTGCTCGAGAAACGCGAAACGTCATCCGGCGACCGCGGAATCGTGACCGTGGAGACTCGAGGCTTCAACCAGCGCGGAGAAGAGGTCTGCTACTTCAAGCGCAAGGTAATGGTCCCCAGACGACCGGAGTGACGAAGGCGAGCGTCGGTGCGGTTCTCCCCCGTCGATGACAGTCGTGCCTTCCGGCAGACGGCTACAGTCCCGACCCTGTTGAACGGCAGCCGCCCCTTCCGGAGGCGATTCGCTCAGGGTACGCCCGCGCCCCCTGACTCAGCCTCCGGCGCACTTCCTTCGCCCGAGACAGCTCACGAGGGAA
>CAZHMF010000183.1:0-3410 GCA_964533605.1 uncultured Anaerolineaceae bacterium
AAGGACGGATTGCCGGCGGCCATCATTGGAGGTGCGCTCAAAGGGCTGGCCGCCAACACCGGGCGCGCCTGGGGGAATCGAGGCGTATGGGTCGATTGCGTGAAACCGGAGGATGCGATGAAACGGCTCAGCGCGGCGCTCGTAGTTCAGTAGAGCCGGTGCAGACCCGCGGCAACGGCGCAGGAGCGCCAACACACTCATATCAGGCTGAAACATTGACGATTCCGGGGCGGCCCAAGGCCCCACCTCGGAGCTGCCGGGTGTAGACTCCAGCAAGCCCTGGAAAAATGTTCACGCACCTACACACTCATACCGAGTATTCCCTTCTCGATGGGATGTCGCGCATCGGCCCACTAATGGACCGGGTCCGGGATCTCGGACAGGAAGCGATCGCGATCACCGACCACGGGGCCATGCATGGCGCCGTGGACTTCTACGGTGAGGCGGTTAGCCGTGGCCTCAAGCCGATTATCGGTATGGAGGCCTATGTGGCTCGCTCGAGCCGCCTCTCCCGCGAACGGTCCGAGAGCCAGCCGTTCCACCTCGTGCTTCTGGCGCGCAACCTCGAGGGCTACAAGAACCTGATCTCTCTGACGACACGGGCGAACCTGGAGGGCTACTACTACAAACCCCGCATCGACCGCGAACTCCTCGCCGCTCACAGCGCGGGGTTGATCGCGCTCAGCGGCTGTCCATCGTCGGAGTTCCACCAGCACCTGCAGGCCGGCAATCGCGACGCCGCTGCGGAGGTCGCAGGCTGGTACCGGGAAGTGTTCGACGGCCACTACTACCTCGAGGTTCAGGACCACCACGACGAGAAATTCTCCCGCCTCAATCCCGCTATCGCCGATATCGGGCGGGAGCTCGAAATCCCGGTCGTGGCGACGAACGACAGCCACTTCACACTTCCCGATGAAGCCACCGCACACGACACGCTTCTCTGTATCGGTACCAACTCCACTCTGGACGAGGCGAACCGCTTCAGCTTTGAGGGCTCCGGCTACTGGCTCATGAGTGAAGATGAGATGGGCGCCCTCTTCCCCGATAATCCGGAGTTCCTCGCAAACACACAGATGGTCGCCGAAGCGTGCGATCTCGACCTCACGTTCGACCGCCAGCTCCTGCCGGAGCCGCCGCTCCCACCAGGCCGCGAGAGCCGCGAGTACCTCCACCAGCTCTGTATCGAAGGACTGCAGAAGCGTGTCGGCACCGTCACGACTGAGCTCGAAGAGCGCCTCTCCTACGAACTCGATGTGCTGGGCGAAACGGGCTTCACTGATTATTACTACGTCGTGAAGGAGATCGCCGACTTCGCTCGCCGCGAAGGGATCCGGATGGGCGTCAGGGGATCGGCGGCCGCTTCGCTCGCACTCTTCGGGCTCGGCGTAACGGACATCAACCCGGTCGAAGCAGGACTTGTCTTTGAGCGTTTCCTGAACCTCGAGCGGCGGGAAATGCCGGACGTGGATTTCGACTTCGCTGACGACCGCCGCGACGAGATGATCCGGTTCGCTTACGAGCACTACGGTGAGGACAAGGTCGCTCAGATAATCACCTTCGGGACCCTGGGAGCGAAAGCCGCTGTGAGGGATGTCGGTCGCGCCATGGGCATGACCTATGGCGAAACCGACCGCGTAGCGAGGCTCATCCCCAATGAGCTTCATGTGAAGCTCGCCGATGCAGTGGAGCAGACCATCGAGCTGCGCGAGCTCATGGCGGCCGACCCTCGCGTTCAACGCCTCATCGACACGGCCCGCCAGTTGGAAGGAGTTGCCCGTCACGCAAGTACCCACGCTGCCGGCGTCGTGATCTCCCGCGATCCCCTGATAGAGCACGTGCCCCTGCAGCGCCCGACCCGGGGCGACGAGACAAGCGTTCCAATGACCCAGTTCGCGATGGACCAGGTCGCTCGGATCGGTCTACTGAAGATGGACTTCCTCGGCCTCTCCAACCTCACCATCCTGCAGCGAACCGTCGAGCTGATTGCCGGCACCTCCGGGAACGACCTCGACCTTGCTGCATTGCCGGATGGCGACGAGAAGACCATGGCGATGCTGGGACGGGGCGACACCTTTGGTGTCTTCCAGCTTGAGTCGGCAGGTATGCGACGCTACATCCAGGAACTCCAGCCGACGAGCATCGCCGACCTCTGCGCGATGGTGGCGCTCTACCGTCCCGGCCCGATGCAGCACATCCCCGCATACATCAAGTCGAAACACGGCACGATGTCGATCCACTATCCCCATCCGGACCTCGCAGGGATCCTCGACGAAACGTACGGCGTGATCGTGTACCAGGATCAGGTGATGCTCATCGCCCGGGAATTCGCCGGCTACACGCTCGGCCAGGCCGACGTGATGCGGAAAGCGATGGGCAAGAAGAAGGCCGACATCATGGCGGCGGAAAAGGAGCGTTTCGTCGACGGCGCAATCGCCGGCGGACACTCGCGCGAGGACGCCGAAGCGGTCTTCGCGCTGATCGAACCCTTTGCCGGCTACGCGTTCAACAAGGCCCACGCCTGGTGCTACGGCAACATCGCCTACCAGACCGCCTACCTGAAAGCCCACTACCCCGTCGAGTACCTCACCGCCGTGCTTCAGCAGGCGAAAGCAGCCCCGGATCCGTATGCGCGCATTGCGGCATCCGTCGCCGAATGCGCCAAAGACCGAATCGATGTCCTTCCGCCCCACGTCAATGCCAGTGCCGACGGTTTCACCATAGAGCCTCTGCCGGACGGACGCCGGGCGATCCGCTTCGGCCTCGGAGTCGTCAAGAACATCGGGTCCGGCGCCATCGAAGGCATCCTCGCCGCCCGTGACAAGGATGGGCACTTCCGGGACATCGAGGACTTCTGCAAACGGGCCGATCTCACCAACGCAACGAGCCGTACGATGGAGCATCTCGCTCAGGCCGGGGCTCTCGACGGTCTCGGGTACGATCGAGGAACCCTCGCTGCAAACGCCGACCGTCTGATCAACCTGGCGCGGCGGGAGCGCGAGCTGCGCGAAAGCGGCCAGTCGACAATGTTCGACCTCTTCGGTGACGAGGTCGACACGCCCCTCCCGGCACTGGAGCTCGAAGAGGCGCCCCGGCCGAAGGAGATCCTCCTGGGGTGGGAGCGCGAACTACTCGGCGTCTACATTTCCGAGCACCCGTTCCAGGCGGCCGCCAAGGCCCTTTCGGAGCACACAACCCACAGTCTGGCGGACATCTCGGCCGAGCTTGCGGGCGAGACCATCACCGTCGCCGGCCTCGTGAGCAGGGTCCAGGCTCGGACAACCCGGGATGGACGGCGCTTCTACGTGGTGGACCTGGAAGACCTGACGGACTCGGTCGAGCTGACGGTCTGGAACGACGTGCTGGACGTGACGGGCGAGGGGCTGTGGGCAGAGGGCCAGGTTCTGCTGGTC
>CAZHMF010000184.1:0-3344 GCA_964533605.1 uncultured Anaerolineaceae bacterium
CTCCGATGGGATAGCCGGCCTTCTCATCCCAGCACAGGTGCCGCGAGTACAGCGGGCCGGATCCCATAACATGGCTGTGGAAGGAGTTCGAATGAACAAGCAGGACCGGGAGGCGTTCCTGGCGGACGTGCACGTCGGCATCGTGAGCATCGCGGACGGTGATCGGGGACCACTGACGGTGCCCATCTGGTACGACTACGAACCCGGCGGCGACGTCGTCTTCCTCACCGGCAGGAAGTCGCGGAAGGGCCGTCTGATCGAGAATGCGAGCCGTCTCACACTCGTCGCTCAGACGGAAACGCCGCCCTACAAGTATGTAACCGTTGAGGGCCCGTTCACAGTTGAGCAGTCGCAGACCGAGCGGGACCTGCGGCCGATGGCCCGCCGTTACCTCGGCGAGGCCGGCGGTGACGCCTACGTGAAACAGATGGGTGGCGGTGATGAACGCGACTCCATCCTCGTCCGCCTGAAGCCCGAGCGATGGCTCAGCGTGGACTACTCCCAGTAGGAGCTGAAATGGCCGATTGGTTCGAGAGCATCGAAGAGACACACCGGCAGTTCATCGAGGACCAGCGTCTCTTCTTCGTGGCAACGGCACCGTCTGACATGGATGGGGAGAGCTGGCCGAACCTCTCACCGAAGGGGCGAACGCTCGTCCACGTTCTGGGCCCGAATCTCGTGGGCTGGCTGGACTACCCGGGCAGCGGGAACGCGACGGCCGAACAGTCCGCCCAGAACGGGAAGATCACGCTCATGTTCTGCAGCTTCGGGAAGACCGCCGGCATCCTCCGCCTCCTGGGGCGCGGACGCAGGGTGGACCTCGACGACCTCTTGCTGGCCGAGCATCGCGAGGCATTTTGCGACGATGCCCACCCGTACGTCCGGCAGGCATTCTTCGTCGACGTCGAGAAGGTGCAGACGTCGTGCGGCTATGGCGTGCCGCTCTTCGAATACATCGCCGAGAGAGAGACGCTGGACCGCTGGTGCGAGCGCAACTTCGAGCCCCGGGAGATGGCGGAGGGGCTGCCCCTCGCGGGCGAGATGCGGAGGCGCTGAGTTCGATGGACCACGGCCCGCGACGAAAGCCCTCCGCCAGGAAGGAGCCCTTTTGGCAGGCCGAATAGAGGACTACGCGATCATCGGCGACACCCGCACGGCGGCGCTGGTCTGCGCCGACGGCGCGATCGACTGGCTCTGCCTCCCCCGCTTCGACTCTCCCGCCTGTTTTGCCTCGCTCCTCGGCGACGAGGACAACGGTTCCTGGGGAATATGCCCCACGGGAGATATAGTTGCCGTAAGCCGCACTTACGCCGGGGCAACGCTCGTCCTCCACACGACCCTCGAGACGCACGAGGGGGCGATCCGCCTCATCGATTTCATGCCGCCGACATCGGCGCCGGGGAGGGCCGACCTGGTACGGATCGTGGAGGGCGTCCGAGGCACCGTTGAGGTGGAATCGGACCTCTGCCTTCGCTTCTCCTATGGCCGCACGATCCCCTGGGTGCGGCGAACTGACCTCGGCATCCACGCCATCGCCGGGCCCAACGTGGTCGACCTCCAGACGCCGGTCGCCGTCGAGGGCCGCGACTTCCACAGCGTCTCGCGGTTCACGGTCCGGCCGGGCGACCGCGTGCCCTTTGTGCTGACCTGGCATGCCGCCGGCGCCGACGAGCCGGAGCCGTGCGACCCTGAGCGAGCGCTGGCCGAGACGATAGCGTGGTGGAACGACTGGACTCCGAAGGACCTCCCCGGCGAGCCCTGGGCAGACGCGGTCGAACGCTCGCTGCTCACTCTGAAGGCGCTGACCCACCGCGAGACCGGCGGCATCGTCGCCGCGGCCACGACATCGCTCCCGGAACTGATCGGCGGCGAACGCAACTGGGACTACCGCTACTGCTGGTTGCGAGATGCCACGTTTGCGCTTTACGCCTTTCACCTCGCCGGGCTGCGCGAGGAGCTCGAGCGCTGGCGCTCCTGGCTCCTGCGGGCCGTGGCGGGCAAGCCATCGCAGCTCCAGATCATGTTTGGGCTCGACGGCGAGCGGCTCCTCCCCGAGTTCGAGCTGCCCTGGCTCTCAGGCTTCGAAGGGAGCCGGCCTGTGCGGGTCGGCAACGGCGCGGCGGGCCAGTCGCAGCTCGACGTCTTCGGCGAGATCGCCGACGCCATGCACTTCTCGCGAAAAGCGGGGCTGGCCCGCGACGGCGACTCGTGGGCGGTGGAGCGCTCCCTCCTCGATCATCTGGATCAAGCCTGGCGGGAGCCCGACGAGGGGATCTGGGAGGTGAGGGGGCCGCGCCGCCATTTCACGCACTCGAAGGTCATGTGCTGGGTCGCGTTCGACCGCGCAGTGAAGGCGGTGGAGCGCTTCGGCGCGGACGGCCCGACCGAACACTGGAAAGCGCTGCGGGAGGAGATCCGAAGCGAGATCCTCGAGCACGGCTTCGACGTCGAACGCGGCTCCTTTGTCCAGTCGTACGGCTCGAAGCAGCTCGACGCCTCGCTCCTTCTCATTCCGCTCGTCGGGTTTCTCCCGGCGACGGACCCACGGGTGGCGGGCACCCTGGCGGCGGTGGAGCGGGGGCTGTTGCACGACGGCTTCGTCAACCGGTACCAGACGGAGGGGGGAGTGGACGGACTGGCGGGCGGCGAGGGGACGTTCCTCATCTGCACCCTCTGGTACGTCGACAACCTCGCTCTCGCGGGCCGGCGGAGCGAGGCGCGGGAGGTCTTCGAGCGCATCCTCGCGATCAGGAACGACGTGGGGCTGCTGGCGGAGCAGTACGACCCGGTGGCGAAGCGGCAGCTGGGGAACTTCCCGCAGGCCTTCTCGCACGTCGGGCTGATAAACGCGGCGGTGAACCTGGCGCCGGGGCCGCACGGAGTCGAGGAGAGAGTCAAATGAGAGGCGGCCTTCGGCCGCAGTCCCGGTCCCCAAAGAGCGGCTCATGCTAATCTGGCAAGCGGTTGGCGCGTTCGTCTAGAGGCCCAGGACGCCGCCCTTTCAAGGCGGAGATCAGGGGTTCGAATCCCCTACGCGCTACCAAAGAATTATGGTGGGAGCCGAGTTCAGAAGGCGCTGCGCTCGGCTCTTCTGTTAAGACGATATGTGCTTAGCAACCTGATCAATAGTGTCCATCTGGTGACCATGTTTCCCGGCAGCGAAAGGTATCAAACCTTGTTGGTGCCGGAAAATGGATCGTGGCCAGTTCACCACGCTGCGCGGGCGATGATGAGCTTGAGCTCTGGAGTAGCGAAAAGCGACCCTGCACCACCCCTTGGCATCTCCCGAGCGACCCGCTGTCGCGGACTCATCAACGAGTACCGAGAAGCTGCGTGAGCCGGCA
>CAZHMF010000185.1:0-3343 GCA_964533605.1 uncultured Anaerolineaceae bacterium
ACCGTCTTGCTCGAGCGGATGAGGGACAACGCGGAGGCGTCCGGAACACAGACTGCAGGACGTCACCAGCTGCCCCCAACCGGACTTCAGCCGGCCCAGACAGGGGGGACCCGCGCCGCCCAGGGCGCCGCCGACTCCAGCTGAGAGGCGAGGCGAAGCAGCAGGTCTTCTCCCGCGTAGGGCCCCGCGAATTGCACGCCGACGGGCAGCCCATCCGCAGTTTGGTGAAGCGGCAGCGAGATGGCGGGCTGGCCGGTCATGTTGAACTGCGCCGTGAAGAGAAGGATCTCAGTAACCCGAGCGAGACCCTGCTCCGGATCACTGAGCCAGCCGATCTCGGGCGGCGGGACGGCCAGCGTCGGGGTGACCAGCACATCGAAGCCGTCGGCCCACCAGACCGCCATACGCCGCTGCCAGGCGTGCATCCACTGCACACTGGCGATGTAGGCGGCGGCGGATATCGTCTGGCCTATCTCGAAGAAGGCCCAGTTGCCGGGCTCGACGTCGGCTTCCGTCAGCGGGTGACCGATGGCCGCACCCCAGCTCGCGAAATCGGCCGCCGACGAGGCGGCGAGGATGTTGATGAAGTGGTCGTTGAACTCCGGCTCGACGAGGGCTTTCGGCTGGGCCACCTCGACCTGGTGGCCCAGCTCGGCCAGGAGCTTGCCGGCGTTCTCCACGGCCGCCCGGCATTCGGGATCGGTGGCCCCGATCGAGACCGTGGGGGCGAGGCCGATCTGAAGACGGCCGGGGTCGGTCCCGACCTCCCGGACAAAGGGACGCGCCGGCGGTGGCGCGAAGTAGGGGTCGCCGAGGCCCGGCCCGCTGATGCCGTCGAGCGCGGTGGCGGTGTCGCGCACGCTGCGCGTGACGACGCCGTCGATCGTGGCCCCGGCCCAGCCCTCGCCGAGATCCGGTCCTTGCGAGACCCGACCTCGCGTCGGCTTCAGCCCCACAAGCCCGCACTCGCCGGCCGGGATCCGGATCGATCCGCCACCGTCGTTGCCATGGGCAAGGGGGATAAGCCCGGCCGCAACCGCGGCGGCCGACCCACCGCTCGAACCACCAACGGAGTGGTCCAGATTCCAGGGGTTGCGCGTCGGCCCGTAGACGACCGGTTCGGTGGTGATTGTGGAGCCGAATTCGGGCGTGTTGGTCCGGCCGAGGGCTATGAGACCGAGTTCTTTGAATCTCTGGTAGAGGTAGGAATCGTGGGGTGCACGGAAGGCGGCCTCCTTGAGACCACGGCAGCCCTGGTAGTGGGGTTCGCCTCCGATCGCGCAGCCGAGGTCCTTGACCAGGAAGGGCACGCCACGGAAGGGTCCGTCGGGGATGTCTCCCGCTGCTTCCTCCCGGGCCGCCTCGAAGCGGGGGTGGATGACGGCGTTGATCTGCGGGTTGAGCGCCTCGATTCGGGCGATTGCGTCCTCGACCAGCTCGGCCGGCGACGCCTCACCCCGGCGGACCAGGTCGGCGAGCTCGGTGGCATCGGGAAGAACAGTCATCGGTGACCCTTTCGGCCGGTCGAAGTCGTCCGTAATCCGCTGGACCGATGCCGGCGATTCGGGCAGTGTCGACCGCCGGCCCCATAGTGACGCGATGCGCCCCTGATGAACAGGGGGCATCGCATGAGGAAGCAGCTCCCGCCCTCTCCTCTTCCGTCCGCCTTCGAGAGCGGCGGCGGCAAGACCCATCTGCCCCTCACTCTCGCGGAGAGCTGCTACTCTGCGGCGTCGGTAACGGGCAAGGGGCCATCCCTCGGAACGGCGATCGGCCCTTCCACCGGCCCTTCCGAAAGGGTGTCCACATCGAGCGTCGGGTCGAGCGAGAGGGCGACGCTGATGAGCGTCTCCCGTTCCACCACGCCCGAGCCGTCCTCCTTCCAGCCGTTGACGGAGAACTGAAGGCCGTCGGCCGACGTCCAGCTGAGCCCGCCTTCGTAGATATAACCTTCGAACCCTGGGGTGGTCCCGTCCCCGTACCGATTCACGCTCACGTCGATCGTCCCGCCGTCGCCCTCGATGGTCCAGTAGAGATTGACCTGCGGGTAGTAGCCGGCGTCCGGGATCTCCTCGCAGTCAGCGCCCGGGAGCTCCGTGATCTGGAGGCTGGACCTCGCGACCTTCCAGCCGGTCGGGGCGTCCGGCGACGGGAGCCCCAGGCTCTCAAGATCCCCCTCCGTCAGTGCGCGGCTCTGGACGAAGCAGGCGGACGCGAATTCAGAGTCCAGGGCGCGAGCAATTGCCTCGATGGTCGACCGGCCGATCGGCCCCTCCTCGCCGTAGGCGCTGACGCTGTAGTAGTAACGGCCGTCGGACCAGTACGCGCTTCCCTCATCGACATAACCCGCGCCCGGCGTCTCGCCGGGACCTATGGCGCCGGCGCTGACGTAGATCCATTCCCCCTTGCCGTCGCGGCCTTCCGCGCCCCAGCTCGCCGAGAAGCTCGCGGGCACCGCCAGGGCGGGAACGTTGCAGTCGTCCGGGGGAGCCCGGAAGACTGTGAACTCTGCGTACTGCTCGAAGAGACCCGCCGGGATGGCCGGCCGCGGATCGCCAATTCCCAGCTCTGAGAGGTCGCCCCAGCTTCCCTGGAACTGCTCGTAGAAGCAGGCCTCTCCCACGGACGGTGCCAGCCGGCGGAGGATGGCCCGGAGATCCGCTGAGTTGTCCTGCGCATCCGGCGCGCGGACCGTGTCCACGGCCGCGCCGGGAGTGACCCCATCTGCTTCTGCATACACCACGAACGAGTTCATCCAGGCGCTGAAAAGGTATCCATCGCTCCAGACCTGCCCGCCGTTGGCAGAGACGTAGTTGGCCTGCGGCTCCGGCGAGACCCGCTGCGTGATGTAGACCTCGGAGCTGGAGTCTTCCTGGCGCCAGGCGGTCTCGACCACGAGCGTCCCTTCGCCTGCATCCTGTCCATCCTCGCATTCGCCCTCCGCGTAGACGTTTACGCTCAGAAGAACGTATCCCTCGCCCAACAATCGAAGGTCGAAAGAGGCACGGGAGAGATCGAAGGCGGTGCCGGCAGCGATAGCCGGCAGGGCAGCCCGGCAGCCGTACCAGGGAGCGCTCCGGTCTTCCTCTCCCAGCTTGTCATCCGCCGTTGCGGCTCCGGAGCTTCCGCCCCAGCCGAGCGGTTGGGGCGGGCGGGGACTCACGGCGCCGGACCGGGCGCCATCCCCCGGCGGGAGCAGACCCGCGGTCGTTCCCTGTCCACCCGGGAGCTGGGCGGCCGGACCGGCTGCCGCAGGGTCCTCGCTGTCATCGCTGAGAGGGGGGGCCGCAAAGAACCCCCCCCCCGAGGCGCCCACCGCCACCCCAGGGGGAAGAGCGGGGAG
>CAZHMF010000186.1:0-3327 GCA_964533605.1 uncultured Anaerolineaceae bacterium
AGCCCGACGACCGTCGCGATGGTCGTGTCGTCTCCGCGTGTCGCAAGCCCCTCGGCTATGCCCGCATATGTGGTGGTCCCCGTCAGTCCGTAGAGGAGGCTCATGCCGTAGAGGAACATCGCGCTCGCGAAGGCGCCGAGCAGTATGTACTTGAGGCTGGCCTCGGCGCTAAACCGGTCGCGCCTCAGATACCCGACCAGTACGTACAGACAGAAGCTCAGAAGTTCCAGAGAGATGTAGGCGGTGATAAGTTCACGTGCAGCGGCCATATAGACCATCGCCGAGCCGCCGATGAGCAGGAGGCCGTAATACTCCGACGCCGTCTGCACGCGGCCGCCGATGTGGTGGGCCGACATGAGCGCGGTGATCAGCACGATGCCGGCGCCGAGAAGCCGGAAGAAGGTCGTGAAATCGTCGCTGTAGATGATCTCCTGAAAACGAACCGGTGAGTCGCCGATGTAGAACAGCGCCGCGATTCCCCAGGCCAGAGCGCCGGACGCGGTCAGGTAGGCAAGCAGCTCTCGCCGGATCTTCGGAAGCAGGAGTTCCGCCGCCAGGATCGCAAACGCGAAGCCGCAGGCTATCAGCTCCGGAATGAAGATGGTGTAGTCCCGTTCGCCCATCAGACCGCCACCCACGCTGTCACTGTGTGCGCCACCCGATCAGTGAACGGCGCCCACCAGAGTCCCATCACCAGCATCGAGGCAATCAGCGTCCCCCCTGCGAGTGCCTCCACGGGCGTGAGGTCATGGAGTGTGTCCTTCCATCGCGGCTGGAGAGGACCGAAGAACACAATCGAGAACATCCTCAGCATGTAGGCTGCCGTGACCGCCGCTGCGCCGATCGCCAGCGCCCCGGCGACCGGGTACGACTGGAACGTTCCGACGAAGATGTGGAACTCCGCCGTGAAACCAGAAAGGCCGGGCAGGCCGACGTTTGCCAGGCCTGCGATCCCGTAGAAGATGACCCACAGGGGCATCACTCTCGCAATGCCTCCGTAGTCGGTCATGTCACGTGTGTGGGACTGGTCGTAAATCGCCCCAATCATGAGGAAGACGAGGGCCGTCATCACCCCGTGGCTGAACATCTGGAGCACCGCTCCCGTTATGCCGATCGCATTGAGTGTTGCCAGTCCCATGAGCACGTAGCCCATGTGGCTGACGGAGCTATAGCCCGAGATAAGCTTGAAATCCCTTTGGGTGAGGGCACCCACTGCCCCGTAGACTGCCCCGATCGTCCCGAGCACCATCAGGGACGGCATCCAGAACTCGGCGCCTTCGGGAAACAGCTGAATCCCGAGGCGGATGATCCCGAAAGCGCCGAGCTTCATGAGAACGCCCGCGTGAACCATGGACACAGCTGTCGGCGCGGACATGTGACCATCGGGCGACCATGTGTGGAACGGCCAGAGCGCGGCCAGCACTCCACAACCCACGACCATGAATGGGAAAAACGTCTTCTGGAAGTTCGCGTCCAGCGTGCCATTCTCGCCCGCCCGCCAGAGCGCCGGCATGTCGAACGTCCCGAGCCCCGCTTCGTTGAACACGGCGAAGATTCCAATCCAGATCGCCACCGAGCCGGCGACAAGCATCAGCGTCAACTTCGCCGCTCCGTACTCCTTTCGCGTCGATCCCCAGACACCGATGAGAAGGTAGAGCGGCACCACCGCGAGTTCGTAGAAGAAGAAGAAGAAGAAGAGGTCGAGCGAGAAGAACGTGCCGTAAACGCCCGTCACGAGCGTCCAGAAAAGGATGAAGAAGTCCTTCGTCCGGTAGTCGAGCTTCCATGCGGTGAGCGTCCCCGCGAATGCAACGATCCCGGTGAGAAGGCCGAGCAGCGATGAAGCTCCGTCGACGCCGAGATGAAGTGAGATCCCGTTCTCCCCGAGGAAGGCGATGTTCTCCACCCACGCCCACTGGAGCTCCATCTGGATCTGGCTCGCCGACTCGCCGAACTGGTAGGCGACGAAGATGTAGGTCGAAAGACCGAGCATCAGCGATGCGAACAGCAGCGAGGCATAGCGGACGGCCATCTTCTGCGTGCCAGGGAGCAGCAGGACGACCGTCATGGCGACCGCCGGTGCCAGTAGAGTGGCGAGAACCACGTAGCCCTGTCCCTCGTCGAACGTCATTCGCTAGTTCCTCAACACCAAACCAACGACCGTCAACCCAACCACACCAAGCGAGATCGCCAGGGCGTAGTTCGGTACCCGTCCGGTCTGAAGGCGCCTGAGCAGGTACCCGCTGTAACCGGTCAGCTGGGCCGATCCATCGACCCCTGTGTCGTTCACCACGTAGCGGTCGAACCAGCTCACGAGATAGCTGAATCCGAGGACTCCGCGGTCGATCGCGTACTGGTAAGCCTCGTCGAAGTAGAACTTGTTCTGGAGCACCCGGTAGAGGCCCGGCGCTCGCTCGGCCATGGTGGTGGACCGGCTCAGGCTGCCGCCCCAGTACACCCAGCCCGCTGCGATTATCCCGACCGCGCCGATCAGGATGGACAGGGCCGCGATGGCGGAGTCGATTTCGTAATGGTGCGGCCCCTCTTCGAGATTGAACACAAACTCCGTGAATCCGCCCGGGAACCCCAGAGCATCGCCCACATCCGAGAAGACGACCAGGCCCGACACGACCGCCAGGAACGCCAGGAAGACGAGAGGGAAGGTCATCACAAACGAGGTTTCCCGCGCGTGCTCGTGCACTTCCTCGTCCTGCGGCTTTCCAAGGAAGGTCCGGATGAAGAGTCGCGTCGTGTAGGCCGCGGTCAGCACCGCGGCGAGGCTCAACAGCACAGTCGCCCAGCCGCCCTCCCAGTGGTCCCGTGTGGACGCGAGGATCTCGTCCTTGCTCCAGAACCCTGCCAGGGGGATGACACCGGCAAGCGCCAGCGAGCCGAGGAGGAACGTGGTGCCGGTGATCGGCATCTTCTTCCAGAGGCCACCGAGCTTGTCCATCTCCTGGTTGTGGTGGGTGCCGATGATGACCGATCCGCTTCCGAGGAACAGCAGCGCCTTGAAGAAAGCGTGGGTCATGAGGTGGAACATCGCGGCCTGTGGGCTCCCTGAGCCGAGCGCAACGAACATGAACCCGAGCTGGCCCACCGTCGAATACGCGAGGACCTTCTTGATATCCGTCTGGGCAAAGGCGATGAAGCCGGTGAGCAGGGCCGTTACGAGGCCGACGATCGTGATGATCAGCAGCATCCCGTCCGCGGCCTCGAATACCGGGAGGAGGCGGGCCGTGAGATAGACACCCGCCACAACCATGGTGGCAGCGTGGATCAGAGCGCTGACCGGCGTCGGGCCCTCCATGGCGTCGGGCAGCCAGA
>CAZHMF010000187.1:0-3287 GCA_964533605.1 uncultured Anaerolineaceae bacterium
AAGCGGCCCGCCCCCCGCGGGCCGCTGCTCGATAGTGAAGCCTTGCTCGATGCCCTCCGGGCGGTTCTCATACCATTCCACCAACCCACTGCTGTATGCATACTTCGCGCGCGCACCCTCCGACCGGAGAAGAGAGGAACCCACCGGCACCAGGTTGCTATCTCGGCCCCAGGCGATCGTCTCCCACCCGAAGCGCCAAGGAGCTTCCGATCGCGATGCCGTGCGGGGCACCACTTCGATCCGGTTCGCATCGAAGTAGGTCCGGAAGCCTTGCGCCCGGTTGGGAGCTTGGACACCGGCCTTCGATTCACTGATCTCGTACTCTTGATTTGTCAGGGTCTGAAGCACCTCCGAATACCACGAGGGCGAGCCCCCCGCCACAATGGCACCCGGCATCTCGACACCGTCAAGGCCTGCGCCCCAAACTTCCGATCCCAAGAGCAGCCCGAAGAATAGAACCATCGGGATTCCCACTTTCTTTTTCCAGAGTGACATCACAGGCCTCCAATCTGTCAAAAGTGACTTTTCTGTAGCACCACCTATCTTTAGAGAGCGCAAAACGCCTCACGGGACTGCAAAGGAGAATCACCTCCTCGGTATCCCCTCGGCCAACCCATGTAGCCCTCCGGCCTTCTGACTGAGACGATGCCCGCACGGAAGGGAGGTGCGGGATGTCCAGGAGCAGCAAGAATCGTGGGAGGGTTGCGTCCCTGAAGAAGGTGTACTGGCGGGTCTCCGATGCCCGGGAGGTCCTCGATCTTTGGCGGCACAGCGGGACGAACCTGACGGCCTTCGCCCGGGAACACGGTCTGTGCCGCAACCGTCTGGCCCGCTGGCGGGATCGTCTCAGCCGTGAGCAGGAACCCGAGATTCGCTTCCATCCGGTTCGCCTGCTCGGAGAGGCGGATTCTGAGTCTGGCTCGCGATCGAGGAATGGAAAGATCGAGGTCGTGCTCCGGTCCTCCCGCCGCGTGGTGGTACACCCCGGTTTCGATCCTGCCGTGCTGGTGGAGGTGGTGCGGGTGCTGGAGGGTCTGGAGTGCTGAGTCTTCCCTCCACGGTGTGCATCTACGTGGCTGCCGAGCCGGTCGATCTCCGTCGCGGGTTTGATGGCCTGGCCGCGGCGACGCGGGAGATCATCCACCGAGATCCTCTGTCCGGCTGCTTGTTTGTCTTCATCAACCGGAGGGCGAATCGCCTGAAGATCCTGCTCTGGGAGCCGAGCGGATATCTATTGATCTACAAGCGTCTCGAGCGAGAGCGTTTTCATCTTCCTCGCGCTCCACGTCTGGGCAAGCGATACGTGGAGATGGAGGCGGCGGAGTTGATGCTGATGCTCGAAGGAATCGACCTGCGTGGCGCTCGGTGTCGAAGAAGATGGACTCCTGGTGAGAATGTTCTTGCGTACCGATGAAGAATGGGTGAAAAGACTTCGTGCACACCGCGGATCCCACCAAGAAGACCCTCGACCTGCAGGAGATCAGCGAGCATCTGCGCTCGCTGTTGTGCGAGGAACGTATGGACGAGGCGATCGAGATGGTCCTGGCCATGCTCTCGCAGCTTCATGAGCAGAACACCGATCTGGTTCTGAAGTTGATGCGTTTGGAGCGAGAGCGCTCAGGACGGCGGAGCGAGCGGATCAATCCCGATCAGATCTCGTTGATGCTGGAGCGCATTGCAGAGGAGATCAGTGAGGAGGCCGATCTCAAGGCGACGGAGACCGACGAGAAGGCGCTGGCGGCCGAGCGCGCGGCGATCGAGGTGCCGGTGATTCGGCAGGCTCCGCGTCGGCGGCGTCCCTCGAAGGATCTGCCTCGCCGGGTGATCCGTCACGAGCTGGGGGTCGAGGAGCGGCGCTGCACGGGGTGCGGAGAGCCGATGGGCGAGATTGGAGAGGACGTCAGCGAGATCGTGGAGCTCATTCCTGCCCAGTTCGTCGTCGAGGAGCACCGGCGAGCGAAGTATGCCTGCTCCCGTTGCAAGGAGACGGTGCGGACGGCACCCGGGCCGGTGAAGTCGATCGAGAAGGGTCTGCCGGGCTCGGCTCTTCTGGCCCACGTGGCGGTGAGTAAGTACGAGCAGCACCTTCCGCTGACCCGCTTGGTGGAGATCTACCGGCGTGGAGGTCTGCAGACCTCAACGTCGACGCTGTGCGGCTGGATCGCGGCGGTGGCCACCGACGTCGAGCCGATCGTGGAGCGGATCGCCGAGAAGGCGATGGCCTCGCGGGAGCTACAGATCGATGGCAGCGGCTTGAAGGTGCTCGACCGCAACGATAGCCAGGGGATCCGCCGCGGGACGATGTGGTGCGGTGTGGGGGATCGCAAGTACGTGCTGTTTCGTTTCGCGAAAGATGGGACGGGGGAGCAAGGCCCCTGGAGCTATTTCGGGGGCCGGAAGGGCTACCTGCAAGCCGATGCGGCCAACGTTTTCGACCGGCTCTACAACGGGAAGAAGGCGGAGGCGACGGAAGTGGGATGCCTTGCCCACGCCCGGCGGAAGTACTACGAGCTGGTGGACTCCGATGTGCGGGTGGCCTACCCGTTGAAGCTGATCGGCCAGCTCTATCAAGTGGAGGACCTGGCCGATCGCCGGAAGCTGACGCCTGCGCAACGGCTCGAGCTACGGCAGAGCCGATCGGCGTCGATCATGGGACGCTATCAACGATGGATTCTGAGGATGCTCTCACGCGAGCCACCTTCCAGCACGCTGGCCAAGGCCTGCGCCTACAGCAACAGGAACTGGGAGGCGTTGAATCGCTTCCTTCAGGACGGGATTCTGCCGTTGGACAACAACCTCTGCGAGCAGCAGATCCGCAGTCTTGCACTCGGAAGGCGGAATTACCTCTTCGCGGGGTCTGATGCCGGTGCGGAGCGGGCCGCGACTCTCTACAGCCTGATGCGAACCTGTGCGCTCCATGGCGTGGATGCTCTGGCGTACCTGTCGGACATCCTGCGGAAGCTTGCCGGTGGATGGCCGGCCAACCGGCTCGATGAGCTGCTGCCGGGGAACTGGACGCCGGCGGCGGAGCGTCGGCTCACACCAACGCCAACCCGGTCTTCACCAGCTGCACGTTCCATGGCAATCTCGCCATCAACGGCGGTGGGATCGCGTCGGTGAATGGCTCCACCGTCACGGTGGACCGCAGCATCATCGCCTTCGGTACGGCCGGAGAGGCGGTCCACTGCGACGTGGGCACGGCGAGTTTCACCTGCACCGATGTCTATGGAAATGCGGGGGGCGACTGGGTCGGGTGCATCGCCGGTCAGGGTACGATCAACGACAAC
>CAZHMF010000188.1:0-3282 GCA_964533605.1 uncultured Anaerolineaceae bacterium
ACCACCATCACCGTGACGGTCACGTCGACGGATGGCGACGGCCATGCCGAAGCGGGGATCCTCATTACGCTGACGGTCACGGGCCCCGGTGCCTCGAGCGAGCCTCCTTCGGCTACGAGCGACGGCAACGGCCAGGCCACGTTCACCGTTCAGACCGGCACGGGCGACACGATCACGCTCGAAGCCGATTGCGACGGCAAGAAGCCAACGGCAATCATCCCCGTCGGGAAGCCGCCCGAGCCCCCCGAGACGGGCACCGGCACAACCGGCGGGAATAGTGACGGAATGATTACGCCGCTGCTCGGCCTCGCCGCCATCCTGGCGGCCGGCGCCGGCGGTTTGACCCTGGCCGCTCGTCGCTCCCGCGGCTAGGCTCTCGCGACCAGACCGCCGGTAGACACGACTGCCGTTCGTACCGCTCCCGCGGGCCGGCGGCAGTCTCAGTCTGCGAAGACGGCGCTCACGGACAGATCTGTCTCGAGGCAGAAGCGGCCCGCATCGTCCTGGCTGCCCCCTTCGACATCGAGCGCCGCCGGAACACCATCCGGTTTGCTGACTTCGAGTGCGAGGCAGGTCCCGCGAGTTCCCGGCTGCTTCTGCAGCAGCAGGTCGTAGCGGCCGGTGTCCGTCGTGGCCAGCGGCACGCTCCAGCGCAGAACCAGCTCTGATGTGGCGCCGGCCGGAAGTGGGAAGAAGACACCGAACCAGTCTCGTCCGCCATCGCTCCCGGTCTCGTCGATCGCGAGCACCTGGCCGTCCAGCTCAGCGCTGTAGCCGACCACGCCGCGTGGTGCGAAGACTCGCAGGTAACCGCCGTAGAGACCCCCGAGCATGAGCTTCCGGACGAGGTCCGGATCCTTGTCCTCCGCCCATTCGTCCAGCGGATTGTGGTAGACGAGCCGGAGCTCATGACGGGCATCTCCAAGCTCGCTGATCTCGACCCGAAGGCTTCCCTCGGGCTGGATGATGAGATTCAGCTTTGTGCTGTGAACGCTCGCCTCGCTGAGGTGCAGGAAGTCTCCGGACGTTTCCCGAAGCCGCCCGTCCCAGCCGATGTCCCGAAGCAGGGTCTGTTCGAGCGGGTCGAAGGAGAGGACCTGAAGATGCCGCTCCTCTCCGAGGTCGATCAGAGTCGAGACGGCGGAGCCCCACCTCTCGGAGGGGAGCGCCTGAATCGACTGCAGGACCTCCGCTGCGAGGTCACCGATGATCGACTTCCGGTCCGTTCCCGGTTCGAAGGGCTGCCGGGTCAGGCGCTCGAGTTCAAGTACGGCGTTGTCCGGCGTGAATGTCACGGGTCCTTCGTCCGGGACCTCGAGGGTCTTGGGGCCCGTCAGCTCCAGGAGTCGCTCCAGGACTATGAGGTCCACAGCAATGATCCCATCCACGTCCTGGGGGCCGTTTATCAACTCATAGAACTCAAGCGCCTGCTGCGACCATGTGGGGAAGTCGGGGCTCCAGTTCGAGACGAGCAGGTTCCAGGTGTAGTCCTTGAGGAGATACCTTCGGAGGGGACCGGGCGGCTCGATGTACTCCCCTCCCATCGCCTCCCACGTGCCCTTCCACTGGGTCGAGTCGGTGAAGTCCGTGTCCCCCGTCACTCCGTCTTCGATCGGCAGGATGCCGGCGGCAGTCACCAGGCCGCCCCCCGGGAGGAGCTCCGAATCATTGAGCGGCAGCACGAGGTAGCGACGACCCCCCTCGAACCCGAGGAATCCGGGAACCACCGATCTCGCGGTCGATGCGCGCTCAACCGTGATCGCCAGGTCCGGCAGATCCTCGTCGAGGCGGTTCAGTGCATGTGCAAGCGGAGGCAGCAGCCGCCGGTCTCCGAGAGCCAACCTTCGCTGCACGACCTCATCGATCAGCGTTGCGATCCTGTCTGCGGGACCGGCGGCGTCGTCCAACAGGTCGACGACCGTCTCGGTCAAGGGCTTGCCAGAGTTGTCCTCCTCTCGTGCGGCTACGGCCAAGTCACCGGCTTCCGCCGCTTCGAAGCCGACTTCCACGAGAAGCCCGGCGATCGAAACCAGCTCTCTCGCCGCTCCCACCTGCGGCCCCGACACGGGCAGGACGCGGGCGATCTGGATCGCAGGATCCCAGTTGAGGTGGCGTCTCGCAGCAGTGATCTTCCGGTCGGCCGAGCTGAGGTGCGCACGCATCGCAGTCAGCTCGTCCTGCCCGGCGTCAAGCCGCGAGCCCTCGATCTCCCCCCTCGCAGCGAGGAGATCGTCTCGCGCCCCCGTGAGGTCTCTGTAGAGAGCCAGGTAATGCCAGGCTGAAAACAGGAGGAAAGCGGCGGCCGCGCCCAGGATGAGGACGCGGCGTCGGTCAAGGCGGATGAAGGAGCGTTGTGTCACGAGGTCGTTCGCCTGGAGTATACGGGGCTACAATCGACTCCCGTGGACCGTTGGCGCTTTGCACTCGCTGCCGCAGCCCTGTTCGGCATCATTGCCGGCGGACTGCTGGTGCTCTCCCTGGTCGCCCGCGACCAGCCTGCATACTCGGCTTCGGAGCGCTATTCGGGGCTCTCAGAGTCGCGGGCAATTCGCGAAGATACGCGGGTGGAGCCTACCGTCCCGCCGATCGCGGCCACTCCCGGCGGCACCGGCACGGCTGCAACGGGCTCCGGCTCCCCGCAGACGACGCCGACACCGATACCGGGGCCGGCCATCTACGGTGCGGCCGTCAGCAGGATCCGGATCGGCGCTATCCGGGTCGATGCACCTCTCATCAGTCTCAATCTGAACCCCCGCGGGGCAATGGACGTGCCAGACAGTCCCGAACTGGTCGCCTGGTACGACTTCACGGGAAAGCCCGGACTCGGCGGCAACGCAGTCTTCTCGGGTCACGTGGACTGGGTCAACTACGGCCCGGCCGTCTTCTGGGACCTCGGCAAGCTCACCGAAGACGACCAGATCGAGGTCGTGTTGCAGGACGGCACTGAGCTCACGTACGGAGTGACTGCCCTGGCCTCCTACCCGGTCGAGGAACTGAACATGCGGGAGATCCTCGCTCCGACCGCCCGGGAGTCCGTCACGCTCATTACCTGCACGGGGCAGTTCACCGCGGGCTCCTACACCAACCGGCTCGTCGTGCGCGCGGTGCTCCTTGGAGTGTCGCCGGTAGCGGACTGACACGCCGCCGCCCGGCCACATGAGTCTGAGCATTCCCGTTTCTTGCCCGCCTTCCACTTTCCTCCGGTACTCAACGCGCTGTTCACCGAGTCCCGACGAAGAACAGGTCGAGTCCCGACGAGTGGGCCCCCCGGAGACGGCGTGG
>CAZHMF010000189.1:0-3139 GCA_964533605.1 uncultured Anaerolineaceae bacterium
CTGGACTCTCGACGAGGAGTGCGACGACGGAAGGGCGCTCGGCCAGATCCGGCTCGTAGCTCGCGGCGACCTCCCGCAGGCGATCGCCGGCGAGGGCGCGGCAGAGCTCGGGGGCACCGAGGTCGGGCCGAAGGAGCGGTGTGCGGCTGCAGCTCTCCTTGCCGCGGCCCAACCGGAGCCGGAGAGCTCGGATCTCGATGCGATCTACGTGAGGGAACCCAGCATCAGCCGACCCCGCGGGGCCGGGGCCGGAGCTCGAGGGACGACCAGGGGGTAACGCCAATGGAGAGGACTCTCATCCTCATCAAGCCTGATGCCATGCAAAGGGGGCTCGCCGGCGAGATACTGAGCCGGCTCGAGAGGCGCGGCCTGAAGATCGTCGCCCTCAAGCTCACCCGCATCTCACGCGAAGTCGCTTCGATCCACTACGGCCATCACTCGGACAAGCCGTTCTTTCCGGGCCTCATCGACTTCATAACCAGCACACCGGTCGTGGCGGCCATCCTCGAGGGACCCAATGCCGTCGCAGCCGTACGCAAGACGGCAGGACTGACCAACCCGGCAGACCCGGACGCGACTCCCGGCAGTATCAGGGCTGACCTCGGCCTGGCGAGCAGCCGCAATCTGATCCACGCCAGCGACAGCCCGGAAACGGCGACCGCGGAGATCGGGCGCTTCTTTGAAGCCGCCGAGATCTTGCCCTGGGAACGTGACTCCGATCGCTGGACGTTCGACTAACGCGACGGCGGTTCGCGGTCTGAAGGGCCGCCCGGCCGGGATGCCGATCCGATCAGTTCCCGTAGAATCACCCGGCGGAGGCATACATGGAGTTTCGTACCATCGTCCACGAAGTTGAGCGAGGCCGCGCGAGGATCACCCTCAACCGGCCGGAGAAGCTGAACGCCCTTTCGCGCGAGCTCCAGGAGGAACTGAACGAGGCCCTCTGGGAGGCGGACAACGATACCAGCGTGCACCTCGTGATCCTCCGCGGGGCGGGGCGCGCCTTCAGCGCAGGCTACGATCTCACGCCGCGCCCTCGGGCCGCTGAATCACAGGCCACAGGGACAAGGAGGTATCGGGGAGGCCGCACCTTCGACGACGACGCCTGGCGGCTCGAGAAAGCCCAGCAGCTGCGGATGGCGCTGTTCGACATGCACAAGCCCGTGATCGCCCAGGTTCACGGCTACTGCCTCGCCGGGGGCACCGACATCGCACTGCTCTGCGACATGGTCATCGCAGCGGAAGATGCGGTCATAGGGTTCCCGCCGGCCCGCGCTCAGGGGGCGCTGCCCAACCAGATGTGGGTCTACAACGTGGGTCCCCAGTGGGCGAAGAGGCTGTTCCTCACGGGCGACACCATCACGGGTAGTGAGGCGGCAGATATCGGCCTCGTGCTCAAGGCAGTCCCGGCATCACTGCTCGAGCAGGAGGTCGAGCAGCTGGCGGACAGGATGGCGATGATCGACAGCGACCTCCTGAGCGCCAACAAGAGGATCGTCAATCTCGCTCTCGAACTCATGGGGGCGAGGACGATGCAGCGGCTCGGATCGGAGAATGACGCACGCGCACACCTTGCGCCAAGCGTCCGGGAGTTCAACCGGCTTTCCGCCGAGAAGGGTCTGAAAGCCGCCCTCGAATGGCGCGACAGCAAGTTCGGGGACGGGCGGGCGCGCGTCCGCGGGCCCGAGATCCGCGACGATGACGGGCGCCTCATCGAAGGCTGAGGTCGGTATCGGATGACCATCAAAGCCAGCTCGCTCCTCGCGATCATCGCAGTCTGGGGCTTCGCGGTCCCGGCCGTCGTGGTCGAGCCGGCGGGCTGGTGGTCCCTGATCTTTGCGGGCCTCTCGACGGCGATGATCGGGACGTCGGCCGGGCGGAGCCTTGGCCTCAGCAGACTGATCGCCATCACCGGAATCTGGGGAGGTACCGCCCTGGCTGTCTCAGAGGGCGAGGCCTGGGTATCGGTCTTTGCCTTCCTCGCCACGGGCGCCGTCGTCTTCAGCGTCATGCGGCGGACCGCACTGCTGAACGGTCTCGGGATCGCGGTCGCCTGGCTTGCAACGGGTGCCGTCGTCTCAGGCGGCGACGGCGACGGTGCGTGGATTTCGGTGTTTGCCTTCCTCACCGCTGCGAGCGTCGCCAATCACCGGTCCGAGTCGCGAGGGATCGCGGCCGCGGCCTGGTGGGCCTTCGCCGGGATCGTCATGGTCACGGCCGGCGGCTGGTACTGGCTTGCCGCCATCGCCTGGCTGCTCTCCACGGCGTCCCTCGGTTTCACGGGCTTCACGCTGCCGAGCCGGATTGAGTGGGACCTTTTCGACCGTGACTGAGACCCGTGCCGGCCACGCACCCCAGGGCTTCGGACATGCCCGGTCTACGGGGCGATCGTCGGCCGCTCGCCTTGCTAGGATGGGTCGCGATGGCTCGCAAGTACTGGCGGGGTCGCGAGATTGATCTGGGACTCAACGAGCCCGATGGGGATCCGCTGGGGCCGGATGACCGCGACCGGGATCTTATGGATGAAAACTACCATGGAGGCACCGGCCGGGTTCGGGGCGAGGGCCACCCGCGGATCGTTCGGGCGGTCGTCGCAACCCTCTCGATCGTCGCCCTGGCAAGCCTGCTCATCCCGATGCTGGCGGTGATCGGACGATGACCGTCGTGGCCATTGCGGGGCCGGCAAGCGCGCTTCACCGGCAGCTCGCCGTTGGGGCAGCAGAGGCCGGATGCAGTGTAGCGCTCGCCTCGCTGACTCCGGAGCAGGACCAGGAGTTCGCCGTAAATTCGATTGCCAACGAAGTGTGGGTTCTGGGCGCCGAGAACTTCGTGCGGGCGCTCGACGCCTGCGACCCCACGGCGGTCGCTTCGTTCGCCGATGAAGTGGCCGACCGCCTCGGATCCTGCGAGATCACCCTCTTTCTGTCGCCGCCGGCTCCTGGCATCGAGGCGGATGAGTTCTCCTCCGATGAACTCTTGCCGCTTCTCGATCTCCACGTGAACGCTCCGTTCCTCGTGACGCAGGCGTTTGGCCGCCTCATGCAGAGGCAGGGCAAGGGTACCGTGCTGTTGGTGATGCCCGAAAAGGACGGATTGCCGGCGGCCATCATTGGAGGTGCGCTCAAAGGGCTGGCCGCCA
>CAZHMF010000190.1:0-3063 GCA_964533605.1 uncultured Anaerolineaceae bacterium
AGCGCGGAGCCGTCGCCTGGGAGTTCCAGGAGTCGGTCGTCGACGTGCTGGCGGGTAAGACCGCCGACCTTGCACGCGAACTCGGTGTTCGACAGGTGCTCGTGGCGGGAGGGGTGGCAGCCAATCAGCGACTCCGCGAGGAGCTCCACCGTCGCTGCCCGGTCGCAGTGCGGATCCCGCCGCCGGTGTACTGCACGGACAACGCCGCGATGATCGGCTCCGTAGCCGGCTACCGTCTGGCGATGGGGGAGCGGAGCGAGCTCGACGCCGACATCTTCACGACCAACGACTGGGCGGCGTTGACTCGGTAGAGGAGCCCCCACTTCGCTCCCTGCTCGTGACCGGTGGGGTGTCCGCTCCCGGCCGGTCGCGGCGGGCTGTCGGTCGTTACGGCTTCGCACCTCAGCCGCTGCGGCCGCGCTCGGAGTCCCGGCGCGGAGTGGCCATCAGGACGTAAAGGAGCTCCTGCCAGTAGCGTGTGATCGCGAACTGCCCGGCGATCGCCCCGACCGAGGCGATAACGACGATCGTCCAGTCGAGCGCATTGACCTCGGTGAACTCGAAGAACGACCGGATGGCGGGCGTATATATGGTGAAGACGAGCGCCGCCAGGAGGAGCAATCCGAGGACCGTCGTCATCACGGGCCGGGTGAGGCTTCTGAACGACGCGCCTTCGAAGCCCAGGACCTCCACGACAAGGGCCAGTCCCGCGATGCCGATCGTCAGTGAGACGAGCGTTCGCGCCTGCTCGATGTCCCGTTGAAGCACGCCCTGGGTGAGGAGATGGACGAGAATGGCCGCGCTCGCCACCGCCAGCGAGGCGGGGAGGGCGAAGCGAAGGACGTTTCGGGTGAAGTCGCGGCCGGAATCGGGCGGCGGAACGCTGATCGAAATGAAGACGGCGGGGATGCCGAGCGTGAGCAACGCAGTGAGCGAGCCGTGCCGGGGGAGGAAAGGAAAGTCGAGGCCGAGCATGTTCGTCGCCACGATCAGGAGCAGGGCGTAGAGGCTCTTGGCGATAAACAGCTTCGAGAGCCGCGCCGCGTTGCCGAGCACCGCAGTGGCCTCCTTCGCCCCCCGGATCAACGCCTCGAAGGAGTCTTCGAGGAGCACGATCCCCGCCACCGCCCTGGCCGTGCCCGTGCCGGACGCCATCGCGACTGCAACGTCGGCCGCCCGCAGTGCCTGAACGTCGTTCGCGCCATCCCCCACCATGGCAACGAAGTGCCCCTGATCACGAAGCGCGCTGACGATCCGGGCCTTCAGCGGAGGTGTGATGCGCCCGAAGACGGAGTGAGCCGCGACCGCCTTCGCGAACCCGGCGTCGTCGAGCTGCTCCAGCTGATCGCCGGACACGGTTCCTCCGGTGGTCTCAATGTCCAGCTGCCGGAGGAGCGCGGCGACGGTGTTCGGGTTGTCGCCGCTGATCAGCTTGGGCTCGATCTTGAGCTCCGCCATCAGTTCGAAGGCACGGCTCACTTCCGGGCGCAGCACGTCCGCCACCGTGAGGAGAGCGTGAACGTCGACCGGTGGGAGCGACTGGTCCGGATCCGGAAGCTCCTCCGCCTCGGCGAACACGACACCCCGGAAGCCCCCCTCGGCCCGCCTTCGATACTCGTTGGCGAGGTCGCCGGCTTCCCTTGCAGCCGGGAGGATGGTCTCCGGGGCACCGAGAAGGAAGACTCGCGCCTCGGCCCCGCGCCTGAGCCGCAAGGCGCTCCAGCGGCGCTCAGAGCTGAACGGAACCGAGCCGTCGGGGACGGCGCCGTTCGACTGGGATGAGAGGGCCTTCGCGATGGCGCCGGCGGTCTTGCTCTCGCCGCTGCTTGCCGAGGCGAACGCGCCGAGCCAGCCTTTCAGGGCACCCTCCTCGCCGGCCCAGGCAACCTCCCCGAGTGTCAGCTGGTTGGCCGTTATCGTGCCCGTCTTGTCGAGACAGATGACGTCGGCATAGTTCAGTGCCTCGACGGCGTTGATGTCCTGGACGATGGCGCCGGACCGCGACACTCGCACCGCACCGACCGCGAAAGCGACCGTCATGCCGAGGAGCAGCCCGATGGGGACGACGGTCGTGACGGTCGCCGTCGTCGCCTTGATCGACTCGGCGAAGCCGCGATCCTCGACGTTGTAGCTGATGAGCAGGAGGGTCGCCATGATTGCCGTGGCGGTGAGGAGGACGCGAACGAGCCGCTGCACTCGTGAAAGGAGCGGCGTTGCCCGCTTGACGAGCACTCGCGCGTCGGCGGTCAGCTTCTGGGCGTAGGCTTCGAGGCCGACCTTCTCGGCGGTGTAGTAGCAGTCGCCGGCGGTGCAGAAACTGCCGGAGCGGAGTTCGTCCCCGGCCGTCTTGCGGATGGAGTTGGACTCGCCTGTGAGGAGCGATTCGTCGACCTCGCAGGAGCGGCTCGCGACGGTGCCGTCGGCGACGACCTGGTCGCCGGGCCGGAGGTGGACGAGGTCTCCGCGCACGACTTCCTCCGCCGGGATTTCGATCTCCGCGCCGCTCCGGATAACGGCTGCCTGAGGAGCCGTGAGGGCGACGAGCTCACGAAGCGAGCGGGTCGCCCTCAGCTCCTGGAAGGTCCCGACGGCAACGTTCGCGATGACGACGATGCCGACGAAGAACCCGTCGCGGTAACCTCCCACCGCGAAGAGTGCGAGGATCAGACCGGCGAGGACGACGTTGAAGAAGGTGAGTGTGTTGGATCGGATGACATCGTTGTCGGCCCGCAGCTGGGAAGTGTCGACGTTCGCCTCCCCGGCCGCGAGGCGCGCAGCGGCCTCGGGAGCGGTCAGCCCGCGGCTGGGAGGCTCGGAAGACGGCATCGCCTCATCGTAGTGGGCCGGCGGATCGCGCGCCCCGGTGGGTGCGGGCTCAGCACACCGGTGCCCGCCGGCAATAGCCGGCGGCTCGGACCCAGCTGGTTGAGCGCGCCCCGGTGGGTGCGGGCTCAGCACACCGGTGCCCGCCGGCAATAGCCGGCGGCTCGGACCCAGCTGGTTGAGCGCGCCCCGGTGGGTGCGGGCTCAGCACACCGGTGCCCGCCGGCAATAGCCGGCGGC
>CAZHMF010000191.1:0-3036 GCA_964533605.1 uncultured Anaerolineaceae bacterium
TGGGGCTCGCCGGCGACTACGGCGGAAGCACGCGTATCCCCGCTCACTTCTGTGGTGTCCACGGCCTCAAGCCCACCTCCGGACGGCTCACGAACGACGACTTCGCGGAGGGGCTCCTCGGATACGGCCAGGAGCTGTTCATCCCCCAACCGGGGCCGATCGCCCGCAGCGTGGCTGACCTCCGGCTCGCCATGTCCGTCCTCGCCGAGACCTCGCAGGGAATCACGAAGGACCTCGTGCCCCCTGTCCCCTGGGCCGACCCGAACGACATCGCCATCGAGGGGCTGCACATCGGCTACTACACCGACAACGGATACTTCCCCGTGGCGCCGGCACTCCGGCGCGCCGTGGAGGAGGGCATTGAGGCGCTGAAGAGTATGGGGGCTTCCGTCGGCCCGTTCACACCGCCCGACACGCGCGAGGTCGTGCGCCTCTTCCTCGGCGCCGTCTCGTCGGGCGGCATCGGCGACTACAAGCGTCTCCTCGGCCGCGAGAAGCCTATCGCTCAGGTCGCCGCGATGCTCCGCGGCGGCTCGACGCCGGCCGCGGTTCTCGCCATCGTCCGGCGAGTCATGGCGGCCCGCGGACAACACTATATGGCTGACCAGCTCGATCATCTGGGCCGGCGCTCGGCGGAGGCCTACTGGAAGCTCGTGGAGGCCCGAACCGACCTCCGCGCCAGATTCCTGGCCTCGCTCGACGAGGGAGGTTTTGACGCCGTCATCTGTCCGCCTGCTGCCCTCCCTGCGCTCACCCACGGAAGCAACGAGCACCTCCTCCCGGCCATCAGCTACGCGTTCGCCTACAACGTCCTCGGGGCGCCCGCCGGCGTCGTCGCCGCGACCCGCGTGCGGCCCGGCGAGGAGAGCGACCGTCGCGTGGGAAAGGACAATACGGAGATCACAGCGCGAGAGGTCGAGGAAGGGAGCGCCGGACTGCCTGTCGGAATCCAGGTGGTTGCCCGCCACTGGAGGGAGGACGCTGTCCTTGCCGTGATGGCGGCGCTCGAATCTCATTTTCGCGACACGGATGATTATCCACACAGTCCGACGGCGGTCGCGGAAGCAGGATAGCGGATGTCGGGAGGATGCCCGACTCCAGGCATTCGCCTCGGTCCCCGGCGGGGCCTTACGATTCCGCTGCAAGGTGAACGCAGACAGGCTCGCAGAGTCGGAAGGAGTCGAGGGATGCAGATCACGTCGGACGTGACGGAGCGGCGGGTGCGGGAGCGGGGCTTCGACCTCGAAGTGGCCGGGGAGCGCGTGCCGGGGATCCTCTGGACGCCGGAAGGGGCGAGCGGGACGCGACCGCTCGTGCTGACCTGCCACGGGGGGACACAGCACAAGCGGACTCCCAACGTCCTGGCGCTGGCCCGCAGCCTGGTACGACACCTGGGTTACGCCGCGGTCTCACTCGACGCCCCGGGCCACGGGGACCGCACAACGCCCGACGAGGCAGAGGCACGTAGAGCTGCGTTGGAGCAGAGGAGGGCGGCCGCCAACCGGGAACGATCGCCAGAGGAGATGCGGGAGATGAGAGCACGGTCCCTCCAGGCGATCCCCGAGTGGAAGGCGGCGATCGAGGCCGTGCGGGCGCTCGGGGAGGTCGGAGAGGGACCACTCGGCTACTGGGGGCTTTCGATGGGAACATCGATCGGGGTTCCACTGCTCGCCAGGGAGCCGCGTGTGCAATGCGCGGTCCTCGGCCTGAACGGACTGCGAAGCAAGGAAGACGACTTCGCGTCGGACGCGCGCTCGATCGCCATCCCGCTCACCTTCGTGTTCCAGTGGCACGACGAACTCGTCGCACGTGAGGCAGGGCTCGCGCTCTTCGACGCCTTCGCTTCGAGGGAGAAGACGATGCACGTCAATCCGGGCGGGCACGTGGAGGTCCCGGCGTTCGAAGTCGGCGATTGGGAACGGTTCTACACGCGACACCTGGGGGCCGTTGAGGGCTGGTGAATTACCCGGTTCATCGCTCCCCCTGCACCGTCGGGAAGTAGCACCAGCTCACCACGGATCCCGAACGTCCGGCCAAGGCCGCTTCTTGGACGACGCACCGAACACTCGGCGGTTGGCGCGCGGTTCCCCGCTTGAACAGACGTCGCGCTGTATCCTTCCCGCGACACTTGATCCGCTGGAGCCGACCGATGGACATCGACACCCTCATGGACCCCGAACTCAAGACCGCGCTGGCAGCGATGCCGCCCTTCGGGCCGATCAACGCCGAGAACCTGCAGGAGCGACGGGAGCAGCGGACGGCCATGCTCGGGGACATGGTGGTCTCGGACCGCGTCGACCGAAGGGACCACACCTTCCCCGGCCTCGAGGGCGACCCCGAGATCACGGTCCGCGTGCATCGCCCGAAGGGAGCGGAGGGCCTCCTCCCGTGTATCTACTGGGTCCACGGCGGCGGTTACATCATCGGCAGCTACGAAATGGAGGACCTGCGCTTCGACCGCTGGTGCCAGTCGCTGAACTGCGTGGGTGTAGCGGTCGAGTACAGGCTGGCGCCTGAGACCCCCTATCCCGGCCCGCTCGACGACTGTTATGCGGGCCTCCGCTGGACGTTCGAGCACGCGGAGGCGCTGGGAATCGACCGCGATCGCCTGGGCATCGGCGGTGCCTCCGCGGGGGGCGGGCTTGCGGCCGGGCTCGCCCTCCTGGCCCGAGACAGGGGCGAGGTAGCGGTCGCCTTCCAGCTCCTCGTCTACCCGATGCTCGACGACCGCATAGAGACCGTCTCGAGCGGCTGGGCGGTACCGATCTGGCCACCTGCTTCGAACCGTTTCGGCTGGGACTCCTACCTCGGCGAGCTCGCAGGCGGCAAGGCGCCCGCCTATGCCGTTCCGGCGCGTGCGACGGACCTCGCGGGTCTGCCGCCGGCGCTGATCCTCGTCGGTTCGCTCGACGGCTTCTTCGACGAAGACGTCGACTATGCCAGTCGCCTGAACCACGCGGGGGTGCACTGCGAACTACACGTCTACCCCGGCGCCCCACACGGCTTTGACGGCTTCATCCCGGACTCACGGATCTC
>CAZHMF010000192.1:0-3028 GCA_964533605.1 uncultured Anaerolineaceae bacterium
AAGCGTGACGGAAAGCCCCCCTGCTGGCAATCAGCCGTCGGCGCCGCGGCCCCGCGGGGGGAACCGCACGCTCCCCTAAACGAGCTGTAACGGGGCGCAAACTCCCGGCACCATCCACCACCCATTCCCCACAACGCCACGGCCCTCAGGGCTCGATGCCCGATAGAAGCGACAGAACGCCAATCGAGCGAAGTGCGGTATGTGGGGGTCAAGAACCTTCAATAGGATCACTGGAACCCGGGAAGCCGGCCGAGCGCTGGCCCTGCTCGCCGCAGGGGCTTTCCCCACACCACCGGCGGGCTTCAGCCCGCGGCTCCTTCCCGCTGCTCGGCGGCCACGTCGTGAACCGCACCCGCCGGCGCTTGACAGCCGCCCGGTTGTCCGCTTCATTGCCACGGCGCCCCGACCGGGGCCCCGGAGGACTTCATGCCCGACTCGCGGACCGTCTACTACGTCGGCGGCAGGCCCGACCAGGACTGCGCCGACGAGCTCGCCAGGGAGGGCGCGAGCCTCGAAACGCTCCCCTTCCTGCAGTCCGAGGACGAAGTGATCGAGCAGGCGGGCGACGCCGCCGGGCTGATCATCGTCGGCTCGCCGGTCACCCGCCGCGTGATGGAAGCCCTCCCGAACCTCAAGGTCGTGCTGCGAACGGGCGTCGGTTACGACACGATCGACGTCCCGGCGGCGACCGACCTGGGGGTCGTTGTCGTGAACATCCCGGACCTCTGGATCCGCGAGGTAGCGAATCATGCGCTGGGTCTGTTGCTCGCCTGGAACCGCGGCATCATCTCGCTTCACAACGAAATAAGGGCCGGCAACTGGCGCTGGCGCGCGCCCGGCGAGGTCGGATCACTCCACGGAGAGACCGTCGGAGTCGTCGGTCTGGGCAACATTGGAAGCGCATTTGCGCGGCGCGTGGCCGCGCTCGAAACGACGGTCATCGCCCACGACCCTTACGTCGAGGACTCACACTTCGCAGGGCTCGGCGTGGAAAGGGTCTCCCTCGAAGACCTCGCTTCTCGTTCCGACTACGTCTCCGTGCACTGTCTCCTGAACGACGAGACTCACCACCTCATCAGCGACGATTTCCTCGATCGCATGAAGCCCACCGCCTGCCTCATCAACACAGCCCGGGGGCCGGTTGTCGATGAGGCAGCTCTGATCCGCGCTCTAAAGGAAAACCGAATAGCCGGCGCCGCACTCGACGTGCATGAAACCGAGCCGCTCCCCGCGGGCAATCCCCTCCTCGGCATGGACAACGTGATCCTGACACCGCACGCCGCCTTCTTTTCGACGCCGGCGGTCGCCCGGGTACCTCAGCGCTGCGGCGAGGAGGTGGCTCATGCTCTGGCCGGACGCAAGCCGAGGAACGTCGTCAACCCGGGGGTTTATGAGAAGGGCACAAGGTAGCCTTCCACGCCCGCCCTATGGATCGCGGACCGGGTAGTCCCAGCGATCGTCGCCCTGGAGGATGGCCCGGGCGTGGTTGATCTCACCGGCGTGAAACAGGTCGTGCTGGAGGACGATAGTGATCAGCGTTTCCGTCGGCACCATCTGACCCCAGTGGGCTTTGCGCAGGACCGCCAATTCCGAGTCGTCCGCGAGCTCCTCGATTGCTGATGTCAGGTAGCGGTGCCCGTCGCGCAGCCAGTCGGTCGCATGCTCCGGAGTGGCGAGGCGTTCCGGCCCCGGCGTTGCCGGTGGGTCATCGTAATCGAAGTTTCCGCCCCGAAAAGCATGGTTCGCGTACATGAACTTGAACAGTCCCACGTGATGGACGAGCGTTCGAATCGGACGTTCGCCACCCACAGGAAGCTGCGTCCAGGCATCGCGCGAGACCGTTCCCAGGCAGGTCAGTAGAGAGAACTGGCCACCTTCGAAGCCTTGGCGCATGAGGCGCAGCAGCTCGTCGATCCGCGGACGGGCCATGAAGTCTCCTGAAGCGCGAGCGTAGCACGCCGGACAAGCTTCCCGCCGGGGCCCGCCATGGCGGGCCGCAGGCTCCCCGGCGCTAGACGTTGAGGCTCGCGAACTCACCTGTGAATCTCACGTCGACGATGGGGCTGGCTGCGACCAGCTCTTCCAGCGACGTCCCCCGGTCCCGGTACCAGGCGGTTTCCGGGGCGCTCATGATGCGGCGGCGCTCGGCCGGGTCCCGTACCACCCGTGCACGGGCTGTCAACCGTACGTTCACCGACTCCTTCAGACAGAACAGGAAGTCCGGGTTCGCGGCCAGGTTCGCAAGCCAGTTCCGCGGTTTGCGCGGACCGGGGGTGCCGTCGGCGGAGGGGGTGCCGCAGATCACGATGCGGCCGCCGACGTTCGTAAACCAGATCTCCGTCGTCCGCGGGAGCCCGGTTCTGGCTCCCGTCGTCACGATATCTATCGTTCGGTCTGTTCGGAGTGCCCGTCTCATGGCAGCCTTGCCCGGGTCGTCCATGGGAATCAACTGTGAGGGACCCGGGACCGCTGAGACAAGCAGGGCGCTTGACGGCCCCGATAGTCTTGGCGGACACGAAAGCCGGCTCTTCGGGGGTGACATGGTCTGTGTGAGCTGCGGGCAGCCGCTGTCATCGGGGGCGAAGTTCTGCACATCCTGCGGCTCCCCCGCTTCGCCGGTCTGCGGCAGCTGCGGGTCGAAGATGGATCCGGCCGCAAGGTTCTGCGCCGAGTGCGGGACACCGGCCGGCACCGGCCCCCAGAATGAGACGGCCGCTGATACCCAATCGGGGAACATCGCGCCCGCTCCGCCGATCCCGGCCGGTGTCGCCCCGCGGCCCGACGCCGCCCAGCGCTTTCCCGGCTCCACACCAGCCGCGGAGCCGGTGTCCCCTCCGGGACAGGTACACAGAGTTAGCCGGCGGCCTGTGGATAAGGGCGTTTCCCCAAGCCGGGCGCCGGCCGGCGGCAGGAAGCTCATCGAGTGGGGGCCGGGGATGCCGGGCCTCGGCGGGCGCCAGTGGGTGGCCGTCGCAGGCTTCCTGGCGGCGCTGCTGGGACTCCTGCTGCCGTGGGCGGATGCCGGCGG
>CAZHMF010000193.1:0-3006 GCA_964533605.1 uncultured Anaerolineaceae bacterium
GGGAGCAGGCGCTGTCAGACGCCGGCGTCGCGCGCTTGAGACATGCACTCCGGCGCGAGGCGCCAATCGAGACGCTCTCGTGCGAGTTCATCAGCGAGGCTCCCGGCATGTACTGGTACCAGATGTGGCAGGTCGCGCAATGGTCCGAGGACTGGGCGGTCGTTTACACGGTGGGCGGCCCGGCCGGCAGTGGATGACGGCGGAGGACCGGGTGCTCGACCTCCCGCCAGAAGCCTATCTCCTGCAAGCCGGGCCACTCCAGCAGCTGCCGGGGGCTCGGGATCATCGAGAAAGGCGCGCGGTGCCGGGCGGCGATCTCGAAGATCTCTTCTGCCGTGTGACGGGCGGTCCATTCGGGGATCAGCACAGCCAGGATCTCGTTCGCCTCCGGATTCCAGCCCGACTCGAACCCCGGCTCCTCCTTCAGCTCCGGGTGCTCGATGCAGTCGTAGACCGCATAAGATTGGCGCGGCATCGAAGCGACGCCGACATAGCCGTCCTTGCAGGGATGGATCCCCCACTGGGAGAAAGGTGTGTTGCCGGCCAGTCGCCCGGTTTCGGCGCCCACCATGAGGGCGGCCGGGCCGGAGCCTTCGAGCGTCGACGCCTGCACCTCCTGGATCGAAATGTCGAGCCAGTCACCGGCCCCATCTCGCCGGGCGGCGAACAGACTGGCGAGGATCGCTGAGAACGAGTGAAGGCCGGCCTGGTAGTGGCCCTGATGCCCTGCCGTGTTGAGCGGCGGCTGGTCGAAGTCGCCGCACATACTCATCTGACCGCCGGCCGCAGCGGCGATGAGCGAAGTCGCCCGCCACCGGGATCGCGGTCCATCCTGGCCGAAGGGCGAGATCGAGCAGATGACCAGTCGCCGGTGATCCTCGATGAGCTGCCCCGGATCGAGGCCGAGTTCCGCCAGCTCTCCGGGCCGGTAGGACTCGATGAGCACGTCGGCACCTGCGATCAGGGTCCGCACCCGATCGCGAAACGCGGTCTCCCGGAGGTCGCCCGAGACGCTGCGCTTACCGGAGCCGAGATACGCAAACAGCACGCTCGCGTCGGGCCCGTCGCCCTTCCACGGAGGGAGATGGCGAATGCCGTGCCCCTCCGGCGGCTCAACAGTGACCACGTCGGCCCCGTAGGCGGCGAGGAGCCGCCCGGCCAGGGCCCCTCCGGGCTCGGTCGTGAGCTCGACGACTCGGGCATCGGACAGCACAGGCATCACCTCCGGGCGCAGATCCTAGCGGCTGCAGGCGATCGGTGCGCGCCGCCTACCCCGCTTCCTCCAGACACCACCGCGCGACATCGGCGTGCGTTGCGAACCAGACGTCCGGGTACCCGTTGATGTATTCGACCAGCTGCTCCAGGATCCGGATCCGCGAACGGTGGCCGATGACGTGCGGGTGCATCGTGAGGAGGAACAGGCCGCCCTCCTCGTAGGCCCCGTCGAACTCGGTCTGGAACACCTCGAGCACCGCCGAGGGCGATGTGTATGGCCGGAGCGTCGAAAAGCGCTCCATGTTGAAGTACACGAAGTCATCGCGGATCCACTCCGTCGGCAGCTCGACGACGCCCGTCGGCCGCCCGTCATCGAGCAACTCGTAGGGGTCGTCGTCGGCCATGAGCGAGGAGTCGTAGAGGAGCCCCATCTCCTCCGTGATCCGGAGCGTGTTGGGGCTGAAGTCCCAGGAGGGCGTGCGGAGGCCCACCGGACGAACGCCCGTGACTTCGTTGAGCGTCGCTGCCGCCCGCTCCTGAAGAGCACGCTCGTCTTCGTAGCTCAGCACGCTGTTGCGTTCGTGGATCCAGCCGTGGATTCCCACCTCATGGCCGTCCTCAACCACCCGCCGCAGGTCATCCGGGTAGAGCTTCGCAACCACAGCCGGCACAAAGAACGTTGCGGGCACTTCGTGCCGGGAGAGGAGGTCCAGTACCCGCGGCATTCCCCGGCGCGTGCCGTACTGGCCCTGCGAGAGCTTGCCGGGAGAGCGCTCACCCTCCCGCAGCGTGAGCGTTTCATGGTCCGCATCGAACGAAAGCGCCACCGCCACCTGCGCTTCGCCGGGCCAGCTGTCGGGCTTCAGCGACCTCCCGGCGCGAACCTTGTCGACGATCGCGCGCCACGCATCTTCAGACCACTGCCAGGGGTGTTGGCCATCACTTTCTGCGGTCACGGAAGACTCCCATCGACGAAGATGGCAAAAGGATAATCCACCGGCGTCGCCGATCCGCGGACCCGAAGAGTGACGGAGCGGCGCAAGCCGCGAAAGCCACGACGCCAGGGGCGACACACCCGACTGCCAACGCAAGACCCCCGCCGGCCTACACCCTGCAGCTCACCCGCGCCCACCGGCGATGAGTCGTGCCTCCGGCAGCCGCTGCAGATAGAGCATCGCGACGATGCCCAGTGCCGGGCCGGGGGCGAGGAAGGCGAAGGCCCACTCCCAGCCGACGCTGTCGCGAAGGATCGGGATCAGCCAGATGGTGACGACGGTCAGGGTGAAGCCGGCGGCGAGCTGGAGGGTGAGCGCCGTCCCAACGTAGGCCTGATCGGCGAGCTCCGAGACAATCGTCGAAAACTGGGCGGAGTCGGCAACGACGGCGAAGCCCCAGACGAGACCGAGGGCGAGAACGAGCCAGGGAGGCCCACCGAAGAGAAGGCCGGCGCCCACGCTGCAGGCACCCGAGACGGCCATCGAGGCGGAGGTCAGTTGCGTCCGTCCCCATGAGTCACCGAGGACGCCGCCGACCCAACAGCCGGCGCCGCCGATGCCGATGACCGCGAAGGTCCCGGCCGCCGCAGCCGCCCGCGAGGCATTGCCGCCACCGACGATGAGGGCATCTGTGTAGAAGGCGAGGAACCAGGCCCACATGGCGTAGAGCTCCCACATGTGCCCGAAATAGCCGAAGGACGCGAGACGGACGCCGCGGTTTCGCATCACCTCGCCCGCCTGCCGCGGCGCGAAGACGGCCTTCGGAAAGGGGTAGGGTCCTTCCGCAACGAAGAAC
>CAZHMF010000194.1:0-3005 GCA_964533605.1 uncultured Anaerolineaceae bacterium
TCGTGCGCGGTCGCTATGGCGGTTCGGATGTTGTCCCAGTTGACCTCGGCCGGAAGGGTGCAATCTGCGCCGAGAATGTATCCGTCGCCCGCGCCGGCGAGGAGGCTACGCACCTCGGTCTTGATCTGGTCGGCCGTCCCGGTCGCAATCACCCCTTTTCTTTCCATGCCCCCCATGAACGGCCTGCCGAACATCGCGGATACATCGCGGGGTGTCATCTCCTTCGAGCCCACTCTCAGGTTGCACGTCACGACATCCCCGGGGTAGTCGAGGAAGTGCGAAAGATCGTCGTAGCCGTGGGAGTAATCGCAAATATGGAGGACGTTGAAGTCACAGGCAGCGTTGACCTCATTCATGACTGCCAGATCGAACGGCTTGACGCATTCCGCGAAGGCAGCGGTGTTTCCAAGGCGTGCAGCTTCGCCCCCCTGCGTGCTCGTGTAGAAGCCATCCACCCCGAGCTTGATGCACTCCCTGGCAAAGACGAGGAGACTCTCGGTGACGATTTCAATGCCCTTCTTCACGGGTTCGGGATCGGCCTTGAGATGTTCGAGCAGCCGTTTCGGGCCGCCCGCAAAGCCGGCGAGCATGAACGGCGAATAGGCCGTCACGATCACCAGGGCTTCCTCTTTGGCGGCCTTGACGAGACCGTCCACCACCGCCAGTTGATCCGCGAAGAACTCCTTCCCGGCGGCCGGCATCGAGGCCCAGTCGGCGGGCACCTCGACCTTCGGAAGCGCCCGGAACCCGGCCTCGTACTGGATCTTCACGAAGTCCATATCCGTATACCGGAAGAACTCCATGTGTTTGTCGATGGCGGCCTGGCCCTTGTGGCACTGAGGGTCGAAGTGGATGAAGAAGCCGGCAGGGACGTAGCGGGACTTCGTGGTCCCGTCCAGAAGATCGAGCACGAGCTGTCGTTTGTTCATTCTTGTCTCCAGTGGGATTCCCCTGAACGCCGCGGACAGAGCTGAGCTTGCCACGACGCTTCCGACATGACCATGCATGAAGCAGCGAAAACGCTGCGCTGTTCGTATTCTTCCCGCCTGAAGCAGGCCTGCCCGGGAGGTTGCCCGACCGGCCGGCCTGGGTGTATTCTCTGCAAGGCAGAGTACTCTGCCCGGACGAGATGGCAGGGAGGTGGTAATGATGACAGGACTGGCTGACTTTGGGAACGTCGAAAGAGATGCATTCCGCAAGTTCTACGAGGACGGTCTCTTTGATCTCTTCCTCGGCCTGATGATGGGAATCCTCGCACTCGGTCACGTTGTGGCTGACTGGTCGGGCAGTGAGATCCTCGCCTATCTCGTCTTCGGCTGTCTTGCTCTGGTGTTGGTTGCAATCCTCAAGATGACGAGACTTCGCTTGCTCCGCTCCCGCCTCGGCGACTTCAAACCAGGGCCGGCCCGTCGCCGCAGAATCACCATCTTCCGGCTGGCTCTCCTGACCTCTGTGCTTCTCGGCCTTGTTGCGTTCATCGTGACCGCCGCCGTCTACAAGAACGGCGTGTCTGTGGCGAGTCTGGAAGTGTGGGTTCCCATCGCCTGGTTCATCAACGCGACCGTAATCTTCGGCATCATGGCGTACACCCTCGACGTTCCCCGATTCTATCTCTGGGGAGTCCTCTTCGGTTCGGCGGGGCCGCTGCTGATATGGCCTGACGCTCTTTGGGACCTGCCCGTCCCGTCAGCCGGGGGATTTGTGGCTGCGGCCGCGGTGATCGCCTCCACGGGGGTGTACAAACTGACTCACTTCCTGAGGGACCACCCGGCTCAACCACCCGCTGAAATCGCGGCGTTGCATGGCGGGCACTGACCTGTCAAGCGGTTCCCCACTTGCGGACATCGACCGCCTCATCCATGAGCCGGCTCGACTCTCGATCATGACGAACCTGTTCGTGGTCGAGAGTGCCAACGCAACGTACCTTCTTCAGCAGACCCACCTCACGTGGGGCAACCTGGGGTCGCACCTGGCGAAGCTGGAAGGTGCCGGCTACGTTGCCGTAGCGAAGGGTTTCAGGGGCAAGCAGCCGGAGACCACGATCGCCTTGACACCGTGGGGCCGCGATGCTCTTCTGCGGTACCGCGAGCGGCTGATGGCGGCACTCACGCCGGTCACCGAGTAGGTTCGCCGCCGGGCGCCGCCAAGGTTCGTGCCCCCGGGAGTGGCCCGGGCGATCGCCGGCGGGATGCGGGCGAAGAAGTAGCCGCCCTCGGCGGTACGGCACTGTTCGAGCCAAGGAAGAAGCGCGTGGCCCGGCCGGGAGCCAGGGGCACAGACACAGCAGCGGCAAGGTCTTGCGCCGGTGGTGATCGATGACAAGGACGCGCTCTTCGGCTCGCGCCGTCGAGCCAACCTCGCGGCCGGCAGCTTACTCGGGCGACGGCAGTCGCCGTGTCTTTTCGACGACTTCGGCCTCCGAGCTGTCCCGATGGATCACCTGGCGAACCACGCGATCCGTCACATCGGACAGATATAGCTGGAGGGTCTCCGAGAGATCTTCGAACTCCGGCCAGAGGGTCTCGTCGACGAATCGCTTCGAGACGCTGGCCATCACCGTGGTGTGGCGCTGTCCCCGGTAGCGGTATGGCCGGATGCCATAGCGCCGAAGCAGGGCGACGAACACCTTCCGGGACCACATGTCCACCATGGAGAACCGGTACTCGACCGGTGGATCTTCTTCTTCCGACGCCCGCAATCGCTCGAGGATTCGATCTCGGGCGAGCTCCGCAGCAACCCTCTCTCCCTGCGTCGCAGCTCCCGCATGGAGCGCCTCGATCAGGCGCAACTTCTCCAGCAGCCTGGCTTCGTCCATTTAGTCACGGATCTCCAGCTGTTTCATGCCATGCCATCGTTCGTTGAACCTGCTGCGAGGCGGACACAGTCGCAGCCGGTCAGGCCCGGAATCCGCTCGTCTCGCGCCTCCATGGCCTCCAGGCCGGCGTGGATCCGTTCCAGCCTTTCGCGGGTGATTTCGAGCTCGTCCAGCCGGCGCTCCAGCCCGG
>CAZHMF010000195.1:0-2967 GCA_964533605.1 uncultured Anaerolineaceae bacterium
TCTTCGCTCCCCCGAGGCGGCTCGTGTCGCGGTTCCGGAGGGCATCGCGGTAGACCTCCCAGTAGTCGGCGTAGCCGTCCAGCACCTCTTCCTCGGGCGTTGCCGTGGCCATCGTGGTCGTGGCCGTCGGCGGGACCGCAGTTGGGGCCACTGTCGGACTTGGGGCGGACGTCGCCAGCGTGGCCGCCGTGTGCGAGTTGGCCGGCTCCTCATCGCCGCCGTTACACGCCATCGCAATCGCGGCTGCGACGGCCAAGGCCCCACCGCACAGAATCCGCGTGAACGTCCGATGCTTCATCTGGCCTCCTCCTACCTGTTGGCTTCCTCGATGCCGTAGCGCGGTTCCGCCACGGCACGAGCGGTGATCTCGACGCCGTCGATTCCAATGATCCGGAGGAAGCCCGTCGATGCTCGCCGCCAGACGATCACTTCCACGCCCTCCGGATGAGCCGCGACAGCGTAGGTAATCCCGTCCTCGAGCTCCAAGTACGCGGCGGCAGTCTCACGGGCCGCTCCTTCGTCGAGGACGACCGTGCCGGCGGACCGGTAGGCCGCCTCGTCGATCTGCATCGCCCCGGCCGCCGCGGCGGCATCGGCCGCGTTCTGGAGATCGCGCCGCTGGCTGAAGACGAGCCCGCCGTCGGAGACGAGACCCACCACGCTCAGCAGACCGAGCATCGTGAGCGCCACCATGACGAGTACCTGGCCATCCTCGTTCCTGGCGTTCGACCTCATCGGTGCGCCACCTCCCGGCTCCGGTAGGGACCGATCTGCTCCGAGTGGTGCGCGCTGACCTCGACGTCGACGAAGCCGAGGAGGGGGAGGCCGCTCAAGGACACCGAGTAGGTCACGTCAGCGGTGGCGCGGCCGCCCCGCAGGAACCCGTTCGCATCGACGTCGATGGTGAGCCGCTCCTCAGAGAGCCCATAGCCCGAAGCGATGGCGTGGGCGGCTTCGAGGGCATCGGTTACTCCCTCATGCTCCGACGGAGCCACCGCCAGCGTCCGACCCGCCTCCCGGGCGGCGGCCTGAACGGCGATCTTCGCCTGGACCACACGCCCTACCGCGACCACTCCGAAGACGAGGACGAGCAGTACCGGTATGGCGATGGCCGCCTCCACCAGCGCCTGCCCGCGTTCGCAGCCAAGCATGCCGGAGACCCCGTCCCTCCTCCATCTACGGCCCACTGCGGAAGCCCTCCTTCATCATCTCGGTCGATGCTTCGATCCCGATGCTCCCGCCTCCAAGCCAGGGGAGGATGAGCGGATAGCTTCCCGTCGCCTGCAGGCTGACCGTCTCGCCGGTATCCGCCGCCGTGACTTCGAACGTCTCTGCGGTCTCGCCCAGCCCGGAGCGGAGCACGTCCCGCGCCCGCATCTCGCCGTCCAGGAGCTGTCCGCCTTCCTCTGCGGCGAGCCGGGCGCCCTCCTGGGCGGCGGTCGTGGCCACATTTTGGGCATGGTGGATCAGCGCGAACTGGACGACGCCGATGAGGACGAGGAGAAGGACGGGAAGCACGAGCGCGAACTCGACCATGCTCTCGCCCCTCTCGCGGGCCAATGCATTCCGCAGCCGGGTGAGCACTTTAGATGATCCCGATGGCGCCGCTGATGCTCTCGAAGACGCCCACAACGCCCTCGCCGAGTGTCTGGACTGCGGCGATAGCGACCACGGCGATGAGAGCCGTGACGATGGAGTATTCGACCATCGACTGGCCCGCCTCGTCCCTGTGTATGAGCCTCGCTGCTTCCTTATAGATACTCATTCCGTCCTTCCTTTCTGGAGATTTCCTGTCATTCGCTCAGTCCGAGCAGCTGTACGCCTGCCGGGTAGAGCAGGACGACGAGGAACACGGGGAAGATGAAGAGGGCGACCGGGAAGAGCATTCGCACGCTGCTCTTCTCGCCCTCGGCGATGAGGGCCGTGCGCTTCCTGTCGCGCACGGTATCCGCGAGTGTGAGCATGACCTGGCTGAGGGGGAGTCCCTGCTCGAGGGCGGACTGCCAGGCATCGGCAACCGAGAAGAGCTCGGGCACCCCTTCCCGGTCGGCGAGGGCGCGCAGCCCCTCCGGGTGGGTCACCGTCCCAAGGCCGGCCTCACGCACGACGTCGCGAAGGCCTTCTCCCAGGGCGCCCGGCACCTGCTTGCTCACCTCGAGGAGCGCTTGCTCCGGTGAGAGCCCGGCACCGGCGGCCATCGCCAGGAGGTCGAGGACCGTCGGCAGCTGCATCAGGATCGCCCTCTGCCGGCGTTCGATCCGCCGGCTCAACAGCCAGTCCGGCTGGAGGAAGCCAATCAGGAAGCCGCCGAGCCAGGTCCAGACCGGCCAGGGGCCGAAAGGATGAAGTCCGGCGAGGTTCATGGCCGGGAAGAGTGCCAGGAAGAGGAGGCCGGCGGCCAGTTTCTGTCCGAAGAATTGGGCGGGCGTCATGCCGGGCCAGCCCGCCGCAAGGCGGCGCTCGAGGTCGGGCGTGCGCAGTCCCGCCCGGCCCAGCAGCCGCCCGAGGAGAGCGCCGCTGTCTTCGAGGAGGGGACGGAGGATGCGTTCGAGTGCCGGGGACTTGAAGAGCGCCGGGCCCGCGCGCCTGCGGGCTGCCTCCTCTTCCATGCGACCTTCCGCGGAAAGCAGCCGCAGTTCGGTCGCGAGACCCGGGCGGCGCCGGGCCCACGGGAGGCTTGACAGCACCAGCCACAGCCCCAGGCCGAAGGAACCGCCGATCACCATCGCGGCCGTCATCGCAACACCCGCTCATCGATCGGAAGCCGGGTTGCGCGCAGCATGCCCGCGTAGCCGATGGCAACGCTGAGGAGGCAGAGGGCGAGGATGCCCTGGCCGGTTGGCGTCGAGAAGACATCGAGGTAGTCCGGGTTGAGCCCCCGGATGGCAAGGATGAGCACGAGCGGGATGGCCGCGATGATCCGGGCGGAGAGCACGTTCTTGGCCTGATGGGCACGAAGCTCGCGTT
>CAZHMF010000196.1:0-2966 GCA_964533605.1 uncultured Anaerolineaceae bacterium
CCAGCAGACGCTGAGCGCGGTCCAGGAGCAGGGAGGCGGCGAGGGGCCGGCCGGCTGCCGCGCCATTCAGGACGCACGCCCGGCGGCTCCGCAGGGAACAATCTGGGGCTCGCCGACGTCCTGCTGATCGATGGGCTCGCCGTTTCGCTCAAGAGCAGCACTCACAATCCTGCTGTCGGCGGTCGCCCTGGCCGCGATCACCTGCGGCGCTCAGCAGAACGAAGAGGAGACTCCGACACCGCCGGCCGGACAGGAACTCGGTGTTCCCTTCCAGATCGCTGTTGGTGAGACCGTCGCTCTCGCATCAACTGGGGGCTCGCTCACTCTTGATGCGGTGACTGATGACTCCCGCTGCCCCATGGACGTGACCTGCGTCTGGGCCGGGCAGGCGACGGGCTCATTCTCGGGGACCGGCGAGGGCGGCGGTCCCTTCCCGATGGAACTGACACTCGGCTCCGAAGACCCTCCGACAGTCACCTTCGATTCGCTGGCGCTCACGCTCCTTCGGGTCGAGCCTCAGCCCCTGAGCACGGCGCAGATCGAACAGGCGGACTACCGGCTGACCGTCCTTGTGGAGGAGGATCGATCTGGAACAAGGACCTCGGGGATCCACGGCTTCGTCACGAAAGGACCGATGTGTCCCGTTGCCCGCGAGGACCAGTCCTGTCCCGACGAGGCCCTCCAGGCAACGCTCGTCGTACTCGGGGCCTCCGGCTCCGAGATTGACCGCGTTCGCTCCGGCCCCGATGGGTCATACTCGGTACCCCTCGCGCCCGGGACGTACATACTGTCTCCCCAATCCCTCGCCGGGAGTCCCTTCCCGAGAGCCGAGGATCGGACGGTGACGGTCTCTGAAGGCCGCTGGCAGGTCGCCGATGTCCGCTACGACACCGGGATCCGCTGACCGGCTCACCCCGGGCGTCGGCGGAGGCTGCTGACGACGTTGTGACGGCGGTCACTCCCTGGCGGCCGCGGACCCGCCGGCTCACAACGAGCCGCACCCTACTCCGGCACTCCGCCGGACGGCTACAATCAGCCGCGTGACATCTCCCAACGCGACGTCGGAAATCCAGCTGGATGTGAACGGAGAACGCCGTCTGATCCAGGTCGAGCATCGCGCGACGCTGCTCGACCTTCTCCGGGACGAGCTGGACCTGACCGGCGCCAAGCGCGCCTGTGATCGCGGAGAGTGCGGTGCCTGCACGGTGCTCGTCGACGACGAGCCGGTGCTCGCCTGCCACCTCCTGGCAATGCAGGTTCGAGGGAAGCGGGTGACTACGATTGAAGGACTGGCGGGGCGGCCGGACTTTGCACCCCTTCTCGAAGCATTCGTCGCCGAAGATGCGGGCCAGTGCGGCTTCTGTGTTCCCGGCTTCGCCGTGGCGGCCTACGCGGCCCTTCGCGAGGGCAGCTCGCCCAACCCCTTCGCGCTGCGCTGGCAGCTCGTTGGCCACATCTGCCGCTGCGGCGCCTACGACCGGATCGTGGCGGCTGCCGTTCGCGTGGCGGCAGAGGCGCCGGCCGCCGGGGGAGGCCCCCAATGAGCGGGGGACGGGCTGTGGTTGGTGCACCGGTCGCGCGTCTCGGGTTCGCGGCGAAAGTCACCGGAGAGACGAACTATACGGCAGACCTCCGCCGGCCCGGCATGCTGCACGGGAAGATCCTGCGCAGCCCGTTTCCGCATGCTCGCGTTCGGGCTGTCGATTCGTCGAAGGCCCTGGCTCTCCCCGGAGTGCTCGCGGTTCTCACCCTGGAAGACGTGCCCCCACTCCGGATCGACGCCGACCTGCGGCCGCTCGAGGAGACTGTGCGCTTCGTGGGCGACGAGGTGGCCGTCGTCGCGGCCGAAGACGCGTCGATCGCCGAGGATGCGCTGTCCCTGATCGACGTCGAGTACGAACCTCTGCCCGCAGTATTCGATGCCTCCGAAGCACTTCGCGAGGGTGCCCCCCTCCTCCACGAGCGCGCGCCCGGAAACCTGGCCGGCGGTGATCCGCTCGTCCTCGAGCGCGGCGATGCCACGGCCGGTTTGGAGGCTGCCTCGAAGCGGTTCAGCGGCCACTTCCGTACGCAGATGCACAGTCCCGCGGGGATGGAGCCGCGGGCGGCACTGGCCGAGTGGGACGGGGACAGCGTCACAGTCTGGAAGACGAGCCGCGCCGTTCACGCGGCGGACCGGCGGCTGCTCGCGCGGCTGCTCGACCTCCCCCCGGAGAACGTGCGCGTCGTCTGTACGGCAATGGGTGGCGGCTTCGGGGCGAAGGACGAGAGCCGCCTGGCGGGACTGACCGCACTGATCGCCCGCAAGGCGGGAAGACCGGTCCGGATAGAGTACAGCCGTCAGGAGGAGTTCACGGCGGGACGCAACCGCCAGGAGTCCGATATCGACATAGAAATCGGCGTCGACCAGGACGGGGCGGTGACAGCGGTCGACCTCAAGGCTGTCGTCAACGCCGGTGCGAACGTCGCCTCGGGCGTCGGCGTCACTCGCCGGATCGCCCAGGGGCCCATCTATCTCTACACGACGCCAAACGCTCGCTTCGAGGGCCGGACGGTCTACACGAACCGTCCCCCCGGTGGCTCGTTTCGGGGGCTCGGAGCACCGCTCGGGCACTTCGCACTCGAAGTCTTGGTCGACCAGATCGCGGCGGCGCTCCGTGTTGATCCCCTTGACTACCGCCTTGCCCGCCATGTCGGGGCGGAGGGACAGCCGGGCGAACGACTGACCCCGCCGGGCGAGTTCGTCCCGGACCAGCCCGTCGAGGGGGGCGTGCCGTTCTCGAGTAACGGCCTTCGTGAGTGCATCCGCGAGGGCGCAGAACGAATAGGCTGGCGGGAGCGGCGGCGGCCGAACGGAATGGAGGCGGGGGGGGGCCGCCGCGGGGGCGGGCGGGCCCTTCTGCACCTCAAGGGAAGTAGCCGCCCGGATGCCGGAGCGGAGGGTCAGGCGTGGGCGGCGCGACGTT
>CAZHMF010000197.1:0-2959 GCA_964533605.1 uncultured Anaerolineaceae bacterium
CCCCACCCCAGGGTCCGGGCCCACTCCACGCTTCAGAACATCGGCTGGCTTCAGGAGGTGGAGCCACACGCCATGCAGATCAACCCGGCCGACGCCGGCCCGAGGGGAATACGGGACGGCGACGAAGTCTACGTCTTCAACGACAGAGGAAAGCTCTCCATAAAGGCATGGGTGACGCGTCGCATCATTCCCGGTGTCATCGCCATCCCCGAGGGCGCCTGGTACGAGCCGGATGAGGAGGGGATCTGCCGAAACGGCTCGGTGAATGTCCTCACGAACGACACTTACTCGCCGGGAGGGGCGGCAGCTCTGAAGTCGTCGCTCGTCCAGGTATCGCTGACGAAGGACTGGGAATAATGCAAAAAGGGTTCTACTTCGATCAGGCCCGGTGCACCGGGTGTTTCGCCTGTTCGGTGGCCTGCAAAGACCTCCACAGCACACCGCCCGGTCCCGCCAACTGGATGCAGATAAAGTACCGCGAAGCCGGGAACTTCCCGCGTCTCTTCGTGAGCCATGAGGCGATCCCCTGCTACCACTGCGCCAATCCCGTCTGCTCGTTCGTGTGCCCGAACGACGCCATCTCAAAGCGCGAAGAGGATGGTGTAGTCATCGTTGACAGCGACAAGTGCCGCTCGGAGCCCTGCGGCATCATCGACCTGCCGGCCACCGGCCACGGCCTCACCTACGGTGCGGCGACCGCGCCCTGCCAGACCGCGTGTCCGGTGAGTCTCGATGCGCCCGCCTACATCGCGCTGATCGCCAAGGGCAAGAACAAGGAAGCCCTCGAGGTGATCCGGCGAACCATGCCGCTGCCGTCCGTCTGTGGACGGATCTGCGTCGCCCCCTGCGAGTCTGCATGCAGCCGTCGCGAGGTCGATGATCCGGTTGCCATCATGGCCCTCAAGCGATTCGCCCACGACAACACGCCGTACGAGGCGCCGGAGCGAGTGGAGCAAACCGAGGGCCGCACGGTCGCGATCGTCGGTTCCGGCCCGGCCGGGCTCGGTGCCGCATACGACCTGATCAGGAAGGGCTACGGCGTCACCGTGTTCGAAGCGCTGCCGGTCATCGGCGGCATGCTCACGGTTGGCGGCCCGACCTACCGTGTCTCCCGAGAAGCGCTGAAAAAGGACATCGACTACATCGAAGCCCTCGGCGTGGAGTTCAAGACCGGCGCGGCAGTCGATCTCGGCACCGGCCCGGACGACCTGATGGAGGAAGGCTACAGCGCTGTTCTGCTCGCAGTCGGAGCCCATCGCGGCATAAAGCAGGACATCCCCGGGACCGACTTCGCCGGAGGCTGGGTCGGGACGACCTTCCTGAGGAACGTCAATCTCGGAAACCACGTCGAGGTCGGCAAACAGGTCGCGGTGGTGGGGGACGGGAACACCGCCCTCGACTGCGCCCGGGCAGCTCGCCGTCTCGGCGCGGAGACGGTTCGTCTGATGTTCCGGAAAGCCGGCTTCGAAGAAGCGGCCGGCCACGACGACGAGAAGCAGCAGACGCTCGAAGAAGGCGTCCTCTTCGAGGGTGGCCAGTCCCTCACCCGCGTTCTCGGCGAAGAGGGAAAGATCACAGGCGTCGAATCCGTTTCCGTGAAAGGCCCCATTTATGACGAGAAGGGGCGACGCTACGAGACGGTCGAGGGAAGCGAGAAGACCACGCCGGCCGACACGGTCATCTTCGCCATCGGCCAGCTCCCCGATCTGGCCGGCCTCTCCCCCGATGGCCGCATCAGACAGGACGAGAACGGTACGGTCGGCAGCGATCCTGAGACGATGATGACCGATCGGCCGGGCGTCTTCTCGGCCGGTGACAGCGACGACATGGCGGGCAGCGTGGTCCATGCCATTGCCAGCGGCCAGCGCGCCGCATCGTTTATCCACCGATACCTGCAGGGCGACGTCGTGCCGGTGAGGCCGGAACCGATCATGGATGCAGCCGACATCGTCGTAAGCATCCCGGCCGGGACCGCCAAGGCTCCGCGACGGGCCGAAAGAATGCGGCCCGTTGCGGAACGGCTTTCGACCTGGGACGAGGTCGTTCTCGGCTTCGATGCCGAGGCAGCCGTCGCCGAAGCGGAGCGCTGCCTCAACTGCGCCGGCCATCTCTGCAAGGATGCCTGCGCCTACTCCTCGCCCCAGTTCACGGCCGACGACGACGCAAGGATGCAGAAGTGCGATCTCTGCTACGACCGCTGGGGCGACAACGGCAGAAAGCCGATCTGCGTCGAGGCGTGCCCGCCGAGGGCACTGGACGCCGGAACGATGGAAGAGCTCACGGCCAAATACGGTTCGGCCAAAGATGCTGTGGGATTTGTCTATTCACCCGTCCAGCAGCCCTCCATCGTGAGCAAGGCCAAGAAGCGCCCGGCGGCACACGCACCGTAGAAGGAAGACGCGGGGCGAGAAAGCCCGGCCCGGGTCAGACCTGCCCTTGCGCAGACCAGACACCCGGGCCGGCACTCCAATGCAACGCTACGCCGCGCCCGAGATGACGCCGGCTAGATCCAGGCCGCGTAGAGAACACCCACCAGGGCACCGAAGACGATGTGAAGCATCACAAAGCCCATCGCCGTAGGTGCACCGAGTGCGAGAGCCATGGGCCCGGGCGCCTCCATGCGGCCCGCTTTCATCTCCGGATGCATCATCGGGACTCCGACCAGCATCACACCGCTGATGATCGCGTGGCCGAGGCCGAACAGCGCTCCCCACCAGAGCTCGCCGTCGGTGATGTCGGCGGCCGCAAAGATCCCGGCGTGAATGACGCCAAAGGCAGCGCTGGCCATGAGGTGCATCATCAAGCCGGCGGCGTACGCCGCCGGGCCCGAGAGCCCGGTCATCGTCCCAAGCATGAGAAGCAGATTCATCCGCATCCGGTCGGGCATCATGGCGATCCCCGCGTAAAGGAGCCCGGCCATGACGCCGCCCCCCACCAACCCGGCGCCAACGGCCGGTCC
>CAZHMF010000198.1:0-2941 GCA_964533605.1 uncultured Anaerolineaceae bacterium
ACCAGAGCGATCTGCGCGAAGACGGTCGCCTCTCCTCGTTCCTGTTCCGATCTCCTCTTGAGGTTCTGGTAGTCGGCCGTCGCGCGCTGCCACTGCCGCAGGTGTTCCTCGGCGCGCTCGCGCTCCTTCGCGAGTTCGCCCCGGACTGCTTCGAGTTCAGGAGGTGAGCAGGCGTTATCGGCGGCGGCCTCTTCGGGGGGGCCGGCCGCAGCCTCAGGTCCGGAACCCATCTTCGATGAGGCTCTCCGGTCCACGAAGCCGCCCTCCTTGTCGTCGTTCATGTTTCCTCCGTCGGATTCGGGCACGGTCCCCCTCAGCCTTCACCATAGAACTGCCGCAGGAGCTCGCTGAGGAGGTCCCGCACGTAGCGAATGTGGCTCACCGCATCGCCGTAGGGAAGCCGCGTGGGGCCGAGGATGCCGATCGTCCCTGAGAGGCCGTCCTCGGCCCCGTAGCGGCTCAGCACGAAGCTCATGTTGCTGTACGGGCCCTCCCCGCTGTCGTCGCCGATGACGATCGCCACATCACCCGCGGGACTCATCTGCATGGACGGCATGGCATCCTGAAGCCGGCGCTCTTCAATTGCCTCCAGCGTGTCGAGCACTCGATCGCTGTCGTCGTATTCCGGCTGCCGGAGAAGCTCGCGGACGCCTTCGATGATCGGGATTTCGGCGAGGCTGCCACTCTCTCTGCTGAGGATTTCGCGCACCGCCTCGACCGCCAGCGCAAGATCTCCCCCCGGGGCGTCGTCGCCGTCCCCGACCGGGAGCTGCTCGAGGGTCGAACCGCCGAAGGCGGCGTTGAACTCGGCCGCGAGCGCCGTCAGCGCCTCCTGGCTGCGAGGCCCATCGAACTGGAGTGTTCTTTGATGAACCTGTGCATCGTCCGTCACGGCGATCAGGAGGGCCCGCGTCTCGGCTACCTCGACCAGCTGTATGTGTTTCAGGCGCGTCGAACTCACTCGAGGCTCGGTTGCGAGCCCGATCGAGTGTAGGGAGTGGGCCAGGATACTGGCCGAGAGCGCGATCCAGTCCTGGAGATGGCGGGCGCTCTGGTGGAACTGGTGGAGGATCATCATCTGCTCGTCGCGGGTCAGATCGCGGTCGGACATCAGACTTGACACGTAGTACCGGTAGCCCTCGACCGAGGGCACTCGGCCGGCAGAGGTGTGGGGATGTGTGATCAGCCCCTCGGCCTCGAGGGCCGCCATCTCGTTCCGCACCGTCGCGCTCGAAAGCGGCAGTTCATGCCTCGAGATGAGCGCTTTTGAACCCACAGGCTGCGCCGATTCGACGTAATCGTCGATTATGAACTGCAGTATCTGAGCTCGGCGCTCTGATAATGGCATTATCAACCCTCGTAAGGGAGTCTAGCACTCGCCGGGCGAGAGTGCCAAGGGCCTCCCACGATCCTATTGAGGTGGCCTGAGGGGGTCAACCGCGGGCGGGCGCTGGTCGTTTGGCCTCGCCCGGGGTACACAGAGACATGGCGCGAACCGGTATCCTCGGGGGCACATTCGATCCTCCCCACCTCGGGCACACGGCTCTGGCCGTTCACGCGCGCGACCAGTTTCGCCTCGACAAAGTGCTCTGGATTCCAGCGGGTGATCCGTACCACCGCCGTGCCGGGAGCGGCTTTCGGATCGCCGGCGCCCGCCGTAATCTGTCGGCCCCGGCAGACCGGCTCGCAATGACCCTCCTGGCGGTGGCGGGAGGAGAGGGGTTCACCGTCGATGAGCGCGAGATACGGCGCGCCGGCCCGAGTTATACGGTCGATACCCTCTTAGAGCTTGCCGGTGAGCGGCAGGGAGATGAGCTGTTCCTCCTGCTCGGCGCAGACAGCGCAGCGGAGTTCCATCGCTGGCGCAGGCCTGAGCGGATCGGTGAGCTGGCACGGGTCGTCGTTGCCCCCCGCCGGTTTGTAAGGACCGATGGGGGCAGCGCCAACATGCGGCTGGAGTCCGTAGATATGCCGCAGATCGACATAACTTCCACGGCCGTCAGGTCGCTTGTGCGATCCGGCAAGCCTTTCCGGCACCTCGTAGAGCCTTCCGTGGCCGACTACATCGTCGGCCACGGACTCTACGTCGGCTCCGGTCCGTACTAGGGCGAACCCGCGAGCGAGCTGCCGCCGAGGAATGTCGACGGATCGATGATGATCCCCTGGCCGGCGGGCAGGAGCGCGATCTCGATGTTGTCTGCCAGTTTCTGCAACGCCTGGAACTGAATCACCTCTTGGGTGAGAGAAGCGGCCAGCAGGTCGTTGGCGTTGGCCTGCGCCTGGGCTGCTATCTCCACGGCCTGAGCGTCACCCTTCGCCGTGGCGATGACCTGTTCGGCCTCCGCTTCGCGCTGGCGGATCCTCTCTTCCTCGCGAAGAGCGTCCTGAGTCGCAATCTGCTTCTGCTCAATCGCCGTCTTGAATTCCGGCTGAAAGTCGATGTCATCGATGAGCAGATCGGCGATCGAGATGGAATACTGCTGTAGATCCGTACGGAGACGCTCTCTAACCGCGGTACGCAAGTTTTCCCGATTGGGAGCGATGTCGACGGTCTTGTATTTGACCGCCTCTTCCTTAAAGAAGTTGTTGACGCGTGTTTCAACCAATTTCTCGAACCAATTGGTACCGAGGTTCCTGTACAGATTCTGAACTTCGCTCGGCGATACCGAGTAGTTGAGCGTCGCCGTGATGAACACGTCCTGAGTCTCGGCTGAGAACGCATTGATCTGGTCAAAGGTCCGCCTCTGTACCTGAACGCTTGCCGTACGCATTGTTTGCCACGGCGCGATAACTTGGAGTCCCTCTGACCGCTGTCCCACGATCTCGCCGAACTGGTAAACCACACCGACATGCCCGGCTTCGATCTGCTTGATGCTCACGGCCGCGGTGTGGAGCACCACCCAGAGGACCAGCAGCGCGAGCGCACCGACCCGGATGAGGA
>CAZHMF010000199.1:0-2935 GCA_964533605.1 uncultured Anaerolineaceae bacterium
GCATGCCCCAGCCAATACTCTGGCTCAACTACAATTCGGGCGTTTATTCTTCCTATCCCCAGAAGCGCTTTCCTAAGGCGAACCCGAAGCGGCGATGGACCGCTCCGGCCTGCGCAGCTCATCCCGCGTCCTACCGGTCGGCATCCGGGTCGGGCCCGCCGGCTTCTCCCCGCTGGACCAGGCTTCGTCGACGCTCGAGCGCCTCCTTCACGATGTGTAGTCGCTCCCTGAGAAAGCGCTTGTGCGTCAACCCTTTGTTCCTGTCGTGCAGACGGCGCAACATGACGACGTCGAGGAGCATGACGAACTCCAGCTCGGCCTCCCGGGCGCGCATGAGCCAAGCCATGTCCTGCCCGACGTGCCAGTGCGTCGGGAACGGTCCGATTCGCCGGGCAGCGTCTCGCCGGATCAGCATCGCGCCTACGCTGTACCCGGGTACAGGCTCCAGCGGGTTCCGGATCGCTGCAGCGGTTCGCTCGTCCATCTCCGGGCTCACGAACTGGGCCACGTGTCCGGTCACGATGTCCGCCGTCGGGTGGTCGGCAAAGCTCTGTAGCTGCCTCACCAGACGACCCTCGGCCCATAGATCGTCGGCGTCCAACCCACCCACGAACTCGCCGCGGCTGAGGTTCACTCCCACGTTCCGCGCCGCTCCCGTTCCCTGATTGGTCTGCCGGTGACAGACCACGTCGGGTGCGTAGCGCCGAGCGATATCGGCGCTGTCGTCGGTCGAGCCATCGTCGACGACGATCACCTCCAGGGCCTGGTAATTCTGCTCCAGTACACTTTCTATGGCGTCCGCCAGAAAGCGAGCACCGTTGTACACCGGGATGACGACGCTGACGAGTGGAGCGTCGGTGAGGGCCGACCGGGGGTTACTCACCGGAGTCTCGCTGGCGTTCGATGGACGCCCGTATCGCTCTCAGAACCTGTGCCCGGCCACTCGACAGGGAGTGGGACAAGTTGTCGGCGTGGACGTGCTTGTGCAGCAGTGTCTCAGCCAGGATCCAGCGCCGGACTCCGGCGTCCTTGGCGCGGGCGAACCAATCGGCTCCCTCACCGTGCGTGAACGCCGGATCGAAGGTCCCGACGATCTCGAAGACGTCCCGACGCGCGACCAGGGAGCTCGGGAAGAACCCTGGATGGTCCTGCTTCATCAGCCGTTGACGAAGCCATGGCACGGGCCCGCCCTCGTCGTCGACGATGAGCTTCTGGTGGGTCAGCGTATACCCGACCTCGGGGTGCGCCAGATGGTAGCCGATCTGGGCGTCGAGCTTGCCCGGTAGCCAGCGATCGTCGGCATCCAGGAATGCCAGCGGATCACCCTGGGCCGCCGCGATCCCGGTGTTGCGCGCGGCCGCCGGCCCCCGATTGGACTGGGAGAGCAGTGTCACCGCCGAGAAGGACTTGGCGACGGTCCGGGTGCCGTCGGTGGACCCGTCGTCCACGACGATGACCTCCAGCGGCTCGTACCCCTGGGCGAAGACACTCTCGAGCGCCCTGCCGAGGTGCTTCTCGCCGTTCCTCACCGGGATGATGACGCTGACCAGGGGATGATCCATTGCCGGCACCGGAGGCTATTGGCCTGCCGCGGGTTCGAGAAGGCCTCGAATCACAGAAGGAATCTGTCGCAGATCGCTGCCGAGCTGAAGCGTGTAACCCCGGACCCGTCGGGAGATCCGGGCCAGCCGCTCGAAGGCCTCTGCCCTCGATCCGCGGAGCTGGAGCACCGTGCTCGGGGCCCAGGCGGCCAATACCTCCACGGGGGAGGCCGGAACGAGCCGCGTATCGGTGTATTGCCCGAGGCGAGGTAGGATGATCGCTCGGAGCGTGAAGCCCTCAACCAGACGCTCCGGAAAGTGATCGTCGAGGAAGATCAGAGCCTTCTCCTCGCCCAATCGATGGGGATTCGAGACGAGGGGCCCGAACGAGGGAAGTCGTTCCAGGCTGTCAGTGTCGAGCTTGCCGGAGCAGTAGACGGTGTGGACCACAGGTTGCTCGCCCCCGTCCACGATCACGTAGTCGTCTCCCGCATACAGGAGTCCCCCATCGAGGCACGCCATCGAAACAGTCGACTTTCCGGCGCCGGCCGGTCCGACGACCAGAACACCCCCGTGCTCGGTGCCCACTGCGCCGGCATGGACCAGCTGGAAACCGCTCCGGGAGAGCCACCACTGGAAGAGAGCCCGGAGGGGGGCGCTGACCTCGAAATAGGGCAGCCGTTCATGATCGTTGGTCCAGAAGAGGGCTCGGCCGGTCTCGGTGTCCAGCATGCTGAGGCTGCGGCTACTCGGCTCGAAGGCCGCCCGCATGCGACGCCCCTGGACGTGCCAAATTCCGTGCTCCACCTTCTCCCGGTCACCACGACCGCCACCGGGACGGGGCCCGAACGGAGGATCGGGGGGGGCTCGCCGCGTGGACGCAGTGTCCCAAGCGGCGACATCGAGAGTTGCGGCGGGGGGCGCGGCGACATCGGGGGCGGAGACATCAGCTGGTGATCGATCCTTCAGCGGACTCGCCTTGAGATGGCCAAGTGCCCGGGTCAGGCCGGGCAGCAGTGCCGGTCCGGCGAAGCGCACGGTGACCGGTCCCCCCGCGAGCCGGAAGTCGGCCGTACAGGGATCCTCGAAGGTGCCGCGCGCCTCGTCGAAAACCGCTAGGCAGCGCTCGAAGTAGGAGACCAACCTAACCCGGCCGAGCCGCAACCAAATAGGGCAACGAGTGCTCGAGGCGTTGCGGCTTTGCCGGGTCGGAACTCACACTCCGGATGATGCTCTCGCCAAGACGCAAAGCACGCAAGGGCGGATTGCGGGAAGCCCTGATGACGCGGGCTCTACCGGTAGCGTCAAGCGCCATATTGAGGCAGATCGCCGAACTTGGCGTGCTTGGCGGCTTTGCGAGAGTCATCATCATTGTGCGATACCCACCGTTTGCC
>CAZHMF010000200.1:0-2933 GCA_964533605.1 uncultured Anaerolineaceae bacterium
CCACGTTTCCGTTCGGCCCCGGAAACCGATCCGATCCCGAAGACGTCGAGGCGGCCATCCGAGCAGCGCGGCTCGCCCGCAGGGCCAAGGTCGCCATCAACACCTATGCGCTGGGACGCTTTGCTCTCGCGGCACCGGTGGCGGCGACCGAGATGGCGCGCATGACTCTGGGCAGCTACACGCCGGTGCGGAACCCGGGCGACATCGTCGCGTTCCTTCAGGGCATTTCGTTCGCGAATGTCGAGGACGTGGTGATCAAGAATCTGACCACACACGATGTTTCCTACGACGTCAGCCTTTCCCCAGACGGGAGCTTCTCTGGGGTCGTCCCAGTCTCCGAAGGCGCCAACCTCGTGCAAGTGATCGCCCTGGCGTCCGATGGCGGCGAGGGCAGCGTGGAGTTGAGCTTCGACTTCGAGAAGTCCGGGCTCAGCGAGCGTGAACTGGCCGCGGAGCTGGACCGGATCAAGAAGCGGAACAAGGAGCTTCTCTTGCTCCTAGAGCGTGATCGCATCAAGCAATTCCGTGAACGTCAGCGCAAGAGCGTGGTGGTCGAAGCCGGCGAGCTCCGCTAGTCGGGGCTAGGAGTCTGCGCGGCAGAGAGCGAATCAGTCAAGAGGTGACGCCTGGCGGGTGATTTCTCCACGGGATCAGCCGCGATCGGTGATTTCGGGGTGCGACGAGTCGCTGGGAGCCACGGCGGACGCCACTTTTCGGATGGCCGGGGTGCGTTTGTCCCGCATCAGGCCCACGCCACCTTCCCATGCATGCGCTTCAGGTTCGCCGCCAGACAGGCCAGGTCCCATTCGCTCGTCACCTTCTCGACTCCGCGAAGACTGAACCGGTCGAAGCCCATCACCGACTTGATCCAGGCGAAAGGGGGCTCGCCCAGGTACTTCCGCTTCCGATAGTGCTTCCGTGCGCGAGCCGTCCTCATCTTCTTCGCCATCCGACACGTGGCCTGCTTGGCAGGATCCGGGGCCTTCGCGACGCCATTCTTCTCGCGACCCAGTGCGACAAAACCTTCGATGCCGCGATCTTCCAACCCCTCCAGGTTGGACTCCGATCGGTAGCCCGCATCCGCCAACGCCTTCTCTGGATACGTTCCGGCCGTCTGCTGGATCTGTTCCATCCGCGGGATGAGTTCTTGCACATCCGAGGCACTCTGCGTCACTCCGGTCGCGACGATCATCTGCTCGGCCTCGTCCACCGCGATCTGGACGTTGTAACACTGCTCAAAGCCCGACGATCCTCGCTTCATGATCCGACTGTCGGGATCCGTGAAGTTCTCCTGGGACGTCGCCTTCGGCTCCCCAAAGGCTCGCTGGAACGGCCGGCCCGACTTGCCCGTCCGATCGGGATCGTCCGGCCCCCGTCCGTTCTCCCGATCGGCCTCCCGCTGACGCGCCTCGAGCCGCTGGCGCGCCGCCTGGATCGTGCGAAGACGATCCTTCCGGCGGGACAGCTCCGCGGGCAACTCGTCGCCTCGCCGGTTCTTGCCGTAGCGCTTGTCCTCCTGATCGTCGGTCTTCTGGGCCCGTGCCATCAAGACCCGGATCTCCTTGCGAAGGCGCTTCTCCTCTTCCTTCATCCGGCGGTAGCTCATCGCTTTGTACTTGCTCGCGTTGGCTTTCACCTTCGAGCCATCCACCGCCACCGTGCCGAGCTTCACCAGCCCGACCTCCTGGGCCGTCTGTACCACCTGGACGAAGAGGTCCCGGAACTCGGGCAGGTGCCGCTGCCGGAAGTCGGAGATCGTGCGGTGGGCCGGGAAGTTGTCGGCGCCCAGAACCCGGTACGCCACGTCTTCGTGCAGCTTCGCCGCGATCTTCCGCGACGAGAAGGTGCCCGTCGTGTAGGCATACACCAGCACCTTCAGCATCATCCGCGGATCGAAGGCTTGGTTGCCCGGACCCGCTTCGCCGTAGCGCGCCTCGAACGCGCTCAGATCCAGCGCGTCGATCGCGTCGGAGATGAAAAAGGCCAGGTGATCTTCCGGCAGCCAATCGCGAAGCGAAGGCGGCAACAGAAGCGACTGATCCGGCTCGTAGCGACGGTATTCACGCGGCATGCCCCAATCTAGCAACTCGACGCAATGGGGGCTTCTGCCGCGCAGACTCCTAGCCCGGATTATTGATGAAGGTCCGTAGCGAGATGGCGCAGGTTTGCGCTCTGACAAGAGAAATTGGCGCTCCGCCGCGCAGGCGTACTTTGCAGTACGTCGAGCAGCGGAGCGTCGATTTCTCTTGTCAGAGTGCGAAGAGGTGTCATCGCAGTAGGACCTTCATGAATGATCCGGGCTAATACCTCGGGACGTCGGGGTCCACGGTGAGAGACCAGGCGTCGATGCCGCCGTCCATGTTCTCGGCTCGCGCGAAGCCATGCCGCATGAGCAGGCGACAGGCTGTCGCGCTGCGACCTCCGACGTGGCAGTGCACGACCACACGCCCACTCTTCCACTCGGCGAGTTCCACCAGGCGGCGCTCGAGCTGCCCGAGCGGAATCAGCAAGGCCCCTTCGATATGGGCGCGCTCGTACTCATCGGCTCCACGCACGTCGAGCAGCAACATCGGTTCCTTTCGGTCCAGACTCGCCTTCACCTCCGCGGCGGCGACCGTCTGAATCCGCCCCTCGTGCCGCTCCGATCGGACCACGGCGCAGGCACCCTCCGCATCGACCAGCTCGGTGATTGTCGGATTTTCACCGCAGACCGGACAGGCGGGATCCTTTGCCAGCCGGAACGTCTTGAATGTCATGCCCAGGGCGTCGTAGAGGAGAAGCCTTCCGATCAGCGGTTCGCCGACTCCCGTGAGCAACTTGATGGCTTCGGTCGCCTGAATGGTGGCGATGATCCCCGGCAACACACCGAGCACGCCGGCTTCCGCGCACGAGGGCACGGGAACCGGCGGCGGGGGGGCCGGCACACGGCACGG
>CAZHMF010000201.1:0-2900 GCA_964533605.1 uncultured Anaerolineaceae bacterium
CGATCGCCGGAGCACCCGTGTCCCGGTCAGGCGATGATGAGTTCCCGAAACTGCCGACCCCCGATCGCAAGGTCAGGCTTGACGTTCCGGAAATGAAGGAATGGCTCCGGGAGATCGATCCGGTCATGGAGAGAGATCTGCTGGACACAGAGAAGGCGGAGTATCCCTTTATCCTCTCCGCCGGCCGGCACTTCGACTACAACGCAAACACACAGATGCGAAACCCCGACTGGCTGAAAGGAAAGAATCGCTGCACTCTCATCATGCACCCCAGTGATGCAGGCAAGTACGATCTGATGGACGGCGAGATGGTGAAGGTGATCACCGACGCAGGTGAGGAGGTCATCGAGTTGGAACTCGATCCGACAACCCGAGAGGGTTACACGATGATCCCGCACGGATTCGGCCTCGTCTACCAGGGAGAAACCTACGGCGTCAACGCCAACCGGCTGGCGAAGGGTACGCATCGCGACCCGCTGGCAGGCACACCGCTGCACCGCTACATCCCCTGCAGAGTGGAAGCGATTGTCTAGGCAAATGACCGCTTCGTGCCGCCATCCTGCCGGATCGGCACCGTGAGCAAGAGCCGCATCAGTCAGGGAGCGCTCAAGGTCGCCATCGGCCTCGTCACGCTGAGCACGAAGGAGGGGTGGGCTCAGCGGCTCCCTCAGGGGCTCGCGGAGATGAGCGAGCGCCTCCTCCTGGCGTCGGGGGCATGGGGCTACGGTCCCCGCCTCATGCGATGGGCCAGGAGGCCCTGGATGAGGCGCGTCTGGGAGATCCAGGATCGCCTCGTACCGGGACAGTTCGAAGGCTTCGGCCATCGCAAGATCTTCATGCAAGAGCAGGTACAGCAGGCGATCGACGCAGGCGCCCGGCAGGTACTGGTCCTCGGCGCCGGCTTCGACACTCTCTGTTTGAGACTCGCCCCCGAGCAGGCGGACGTGCGGTTCTTCGAAGTGGACGCCCCCGCGACCTCGGAGGCCAAGGCCAGGGGCGTCAGCGCTGAGGGCCGGCCGGAGAACCTGACTCTCATCGCTGCGGATCTCGGCGAGCAACCTCTCTCGAAGGTCCTCGCCGAGGAAGGACAGTGGGACGCCTCTCAGCCCTCCGTCGTGACCGCCGAGGGCCTCTTCCTCTACCTGACCGACGAGGACGTACACAACCTGATGCGGGAGACCGCCGCCGCCGTACCGCCGGGCAGCCGGCTCGTCTTCAGCCACATGATCCCGAGGAAGCACAGAGCTGTTTCCCTGATGATGCGGCTCGTCGGAGAGCCGTTCCGGTCCACGGTCGCGAGCGAGGACCTGGCTGAGTATATCGACGGGACCGGTTGGGTCCTGATTTCCGGCGTCGACACGGACCCCGCGCACGGGATCGAGCGCTACGCTGTCGCCGAGCACTCATGACCGGCCCGGTCGCCGCCCTCTGAGCTGCAGCAGTCTCCTACAGCTGCGAAAGACCGCCGCCAGAGGCCTCGTGGGCGGTCCCGTCAGGTTCGAATTGGGTTGGCTGGGGACGGAGGAGTCGAACCCCCACATACAGATCCAGAATCTGCTGTCCTACCATTAGACGAGTCCCCAGCAAGGGCGACGTCCAGTCTAGCATGACCTCCCGACGCGATCGGACGGCCAAACGGACGGATGCTCGCTCCCCGACCGGTCCGCGCTTATCCCAGACGGGAGAGCGCTGAGCTGATCCGGTCCAACGCCACCTGTCTCCCGAGCAGCGCAATCGAATCGAAGAGCGGTATCCCCTGCGGCTTGCCCATGATCGCCACGTATAGAACGGAGACCCACTTCCTCAGCTTCTCGTCTAGGTCCGCTTCGAGCGCCCGAATGGACGCCTCAACGTGCTGCACATCCAGGTCGCCGGCGGGAATCGCCGAAATCGCCGCATGGGCGGCGCCGAGTACCTCGCGAGCCCTCCCGGCATCGCCCTTCGTACGCTCGGCCAGAAGTTCCGCCGGGTATTCGAGGGCACCCTCGACGAACAGAAACTCGACCATCGGCGCGATGTCCCGCAGTGTCGAGACCCGCTCGCGAAGCAGGGGAGCGGCATCTCGAACCGTGGCCGCAGGCAGGGGGCGCGGGATCGACGAAGGGAGATCGGCCTCGCAGTGAGCGGCCACCAGCTCCGCCCAGCCGGCTTCCGGGAGGGAGCGAATGTACTGGCCGTTGAGGTAGCGCAGCTTCTCGAGATCGAACACGGCCGGGTTGGCGACCACCCTTTCGAGCGAGAACTCGGCCGCGAATTCCCGGGGCGGGACGATCGTCGTGTGGTCGTCCAGCGACCAGCCCAGAAGTGCCAGGAAGTTCATCACGGCTTCCGGCAGATACCCCTGCCCGCGGTAATCGAGGAGCGCGGTGTCGCCCGTGCGTTTGCTCAGCTTCTTGTGGTCGGGGCCGAGGATGAGTGGTAGATGCGCGAACGCCGTGGGCTCCCAACCAAGAGCGTCGTAGAGCTGAAGATGCTTAGGAGCACTGGAGATCCACTCGTCGCCCCGCACGGCATGGGAGATCTCCATCGCGTGGTCATCGACGACGACCGCGAGGTGGTAGGTGGGATAACCGTCGGACTTCAGCATGACGAAGTCTTCCTGAAGTCTGTTCTCGAAGCTCACGTCTCCCCGAATGAGATCGTGGAGGACCGTTACCCCGACCCGGCTCATCGAGAAACGGACCACATGAGGTTCATTTTCCGCACGCTCCGCGGCAAGCTCTCGGGGAATCCCGCGGCAGAGGCCGTCATACCCGGTCGGCTTCTTGGCGGCGGCCTGGCCGACCCGCATCTCCGCCAGCCGCTCCGGAGAACAGAAGCAGGGATAGGCTCGCCCCCGATCCACTAGACCCCCACACACATCGCGCGCGCGAGCGCTGCACTCCCCGTGCCATCGCTCG
>CAZHMF010000202.1:0-2896 GCA_964533605.1 uncultured Anaerolineaceae bacterium
GAGGAGTTCCATGGCGTACCAGGGCATTCCCTCCCGGGTACCGTGGTCAAGAATGCGAACGACGCCGGGATGGCGAATCTTCGCGAGCGCATGGATCTCTCGGCGGATGCCCTCGATGGAGTCGGCCGTTGCCCCCGTGACCGTCTTGATGGCGGCAGGTGTGGAGGTTTCGCAATGGATCGCCCGGTAGACCACGCCCATCCCGCCACGTCCCAATGGCCCCATGATCTCGTAGGGGCCGACGCGATCGCCTTTGGACAACTTCATGCCGGGGCCGGTCATGGAGGAACCTTAGCATGCCGCTGGGTTGTTACACTGGCACCAGATCGATGATGCGAATCCCTTTCATGATCCTGTTGCTGACTCTCTCCGGACAGGCCTCCCCGGCCGAGAAGATCCGCGGCATCATCGTGAGCTGCCATGAGGATGGACGCGCTTGGGCGGGGCCCAAGATGGAGCATGTGGTGAAGACGGTGCCGGATGTCGGCGCGAACTTCGTGGCCATCCACCCCTATGCCTGGGTCTCGCGGAAGAGCGGCCGGGTCTCCCTGATGCCGGCCGGACGGCTCGACCATGTCGAGAACCCCGTCCGTTTCGCCCATGCCTGCAACCTGAAGATCATGGTAAAGCCCCATCTTGCCTACTGGGGGCAGTTTTCCTGGAGGGGAGAGGTGGGCTTCCCGGAAGGCGATCCCAGGTGGAAGGAGTTTGAGAGGAGTTACCGGGAGGCGATCCTGACGCTCGCCGCAGCCTCCGGAAAGGGCGACCTGTTTGTCGTCGGAACCGAGCTTCGGCTGACGGAGCCAAGGGAGGCCTTCTGGCGAGAGCTGATTGCGGAGGTCCGGAAGGTCTACAAGGGGCCGATAACCTACGCGGCGAACTGGGACGACTACGATCGCGTCCCCTTCTGGGACGCTCTCGATTTCATCGGCATCCAGGCTTACTTCCCGCTCTCCAAGGCCAAGGATCCGACGGACCTGGATCTTCACACCGGCTACCGGCGTGCCATGAAGGCCATCGAGGCCTTCTCCCGCCGCCGGGGGAAACCGGTTCTCTTCACGGAGATTGGTTACAGCAACGGTCCTCTTGCAGCCAGCCAACCCTGGCGCTCGAACAGGGCGTACGGAAAATCAGAGCTTCAAGCCCGCTGTCTCCGCGTCGCGCTCGAGGAGATCGAGAAGAGCAAGGAAGTGGCCGGGGCGTTCATCTGGAAGTGGTTCCCGACGCTGATACCGCCTGCCCCCCGCGACTTTGTCGCCCAGACAGCGGAGCTCAAGAAGGTCATCGCTTCGGTTTGGCGGTAGTTCCGCGGATGGCGAAGACCTTTGTGCCCAGCCCCTGTGCCTGCCCTGCCACGGGCAGCGCAGCCCGCCGGTTGCAGAGGAGTCGATTCCCCGTCTCCATCAGTAGCCAAAGGCTCCGCCGGCGGGGTTGACGCCGTAGGAGAGGTTGCTGAAGGCCTGGAAGTCGAGGCCGGGATAGGACGTGAGCACTGCCCCGTCGTAGGAGAAGCCTCTTAGGCGGGTGGCGGCAAGGGGGTCTTCCCCCTGGCCGGCGAGGGCCTCCACGATGCCGTCTCCATCAAAATCCCCGGCTCCGGGTTTGAGCCCGTAGGAGAGAGCGCCGAAGAGCTGCCGGTCGAACCCGGGAAGCGGGGAGAGCGGCGGCAGCGAGAAGCCCCGCAGCCTGGCCCCTATCGAGGGGCCTGGGCCGGGGCCGTAGATGGCATCCGCCAGGCCGTTCCCGGTGGCGTCTCCGGAGGCGACCTTCAGCCCGTACTGGGGAGCCGGGAAGACATTGCCGTTCGATCCCGGGATCGCGGCCACGGCCTGCCCGTCGAAGTCGAAGGCGCGCGCCTGCGGAGCGAAGACGGGGCTTGGCCCGGGGCCGGTCAGGATCTCCGCGTAAACATCGCCGTCGATGTCTCCCCCTGCCACGTTCACCCCGAACTTCAGCGTCTGGTAGGCGAAGAAGCTCAGCTTCGCAACCGCACTGAGTGCCACGCCGTCGAAGTTGAAGCCGCGGACATGCGGGCCGAAGACATCGCCGGGACCGGCGCCGGTCAGGATCTCCTGAAACCAGTCATGGTCGAGATCCCCGGTGGAAACCTTCACCCCGTAGCGGAGCGTCCCGTAGGCGTAGAAGCTCACCTTCGGAAGCGGCTTCCCGGTCCGGTCGAAGGCCCGGACCTGGGGGCCGAAGACGGCGCCAGGTCCTGGGCCGGTCACCGCTTCGTCCCCGCCGTCGTTGAGGTCCCCGGCGGCGACGTTCGTCCCGTAGCGGCCGGCGCCGTAGGCCTGCCAGGAGGCCAAGAGGGCGCCCGAGGTCGAGAGGATGCGGACCTCGTTGGGGTTCGTGTCCGCGGGACCCGGGCCGGCGAGGATGTTCACGTTCCTGGCAAGCCCTCCCGAGGTGACGTGGATGTAGCGGGTCTTGGTGATGGAATCGGACGAACCGTTGCCGGTGATGGAAAGCGTCACATCGTAAAAGCCGGGGACGGTGTAGACATGGCGCGGGTTGAGGGCATCGGACGTGGCCCCGTCCCCGAAGTCCCAGAGATGGGTCAGGACGGGACCATGCGGCTTCGCCGTGAACCGGACGGGAAGGGGAGGCGGTCCGACCGGGGGAACGCCGTCGAAGTCGGCCGCAAGCGCCGCGCAGTCGCCCGGCACGAACTTGGCGAAGTAGGCGTCTGACACTCCCCCTGCGTAGGTGGTTTGCACGACGCCCGAGGTCACGGGCATGCCGGAACCTATGTTAGCCGAACCAGCGACATAGACGTTGTTCGCGGAATCGACCGCGATGCCCGTCATCAAGGCTCCCGGCGAGCCTCCCAGGAAGGAGATGTAGTCTGGGTTCCCGCTGCCATCGAATCTCGCGACCAGGCCGTTTCCGC
>CAZHMF010000203.1:0-2851 GCA_964533605.1 uncultured Anaerolineaceae bacterium
GCCGGAGTCAACGATCACCCGGCCGCTGGAGACCAGCAGCGGGGAGGTCGGCCAGCTGGTGTTCGGCCCTCCGTACCTGGGGGCCCCCCCGCCCCAGTGGCGGCCGGCCGGGCCCAGCGGCGCGAAGAGCCAAACGATGACCGCCACGACCGGGTCTGCGTCCAGCGCCCAGAAGGGGTGGAGGTCCAGGACCGTCCCGACCTCGAGGCCGTTCTCGGCGGCGACACCGGCGGCGACCATCACCTCGATCCTGGGAGGAGTCGCCGGGCCCGCCGAAGGAATGTCGGTCGACGGCAGGGCACCGTCGACCACTCTGACCTGGTCGCCGATGTCGGAGGCGGCCACAAAATGCGCGCGGGGTCGCAGATCGTCTTCCTGGTCCACCGCTCCCCCCGGCTCCGTCGGGAAGAATGTCGCGCTCCGCACGAACTGGGCCGAGCCGCTCATGATGTCGTGACGAAGACCTGCCGTCTGGCGCTCCAGGGCGTCCTGAACGTCCTCGTACTCGGAGGGATTGAGACGCTGACTGGACGCCAGTACGCGGATGTCGAGGTCGAGAGGATCTTCGGCGGCCAGGGCATGCTGAAGCCCGAGGTCGCGCACAGTATCGGAGTAAAGGGCGACCGTCGACATAAGGCCGGCGGAGAAGATGACGCCGATGATGACCGTGGCGAGCAGCTGCCAGCTTGCGGCAGCTCGGCGGAGAACGATGCTGGAGACCGTTGTGAGGTGACGCATGCGGGCCAGTGACGGAGGCTATCAGGGGCGGCGCCCACCGGCCACCCAATTCGCCGCTTTCCCGCGCCCGCCCTAAGCTGACCTGCACCATGAGGTCCATGCTGACGACGTGGCGCATCTTTGCCCGCCGCGGCCTCGCCAACTGGCCCCTCCTCTCGATCTTCGGGCTGGGTGTGCTCGTCGCGTCCACGTTGCTCGCTGCCGCGCCGGTGTATGCACGGGTAATGAGCGACCTCGCTCTCACCTTCCGGATCCAGAACGAGCTCGAGGAGGCGCCGGCTACGGAGGTCATTCTCCGCGAGAGCGGGCTCTCGACTGCCGACGGGATCGCGCTCCGCGAGTCCATCGAGCATCGGATTGAAGAGCGCCTGGGCTGGTTCACGGATGCGGTCTACCGCTACACGGTGCTGGCCGATTTCTGGATCAGACAGCCCGGCCGAAGCGAAGACACGACCCCCTTTGCAGGTAGGCTGCAGTCCTTCCAGGGCTACGAGGACCGCGTCACCATTACCGAGGGCCGGTTGCCCTCGGTGGGTCCCCCCGATCAGCCGATCGAGATCGCGATCAGTCCCACGAGCGCGCTCGTGTCCGAGATAGAGGTCGGGGACACGATCTTCCTCCGGCTTCTGTTCGACACGTGCGAACGTGTTCTCCCGATAAGCGAACCGCCGCCGCCGCCGGTGCCGTGCGACGCCGGTGCTGAGGTCGACTACGAGCTGCCGGTGACGGTCGTAGGCCTCATCGAGCCGGTCGACGCGGATTCAGAGTTCTGGCCAACCGGAAGCGCGGCCTATTTCTCACCCTTCCGCCGCTACCAGGAAACCGACCTCGTGCTGCCGCTCTTCGTTCCGGAGGAGACGATCTTCGAACGGCTCGCAGGCAGCTCGACGAGCTACCGGCCGGCGACAACCTGGCACGTGTTCCCGCAGCCGGACCTCCTCTCGCGGACGAACTTCCTGCGAGCCCGGGAGGACCTGGTCGCCCTCGCCGACGACATGGATACGGTTCGCGGGTTCGCCGTCTCACCACTGCGCAACACACTGACCAACTTCGAACGGGAGGCGAGCCACAAGGAGGTCCCGCTCATGATCCTCCTGCTCGAGATCTCGGGTGTGGCGCTCTTCTACGTGGTCCTGATGTCCCTCGTGCTTGTTGAACGTCAATCCGGGGAGATCGCGCTTCTTCGGGGCCGCGGGTCATCCATCTGGCAGGTCGTCCTGATCTACCTGTTCGACGGCCTGATGATCGGCATTCCGGTGCTCCTCGCAGCCCCGCTGCTCGCGGCCCTGATCACGGCGCTGCTCGGACTGACCCCGTCCTTCTCCGAGGTCAACGACGGTGCCATGCTGCCCGTTCGGCTCCCCCTGGAGGCGTTCGGGCTGGCTGCGGTCGGTGTCTTCCTCGCTCTGCTGACGCTCGCCGTGCCGGTGTTCTTCACGGCCCGGCGTGAGGTCGTGGCCCAGAAGCGGGCGGAGGCGCGCCCGGGTGCATCAGTGGTGCAGCGGTACTATCTCGACCTGGCTCTCGCCGCTGTGGCGGGTCTGCTCTTGTGGGAGCTGAATGAGCGGGGATCCGTATTCCTCTCCGAGTCGTCGGTTGGACTCGCGTCGGACCCACTCCTCCTTGCCTCTCCGGTTCTCATCATCGCTGCTGCCGCCGCGCTGCTGATGCGGGTCGTACCTCTGGTGCTGAGGGTGGTCGCGTGGCTCACGGCAGCCGGGTCGGGCGTAGCTGTTGCGGTTGCGCTCTGGCAGGTGGTCCGGAACCCGGGCCAGTACACGCGGCTCGCTCTCCTTCTCATGATGGCCGTCGCCGTCGGAACGTTCGCGGCGAGCTACGCGAGCACGACCGAGCGGTCCTACCGCGAGCGGGCGCTGTTTGAGTCGGGGGTAGACTGGCGGGCGTTCAACACGGCGATCGGTGTGCTCGGTACGGACGGCGTGAAGGCCGACGAACGCCTTGAAGGAATCGAGGGCATTGAGCGCTCGACCGCCGTCGGCCGGGTCGAGGCAGCGCCGGCCGTCGTGGGCAATTCGGCGGGGCGCATGCAGCTTCTGGCGATCGACCCGCCGGTCGCAGCCTCCATGATCTGGAGCCGCCACGATTTCGCCTC
>CAZHMF010000204.1:0-2846 GCA_964533605.1 uncultured Anaerolineaceae bacterium
TCGCGCCCTTCATGGGCGCGGAGCGGAGCCAACCGATCGTTGCACTCGCGCCACCTGTGGGCGCGGAGCGGGGCCGCCGAGCATTCAGCTCCGGACATGCCGCACTTTCCGGTCGGCCACGATCTTGCCATCCTTGAGACGTATGACCCTCGCCGCCTTGCGAGCGAGATCCACATCGTGCGTGACCACCACCACACAGATGCTGCGTTCAGTGGCCTCCCGCTCGAGAAGCTCGAACACTTGATGGCTCGTTTCCTCGTCGAGATTGCCCGTGGGCTCGTCGGCGAGGATCAGCCTCGGCTCGTTTGCCAGGGCGCGTGCGATCGCCACTCGCTGCTGCTGCCCGCCGCTGAGCCGGCTCGGCCTGTGACGGAACCGGTCGGCTCCGATCCCCACGGCCTCGAGGAGCTGGGCAGCTCGCTGAGCGGCCTCACGGTTGGACCTTCCGGCGAGGAGCATCGGCGCCGTCACGTTTTCGATGGCAGTCAGATGGGGGAGCAGGTTGTTGGCCTGAAACACGAATCCGACCTGCCTGAGGCGATACCCACTGAGGTCGCCGAACCGGCCCTTGAGGGCTTTGCCGTCGACCACAACCTCGCCGTCGGTGGGTGCCTCCAGGCCGCCCAACAGACTCAGGAGAGTCGTCTTCCCGCTTCCCGACGGACCGGTGACCACCGTGACCTCCCCCGCACTGAACCCAGCGTCAGCCTGCTCCAGGGCGGTGACTATGCCGTGGGGTGCCTTGTGACGTTTTGCCAGGTTTCGCGCCTCTACAACGAATGACATCGGGAACCTCCTACTCGAACCTGAGAACCTGCGCGGGGCGCATCCTCGCCACCGTGAGCGTGGGTACGGCCACGCCTACCAGGGCGATAAGCAGGGCCGCGGCAAAACTGAGTCCCACGACCTGAGGGCTGAGGCTGACTTCGACAGAGTCGAGGACCTCCGTAACCTCGGCCTCCGTCGCACCGCCGGCGACTGTGGGAAGTAGACCGGCCCGCCCGAGAGCCCCACCGCGCAACCGGCCACCGCCGGGGCCGCCCCCGCCCCCTACCTGTCCCACCTGTTGCGCGGCGGGCAACCCATCGCCCGTCGACACATCCGAGGACGTGGTTGCGGCGGCCGACCGGAACTGGTCAGCGATCAGACGGCCTGAGCCCAACGTGAGGACGATGGCCACCACGGCCGCTCCGGCCGTGAGCAGAACGACCTCGACGCCGAACTGGCCGACGATGGTGCGGTCGCGCGCGCCGATCGCCTTGAGTATTCCGACCTCTCGCACTCGAGACCGCACGATCAGGACCATGAGCAACAGCATCATCACGCCCACGACAGAGAGGCCGGCAACCAACCCGATGGTGCTGGTGGTCGAGAGGCGCTGCACGGAAGACTCGATGTCATCGAACGTCTGCCGGTCAGTGGTGACGACAAACGCTTCGGGATCGAGTATCTCAGCCACGTCCGAAACGAACTGCTCGGATTGTTCGGCCGACCCGTAGCTGAAGGTGGCGCTGTCGAGCACCTCCGCGTCCGCCTGGGGCCGCAATGCCAGCGCCGAGTCGAGCGGAACGTACCAGGTGGGCGGAGCCTGGAAGAAGCCTTCCTGCACCGGGGCCGCGAGCGAAGCATAGATACCGATGATCTCGAGCGTCACATCGTGACTTTCGGAGTAGCTGTTCACGAGAGTGGTGCCGGTCGCCCATTCGATATCGTTCGCCTCCAGCTCGAGCGTGCCTCCCTCGACATCGATGTCGAGCAGAATCAGCGGATGCTCGGCGTCGTCGACGACTGCATACAGGGTCATACCCGGAACCAACGATTCCACCCCGGCGCCCGCCTCGAACGAAACTGTGGTCGCACCACGCTCCGGCGATTCATCGGCGACCTGAAGGGCCACGGTTCGTCCGCCGGAACCCGTGTTCTCGGGGGGAACAACGCGAGCGTTGGACTCGAGTTCGATCAGATCGCCGATCGCAAGCCCCAGGGTTGCAGCCGTCTCCTGATCGACGACAACGACGTTTGCTCCGGCGTCGAAGTCGGCGACGCCGTAGCCCCGACCTTCGACCAGGACGTTGGACCCATCTGTGAACGACGTATGCAAGTCGAGGGATATGTTCCCGCTGAGGAGGACATCGGACTGACCGCCTCCGAAGAGGCCGGCGATGCCGCCAAATCGTCCCGCCCCTGCACCTTGCCCGCCCGCGCCTCCGGGGGTGGTCCCGCCCTGGTCCGCTCCGCCGGCCGCATCTGCTATCGCCGACAGCTCTTCGGACGCGTAGGAGGCGCCGATGCTGGCCCCGATGTCGACGAGCGAAGCGTACTCGAGACCGGCGACCACCTCGAGGTCGGCATCGGTGAGCTGCTGAAGCTGCGTCTGCAGAACGGCGAAGTCGACCTGTCGACCTTCCTCCTGGGCGTTTGCTGCCTCCTGTTGGAGGATCGCCCTCCTCTGGTCCGGATTCACGGTGATCACCGCGGATGTCCCAACCGTGGTCTTGATCTCGTCTACGCGATCGGACGCGGCGACCCTCAGCGCAAGGCTCGTCACCGCGAAGGAGAGCCCCACGCCGATCAGTGCGACCACCAGGAGCGACCTCAACGGACTCCGTCGTATGGCGAGCGAGGCGAATCGAAGAACAACCATCAAGCGAACTCTCGGTCTGGTCTGAGAACGCCCACGTCGGACGTTCCGCGAGTGAGGAGAACACGCTTCCCTGTGGATTCCCTGAGCGGCCGGCCGGGTCTGACCACCATCAAACGGCCGATTTGACCCCTTCCTGGGGTCGAAAACTGGTGGAGACGCGGGGGAGTCGAACCCCCGGTCCAGCGAGGATCGGCTCCGAACT
>CAZHMF010000205.1:0-2846 GCA_964533605.1 uncultured Anaerolineaceae bacterium
GCGCGAACTTCATCCCGGCCTCGATCTCCTTGTGGAGGTCCCGCGCGACGTCTCGCACTGTATCGCCGCGACGAAGGATGACGGGCCTCGTCATATCGGCAGGTTTGCCCGGCGTCTTCGTGTAGGCACGAACAATGCCAAGCGCCGTGAAGATCCAGGCGCCGAGCTCGTCGAGGCCGGCTCCGCTCTCAGCCGAAGCCGCCCGCCACGGGAACTGACGCCCCAGAAGCTCGAAGAACACCCCCACCTCGGGGCCCGGATCGTCGAGCAGGTCGGACCTCGCGGCGACCAGGAGAGCGGGGAGCGTGATCGCGAACGGATCGGGCTCCTCGTCGCTCTCCGGTTCGGGCCGGGGAGCGACCGGCCCCCACTCGGCCGTGAGATGGACTCGCCAACCCTCCAGCGCCTCGATGACCTCGCGACAGGCGTCGACGCAGTCGTCGGCGCTCAGGTCCACCACCAGGAGGCAACCGTCGGCAGGTTGGAGAGAGTTGTAGAGCCAGGGCAGCGGGTGTTCCCGGGAGACGGGCGGCAGGTCTACGAGTTGAATCTGCACATCTTCGAAGGGGAGCATTCCCGGCAGCGGCTCGGTCGTCGAGAACGGGTAGGGGCCGACCGTCGCGTGCGAGCCACAGAGGCGGGCATGGAGGGCTGACTTGCCGGAGTTGGGCGGACCGACGAGCGCGATCTGGGCCGCCCCCTCGGGCCGCACCACGTGGGTCGGTCCGCGCCGCCGTTGCCTGCGGGGGGCGGCGATCTCCTCGCTCAGCTGCTTGATGCGGGACTTGATCTCGGCCTGGAGGTGGTCGGTGCCCTTGTGCTTGGGCATGACGCGGAGCATCTGGCGCAGGAGATCGAGGCGCTCGTCCGGATCGCGCGCCTTGCGGTAGGCGGCTTCAATTCGTCGGTATTCGGGTGTGACGTTGGTTGGCATCTCTACCGGCTGTCAGTGCCCGGTGGGCCTGACCATTCTATGGCTATGTCATCTGCAGGAACTGCTGGATCAGGGGGACGATGATCTCCGGGGCGTCCTCCTGGCAGAAGTGCCCCGCCTGCTCGAGCTTCACGACCGGGCCCTTCGGGTAGAGCGTTCTGAAGCCGGCGATGGCGACCTCGGGGTCGATTGCGTGGTCTCTCATCCCCTCGACCAGCATCGCCGGCTTCTCAGCCAGCTTCGGGATGTTGTCCCGCTCCTCGACGATGTAGGGAACGATCCGCTGCAGATACGCGTCCAGCGGGAACTCAATTGCCCCGAGACAGGATTCCCTGTCCGGGAATGGCGCTGAGTAGGCGCGGATCCAGGTGTCGTCAACGACGGCCGAGTTCTCGAAGCCGATGATCTTCATGACGCTGAGGATATTGCTCCCGAGGTGCCCGAGCGTCTCGTCGAGTGTGCCGGCCTCGTGATGTTTGCCGATCCACTGGAACCAGGGCATCGGTCGTCGTTCGCCTCCGCCCGCTCGAGCCCCGGCAATGACGGTATTGAGGAGGCAGAAGCGCTTCACCCGGTCGAGATGGCGCACCGCATAGGCCGAAGCGATCGGCCCGCCCCAGTCCTGGGCGACAAAGGTGATGTCGTGCAGCTCTAGCTCGTCGATAACGGCAGCGAGGTTCTCGACGTGTGTCTTGAGCGTGTACTCGCGGTCCTGCGGTGTCTCGCTCTTCCCGAAACCCATGTGGTCGGGGACGACGACGCGGTGCGTCTCCGAGAGTGCGGGTATGAACTTGCGGTAGAGATAGCCCCAGGTCGGCTCGCCGTGGAGCATCACGATCGGCTCGCCCTCGCCTTCGTCCACGTAATGCATACGAAAGCCGCGGGCGGTCGAGAAGTGAGGCGTGAAGGGGAAAGTGCCGTCGAACGTCTCGTCGGCCGGGATCATGGGTGCCTCCGTAATAGCTCGATCAACTGCGTGAGGGCAACAAGACCACCGCGTGCCCGGGGCAGGTGCCTTCACCGTCCTGATTGACGACGTCCAGCTGGAGCCGGACGAGGTTCTCGCCGTCCACGAGCTGCTTGTCGGTGATCGTTCCCTTGCAGGTAAGCACATCATGCTTCTGGTTGATCGAACGGTAGGAGCAGCCGACCTCGCGGATCTCGACTTCGTCTCCGGCCCAGTCGCGAAGCATGTTGAGCAGGTAGTTATAGCGAAGGTTGCCCATGCCAAAGGCTCCCTGCTCGTTCTTTGCCGCCCGCCCTGCCTCATCGTCCATATGAAACGGTACAAACTCATCGTTGACAGCTGCGTAACGGTTCCAGTTCATGAAGTGAGTTTCGCGGGACCAGGTGGGGATCTCCTGGCCGGGCTCGACGTCTTCGAAATAGACCTTGATCGTCATCTGCTGCTCCTACTTGCCGATGTACCGGATGCCGGTCGAGATGCGGCGTCTCACCAGTTCCTCGTTCTGGTTGCGCCATTCGATCTCCGTCTCGACGAAGAGCGTGAGTCCGAGGCGGGTCGGGCGCTCGGTCCAGCCCTTGATGCGGCTGCGCGAGCGGACGACGTCGCCGGGGCGCTGGGGGACGCCGTAGGTGTCGACCTGGCCCCCGTTCATCCCCGTCAGGGCGACCCCGCCGGGGCCCGTGCGGGCGGGACCCGCGCGTTGGGGCGGGCGTTTCACCGGCCAGGCAAACGGGTTGAAGTCCTGCGGGGCGATGATCCCGCCCCAGCGGGTGGTCTTCGCATACTCTTCGTCCCAGTAGAGAGGCGGCGGCTCCTCGGGCCAGTAGGAGGCGATGGCCCACTTACGGATGTCCGACTCGGAGACGGGGAACGAAGTCTGGCCATCGACCCAGACACCCTTTCGCTCCTCGAGCTCGGGAGTCACCAGGGTTGTTATCTCCGGGC
>CAZHMF010000206.1:0-2831 GCA_964533605.1 uncultured Anaerolineaceae bacterium
CTCCATCGTCGCTCCGCGCCGAGGCGAACTGGTGGTCCCCGAAAGGGCTCGACAGGATCGTCCCCACCTTCCATCTCGAGGCTCCGCCGGCCGCGTCCGAAGACGCGGCGGCCGCGGTTCAGGTGCCGGCTGCCGACCCCGCGGGTGGTGGTGGCGGAAGCTAGCGCTCCCAGCGGACCGACGAAGCGGCGGTTGCGTTTGACTGTTCGACCGGAGTAGACAGGGGGGTCAGATCCGCCGGGCGGAGGTTCCCCAGAATGACAACGCAAGCGACCCGGTCGGAGCCGCTGCTCGAACCCTATCGAGTGCTCGATCTCACGGACGGTCGAGGCCTCCTCTGCGGTCTCATCCTCGCCGATCTCGGGGCAGATGTGATCGCCGTCGAGCCGCCGGGCGGCAACCCGGCCAGACGTTTCGGCCCCTTCGCGGCGGATGCCTCGGACGATCCGGAAGCGTCGCTCTGGTGGGCCTCATACGCTCGCAACCGGCGGTCCGCCGTCCTCGATATCGAGTCGGCCGAGGGCAAAGCGCAGTTCATCGAGCTGGTACGCGGCGCCGACTTCCTCCTCGAGTCCTTCGATCCGGGCTATCTCGACGGCCTCGGCCTCGGATACGCGACACTTGCCGAGATCAACCCGTCTCTGGTCCACGTGTCGATAACGCCTTTCGGCAGCACGGGACCGAAGGCCGGCTACGCCGCGACGGACATGATCGTCATGGCCGCCTCCGGACCTCTGACGGTGACGGGCGACGCCGACCGCGCACCGCTCCGTATCGGCGTACCGCAGGCCTATCTCCACGCCGGTGCAGAGGCTGCCTGCGGAGCGCTGGTTGCCCACCGCGAGCGCCTCCGTTCGGGACGCGGCCAGCATGTCGATGTGTCGGCACAACAGGCGACGGCCGCCGCGACCCAGTCCTTCATCCTCACGAGCGCGATTGGGGAGAAGGACATAACGCGCGTCACGGGCGGCGTCTCGATCTCCGGGATAACGCTCCCACTCGTCTGGAAAGCGAGGGACGGCTACGTCTCCATCACCTTCTTCTTCGGCACTGCAATGGGGCCGTTCTCGCGGCGCCTGATGGAGTGGATGCACGAGGAGGGCGCCTGCGATCAGGCGATGCGCGACAAGGACTGGATCGGCTATGCCCTGCTTCTGCTCAACGGAGAGGAGCCGCAGGAGGAGTACCAGAAGGTGCTCGACGCGATTGCCGGCTTCGTGGCCAAGAAGACGAAGGCCGAACTCCTCGACGAGGCGATCAAGAGGCGCCTTCTCATCGTGCCGGTTTCGACCGTGACGGATCTCGACGAGAGTCCGCAGTTCGCCGCCCGGGGCTTCTGGCAGGAGCTGGAGACGCCCTCGCTCAGACGGGTCGTGAAGACGCCGGGCGCGTTCGCGAAGTTCTCGAAGACGCCGCTCAGACACCGTTTCGGTGCGCCGCGCCTCGGTCAGCACACGGCCGATGTGGTGAGCGCTCCTCCGCGCCGGCCCGCAGCGGCCGCCCCCTCCGGTTCGTCTTCCGGTGGCCGGCTTCCCCTCGAGGGGTTGAAGGTGCTCGACTTCATGTGGGTGATCGCCGGGCCGACGGCGACCCGGATGATGGCCGACTACGGAGCGACGGTCGTCAAAGTCGAGTCGACGACCTTCATCGATACGGCGCGCGGGTTTCAGCCGTTCAAGGACGGCACGCCCGGCCCTGAAACGTCGGGGCTCTTTCAGAACATGAACGCCGGGAAGCTCGGACTGACGCTGAATCTCGGGAAGGAGGAGGGGAGGGCCGTCGCCCGCGACCTCGTGCGCTGGGCCGACATCGTCTGCGAAGCCTTTTCACCGAAGGCGATGCGCAACTGGGGATTGGACTACGACTCTCTCCGCGAGATCAATCCAGGACTGATTATGATGAGCACCTGCCTCTTTGGGCAGAGCGGACCGTACTCGAGCATCGCCGGCTTCGGAACGATGGGGGCTGCGGTCGGTGGCTTCAACAGCTTGGTCGGCTGGCCGGACCGCGATCCGGCAATGGCATCGGCCTATACCGACTACATCGCACCACGATATTCGCTGGCGGCACTTCTGGCCGCCCTCGACCACCGTGACCGCACGGGCGAAGGACAGTACATCGACCTCGCCCAGGCGGAGGCCGGTGTCAACTTCCTCAGCCCCGCCCATCTGGATCTGGTGGTCAACGGCAGGGAGTTCGTGCGACGGGGTAACGTCGATCCCCAGATGTCGCCACACGGTGTCTTCCCGGCCGCCGGAGAGGACCGCTGGGTGGCCATCGCCTGCCGGGACTCACGCGACTGGGATGCCCTTCTCGAAGGGGCCGGGCTCGAAGAGCTTGCGGAGGATCCGCGGTTCGCGACCCTCGAGGCGCGGCTCGAGAACCGGCAGGCCCTCGAGGAGGCTCTCGGCAACTGGACGAGGCTCCACCCGATGGACGAGATCGAGCGCCTGCTCCAGGCCAGGGGAGTGCCCGCTCATCAACTCCAGAACAGCGCGGAGCTCATCGTCGATCCCCAGCTCAAGCACCGCGGTCACCTGATCGAACTGCCGCATTCGCAGCTCGGGAGCTTCACGGTCGAGGCCTCGCGCTTCCAGCTCTCACGTACCCCCGCCCGGACGGAGCGCCCGGGACCGGTCTTCGGCGAGCACAACGACTACGTGCTGCGGGAGATCCTCGGCTATGACGACGACCGGATAGCCGAGCTCGTCGTAGGAGAGGTGTTGGAGTGAGCGCCGCGGGCGGACGCCCGCCGCGCGGTGCTCCGTCCTCCGTGTTCCGTGTTCCGTGTTCCGTGCGCCGCCTACCGCTGCGAGCCCCGCACGTTGAGA
>CAZHMF010000207.1:0-2789 GCA_964533605.1 uncultured Anaerolineaceae bacterium
TGGGGCCCACATCCGCCACCCACTCGAGCCTCAAGATGGGGTTCACGCGCGACGGACAGATCACCGCCGCGGATGCCCGGCTGGTGTACGAGGCCGGCGCCTTTCCCGGCTCGCCCGTCACCCCGGGAGCCGCGTGCATGTTCGCGCCGTACGCGATCGAAAACCTCCGCGTGGAGGGCTTCGACGTTCTCGTGAACAAGCCAAAGACCGCGGCCTACCGAGCGCCCGGAACCCCGGCCGCGGCCTTCGCTGTCGAGTCGATGATCGACGAGTTCTGCGTGGAGCACGGCCTCGACCCCGTCGAGGTTCGCCTCGCGAACGCGGCACCAGAGGGAACGAGGCGGGTCAACGGCGCCGTCTCGACGCGCACGGGGTTCGTCGAGACGCTCGAGGCAGCCCGCGCCACCGACCACTACCGGAGTCCGCTCAGAGGCGAACTGCGGGGACGCGGCATCGCCGGCGGATTCTGGTTCAACGGCACCGGGCCGGCCTCCGCCATCGCCAGCGTCCTCCCCGATGGGAGCGTCAGTCTGGTCGAAGGCTCACCGGACCTCAGCGGAACGCGAACGGCCGCCGCCATGATGTTCGCGGAGACCCTCGGGATCCCCGTCGAAATGGTCCGCCCCCGGGTTGGCGACACGGACTCGATCGGCTACACGTCCGGCAGCGGCGGCAGCAGTGCAACTTTCAAGACCGGCTGGGCCGTCCACGAAGCGGCACTCGATGTCCGGCGGCAGCTGATGGAGCGGGCAGCGAAGATCTGGGGTACCGAGCCCGAGACCGTAGCCTACGACAGGGGCACCCTGACGGCCGGCGACGGCAGAACAATGACCCTGGCGGAACTGGCGCCTCAGCTCAACGGCACGGGCGGCCCGGTCGTGGGCCGCGCCAGCGTCAGTCCGCGGGGCGTCGGCAACGGATACGCGGTCCATATCGTGGATGTCGACGTCGATCCGGAGACCGGCAAGGTGCAGGTTCTCAGGTACACGGCGCTGCAGGACGTGGGACGGGCAATTCATCCGTCTTATGTCGAGGGACAGATTCAAGGCGGCGTCGCCCAGGGGCTCGGCTGGGCACTCCATGAGGAGTACCTGTACGACGCCGGCGGCCGGATGGAGAACGCCAACTTCCTCGACTACAGGATGCCGACAGCCCTCGATGTGCCGCCCATCGAGACGGTCCTCGTCGAGGTCCCCAACCCGGGCCATCCGTACGGGGTCCGCGGCGTTGGGGAGGTGCCGATCGTTCCACCTCTGGCGGCGATTTCGAACGCCATCGCCCGTGCCACCGGCACCCGCACAAACGCGGTCCCGCACACGCCGCGAAGAGTCCTCGAGGCACTTGGGCGACTCCCGGCGGGTGGTGCCGGCCGGTAGCCGGGTCGCGCCGGCCCTACAACGCCCGTCCCGTCATGAACATCAGCCCTTTGCCGAGGACTTCGCCAACGAAGACCGCGGCCATAGCGATGTAGAGCAGGCCCGTGGCACTCTGCATGGCCCGGATCTGAGCGGTCCGGTAGGCAAGCACCGCGAGGATGAGCGGGAACACCAGCCCGACGCCAATCCGAAGGTAGAGGACCGGATTGGCTGCCAGTGAAACGTCCACCGGGCTCACCGGTGCTGGCGCTTCCGATACCGGTATCGAGAGGGCGACGGCGACGGCGAGCACCTGGATCAGTTCTGCCCCCATGAGCAGCAGCACGAGATCGCGCAGGGGCCAGCCCGGGAGAGCTCCCTCGGTCAGATACCAGTGCCCCCAAACCATCGCGACCGCGACTGCCCCCATCACCAGAGTTCCGGCAATCAGGCCGAGGAACACGCCCGGCGTGCTCCAGGCCGGCGGCGCCAGGTAAGCGGCGAGGACGGCAACAGCGAGGAGGCCGGCGACCGATCCGGCAAGGCCGGCAATCCGTCCCAGCGGATCCCAGCCCATGAAGACGGCAGCCGCATACACCGCGGCCGTGACCGTCACCGTGAACAGCAGTGACTCGAAGCGCGAGAACCAGTCGCCGGCGACCGGGTAGCCGTCGATCTCCGGGCCAACCTCGATGCCCGACGAGACCCAGAGGGCGAGTCCGCCGGTGACGGAGATGGAGAAGGCCATGGTGAGAACGAACCCGCGCGTAACGCCGCCCCGCAGATCGCTGGCAGTCGTGGCCCAGAGGCTGCCTATGGCCAGCTCGGCCAGGATGATCAGCAATGTGTGGGGCAGCGACGCAACGTTCACAGATCGAGTTCAAAGCCCCGCGCTCCAACCGGCAACCCGCGGTCGATCGCTGAGGCCGGCCCGACGAGAGAGAACCTCCCGAGGCGGACCCGTACACTTGTCCCGTGGCGGACGTGCTCCAGATCCCTCTCGCTTACAACACCGCCTATCTCTGGGAAGGCGGCGGCGCGCGGATCCTCGTAGACACGGGTCCGGACTACAACGGCGCCTGGGGCACCCTGGAACGCGCCCTGGAAGGGCGCCTTCCCGATCTCGTCGTGGCCACGCACGGCCATCTCGATCATTGCGGTCTCGGCCGGCGCTGGCAGGAGCTGGGAGTGCCGGTGGCACTCGGCCGAGCGGACCGGCGGCTTGCCTGCGAACCGCAGTTCTCGCGCGACGAGGAGTTCGCCTGCTACTGCGACTACATCCGGGCTTCGGGAGCGCCCGCCGCGCTCGAAACGGAGGCGATCTCGACGCTCAGAGCGGCTCGGGGACGGGCAGAGCGGCACGGCCGGGACGGGGACACAACAGCGCGGCCCGGGGGGGGGCGGTCCGCCGCGCACCGAGGTCGGTGGGCCATC
>CAZHMF010000208.1:0-2741 GCA_964533605.1 uncultured Anaerolineaceae bacterium
CCATGGAACGAATGAACGAGCTCGGCTTCTACACTCTCGCCGGCGCGCCGCAGACGCCGCGCGAGCTCATCGCAGAAGTGCAGCAGGCTGAAGACGTCGGCCTCGGGTCCGCCTTTATCTCGGAGAGATACGCAATCAAGGAGGCGGCCACGATCTCCGGCGCCGTCGCCGCCGTCTCCAACGAGATCGGCATCGCGACCGCGGCCACAAACCACAACACCCGCCACCCGCTGGTCACTGCCGGTCACGCCCTGACGATGCACCGGCTGACGGAGGGGCGATTCTCGCTCGGCCTCGGCCGGGGCTTCGATCGAGCGTTCGCTGCGATGGGATTGCCGCCCATCAAGACGGCCGCCATCGAGGACTTCGTCTCGCTCATGCGAAGGCTCTGGCGCGGGGAGATGGTCGCCAATCACGATGGGCCGGCCGGTAAGTACCCCCTGCTGAGGCTCGGCCACCAGGATGAAGTCCACATCCCGATGACTTTCGTCGCCTTCGGGCCCAACTCGCTCGCCCTCGGCGGGCGGGCCTTCGACGCCGTCGTACTCCACACCTTCTTCACGGACGAAACGACAGCCCGCGCGGTCGGGGCCGTCAAGCAGGCCGCCGAGGAGGCCGGGCGGGACCCGGCGTCCGTCCGCGTCTGGTCCTGCTTCGCGACCGTCGGGGACCATCTCCCGGCCGACCTCAGGCTGAAGAAGCTTGTGGGCAGGATGGCGACCTACCTGCAGGCCTACGGCGACCTGCTGGTCGGGACGAATGGTTGGGATCCGGCGGTCCTCCGGCGCTTCCGCGAGGATGGATTCGTCGCCCGCTTCGCCGGAGCCATCGATACCCTGGCAACAACGGAAGAGCTCGAACATGTGGCGACACTGATCCCCGAGTCGTGGCTCGCCCCGGCGGCTACCGGTACGCCCGAGCAGTGCGTCGAGAAGATCCGCGGCCAGTTCGACCTCGGCTGTGACGGTGTCATCCTCCATGGGGCGAGCCCGGCCGAGCTCGAACCGATCCTGAGCACCTACCGCGAAACGCGACCGGCGGGGCGTTTCGACGGCCTCGCCGCCAACCCGGGAGGCGTCTGAGGTGCCCGGTTGCTCCGACGGCGCACTCAGCGCGACCGCCCGACGCTCGCGGGAGCGCCAGCACTTTCTCTCTGCCCTTGGTTTCGGGCAGGACTGAGTCAGCCACTTCCCCGGAAGATACCGGCAACCGGGCCGGCGCGTCGCGACGCGGCTATTCGATGGGATCGGGCCAGGCGTACCAGCGCTCGGGCGTGACGGTGAGGAAGCGCTGACCCTCGTGACCGCCGCGGGCGACGATCTTCTCCGCTGCTTCGCGTCCCCGGTAGTGTGTGTGAAGCTTCAACCGCCATTCCGGAGTCGCGGTGCCGCCAAGCGTCGCCGGCCCCTCTGCGGTCACGTGCATCGCGCCCTCACCACGGACGTCGATGCAGAGCGCTGCCCGTCCCCGCTGTTCGACGTGGCGCATCTTGGCGGAGTCCTTCCCGCCGATTATCTCGAAGGACTCTCCGTTCCAGAGGTACCAGACCGGTACGGCGTGGGCCCTCCCTCGGGCGTCGACCGTCGCAAGGACGGCTGTATGGGGTTGGCTCAGGAACTCGTCCCGTTCGCGTGTGTCCATTTCCGCAGATCCTCCGCCCGCACATGGTGACGGACGGATGGGGCGGCAGGCAAAGCGGGCCGGCGGGTTGCACGAGATCCGCCTCCTGAGGGACGCTTCGAAAGAGGATTCCCGAAGTGCTCGTACCACCGTTCGCCGTTGCCCAACGCTTTCGCCGGGAGATCAAACAGGAGATCAGATCGCTCGGGGCGAGGCTCACGATCGTGGGTTTCCTCGCCGGCGAAGACGGACCGTCGCTCACTTACGCGAACTACACACGTGAGGCCTGCGAGGAGCTCGGGATCAGCTTCACTCTCCGCCGGCTGCCAAGGCTCGAGCTGGAACAGGCGATCCTTGACGCGAACCGCGACCCCGCCGTGCACGGAATGATGGTTTATTACCCTGTCTTCGACAATGAGCAGGATCGTTACATCAAGGATCTGGTGGACCATCGCAAGGACATCGAGGGGCTCAGCTCGTTCTGGCTTCGCAAGCTGTATGAGAACGAACGTGTAATCGAGCGAGGGCACGGCGGCGGCAAGGCCGTCGTGCCCTGCACGCCGCTGGCGGTCATCAAGATCCTCGAGGCGAACGGCGCCTACGGAGCCAGCGGGAGTCTCCCTGCTGAGGGCAAGACCGCCACCGTCTTCAGCAGGAGCGAAGTCGTCGGAAGGCCGCTCGCGGTCATGATGTCCAACGACGGGGCGCGCGTGTACTCGTTCGATGTAAACGGGGTGTTGCTCTACGAGCGGGGGCAGGCCCAGGAGAGCGGCGTCAGCCGCGCCCTGGCGCTCGGCGAGTCCGACCTCGTCATCACAGGCGTCCCGTCGAGGACGTTCGAGAAGATCAGGGCGGCGGAGCTGCCGCCGCACGCGGTCTGCCTGAACTTCGCCACCGTCAAGAACTTTGAGCCCGAGGCCGAGGAGAAGGCGGCGCTGTTCATCCCGCGCGTGGGCCCCGTCACCGTCGCCATGTGCATGCGCAACGCACTCCGGCTCTTCCGGACCTACTGCGAGGACTGAGAGTGACCCGCAGGCCGGCGCCGCTGGTGGATCTGGGCCTGAGCCATCTCTACTTCGTCGGGCCGTGGTCGGGGCTGACGGACGAAGTCATGCCGGCAC
>CAZHMF010000209.1:0-2710 GCA_964533605.1 uncultured Anaerolineaceae bacterium
CGGACCGACTCCCCGTGGCCATGACGCCGTCAGCTATCATGAGGCAGTCATGCGCCGAGTCTGTACAGCCGTTGGTGCGATGCCGTGAGTGGGCGCCGGATTACCGTCGAGTTGGAGCCGGCAGTGCTCCGCTGGGCGCGGGAACGGGCGGGGCTGACGCCGAACGCGCTGGCGAAGAAGGTCGGCACGTCCGAGGAGCGGGTCGAGGACTGGGAAGAGACTGGCAGGCTCAGTCTCGCCCAGGCTGAGAGGCTTGCCAAGGCAACGTACACGCCTGCCGGGTATCTCTACCTTGAGACGCCGCCGGAGGAGCGGCTCCCGGTCACTGACTTTCGTACCCTGCCCGATGCCGAGGAGCGCAAGCCGAGTCCGGACCTTCTCGCGGTGCTCGACGAGGCGCTTCGCCGGCAGGACTGGTACCGCGACTACCTGTTGGCCCTCGACGAGGAACCCCTCGATTTCGTCGGGGCACTGCGCGAGAATGTGGCTGCCTCTGAAGCCACCAGGCGTATTCGCTCCCGCCACGGTCTTGATGCGCGCCTTTGGGATGCCGCAGCGAACTGGGAAGAAGCCCTGCGTCTTGAGATCGAACGGATCGAGGACTCCGGCGTCCTGGTCATGCGCAGTGGGATTGTCGGCAACAACACGCACCGCCCCCTCGACGTGGGCGAGTTCCGTGGTTACGCGCTAGCCGATCCCTATGCTCCGCTCGTGTTCCTCAACGGAAAGGATGCGCTCGCGGCCCAGATGTTCACCCTCATGCACGAACTCGTCCACATATGGATGGGTGACTCGGGGGTCTCGAACCCGAGCCTGGCAGCTACGTCCGATCGCAACGTTGAGCGTTATTGCGACTCTGTGGCTGCTGAGATTCTCGCGCCCGCCGATCTGATTCGCGAACAATGGACGCTTGTCCAGCGCCAAGACGATGCCGTGCAGCGTCTCACGCGGCGCCTCAAGGTGAGCAGTCTCGTCATCTTGCGCCGTTTGCATGACATCGGCGCTCTGAGCGGCGATGTGTTCCGGGAGATGTACGAACAGGAGCAGAGACGTTTCCGCGAAAGAGCGGCGGAACGTGAGCCCGGCGGCGACTTCTATCGAACGCAGCGTGCGCGGACCAGCCGGAGGTTTGCGACAGCGCTCGTCGAGAGCACGCTCGAAGGACGAACGCCCTGGCGCGAAGCGATGCAGCTGCTCGGGATCAAGAAGGTGGCCACCTTCAACGAGATGGCACGGAACCTCGGGTTTGCAGTCTGAGATGGTCTACCTGCTGGATTCGAATACGCTAATCCAGGCCAAGAACGAGTACTACGCCTTCGACCTGTGCCCCGGCTTCTGGGACTGGATCGCCCGTGAGCATGCCGCGGGAAACGTGTTCAGCATTGAGCGGGTAAGGAGAGAGCTCGAAGTCGGGAACGACGACCTCTCCCAGTGGGCCATGGCCTGCCCGGCGGGCTTCTTCCTTGCCGATGACGCTCCCTCCTTGCAGGCCATGGCCACGGTCAGCAACTGGGTGCAGAACGAGAACTTTCGACCTGAAGCAAAGAGAAGCTTCCTGGCGGGTGCTGACCCGTTCCTCATTGCGCACGCACTCGCTCATGGTCACACCGTGGTAACACACGAGGTGCACATCGAAGGTGAGAGGCGGAAGGTCAAGATCCCGACGGTGTGCCGCGCCCTGAACGTCCCCTACGAGCGGACTTTCCAGGTTCTCCGCAACCTGCAGGCTGCATTCGTCCTCCAAGGCGCCGGACCATGACCTGTGCGGCTGGGCCGCTTCAGTAACGGTTGGGTAGAGAGCTGGCGAGGTGGTCCGCGGTAGGCATGCCGGGCTCAGTCCCGGCAGTTTCCCGCAGGCGGCTTGATTCGGCCGCCATGGCTCACTCCTTCTCCAGCTCCCTGGTGAGTAGCGGGAGGGAACCTCCCCCTCCCGCTCTCTCAGAACCGTACGTGACAGTCTCCTGGAGGATGTAGCGAAGTCCGTAGAATTTGGGGTGGTCCCGCCGGCCTGGCCGTCGTCCAGGAGACCTTCCAGGAGGAAGTGGAACGTCTGGTCGGTCCGCGGGGCCGGCACGATCCGGAACGTACCGCCAACCGTCACGGCGAAGAGCGACGCAAGCTGACCCTGGGCGGCCGGCGGGTTGAGGTCAGTAAGCCGCGTGTACGAGCGACCGATGGCAAGGAGATGCCGTTGCACACCTACGGCGCCTTCGCGGGCCGCGACGTGCTGACCGAGGCGGCACTGGGGCGGATGCTGGCCGGCCTCAGCAGTCGCCGCTATGAGGCGAGCCTCGAGCCGGTGGGCCTGTACGTGCCGAGAAATCCATCGCGCCGGATCACGCAGCTTCTCGAGACTCCCTGATAAGGCCTTGACAGCGGGTTGCCCGGGAGATGCCGAGGGGTGGCGCTGGGCCGCTCGTCGCGACTCCAGAGCTCAAGCTCGGCGGCTGCTGGTTGAGCGAGCGGTGAGGTCGGTGTTTGTTGTAGTGATCGATGTAGTCGACGACGATGCGTTCGATCTGCCGCCTGTTCCAAATGATCGTTCGGTCCAAGAGCTCCCGGCGAAGCGAGCCGACGGATCTCGACTGCGGTCGGTGGCCGGCCACGGGATCGAGACGGCTGGGTCCAATGTCGGACGATGCGTTGCCGATGCCAGCGAAGCAAGGTGTCAGGAGTGACCAGCCAGCCCGTTCGGCGAGGGCGTGGGAGA
>CAZHMF010000210.1:0-2707 GCA_964533605.1 uncultured Anaerolineaceae bacterium
GCAGCAGGTCCCCGCCGGAGGATAGCACGCACGGCGAGCCTCTTGTTTTCGGAACGCGGACCCTGGGCTTCCTGGACGTTGACTTCTCGATTGGGAGCCGCGGCTGTGAGCTCGAGGTCACGGAGTTTAGCGCCGACTTGCACGAGTACGCCCTGGGCAAGTCACTCGACCCCGAGGGGCCGGACGCGAACCCCTGCCTGACGCTCTTTGCCGAAGAGGTCCCGGGAATCACCGTGTGCGAGCACCGTGCAGACGGGCCGTACTTGCATCACACGTTGGACCATCTCATCCGAATCCAGCAAAACCGTCAGGACGGCGGGCAGGCGTGCTCCTTCCCGGACCTCCCGGAAGAGGGCTTTCCTCCTCGATCCCCCAAGGGTTTTTGGACCCCGCCGCCGCTGACCGAACAGGAGAAGGCCTGTGCGGACTGGATGTGGCAAAAGCGTTTCGAGGCGTCGGAGCGGTGTCAGTCGGACCCAGGGTGCGCAGAGCGCTTCTGTTGGTGCGGCTACAACGCGAGCGCGCCAGACGGGAAGTGCGACCCGGTCGTCGGCCAGGAGGCTATGCAGCGTGAGTTCCTCGAGGATTTCTGCGGGCGCTGCCATCAGCACGGAGACGACAGCGAGGGGGGCTTCAATATCGACGACGTGACATACCCCGCCGACCCGAACGAGTGGCCGTGGGATGCCATCATCGAGCGCCTCGGGAGCCAGGACCCCGACACCCGGATGCCGCCCCCCGATGCCCATGTGCCCGACGAGGACCTCCAGCTCTTCCTGGACTCGCTCACTGGGGCAGGCCCCCAGTGCTCAGCACGGGGCGAGGCCTGCGACGCCAGCTCTCCGTGTTGCGACACGCTCGACAATTGCCAGCTCGGTGTCTGTGCGCCTGGCTGCAAGCTCAAGAGCGACCCCATGTGCGCAGACGAGGAATCGGGTCCATCCGGGGAGGGCGAGTGGGGGGCATAGGGGTGGCCAACGGAGGCGACGAGCCGGTCGGTCGAGGCATCCTCGGCGAATGGGGAAGGCCCGGGTAGCACTTTGGGGCCTTCAGGTGGAGTCCGCCGCGCCATTCGATGCCCGGAGTGGATGCTCCGGACTGGCTGGCGGTCTCGGCGAGCGAGACGCGGCGCACGCTCGGGAGCGGGGGGTTCGTGACGCCCGGCATGCGCCGCATCAGGAAGTTGCGGTCGTGCGCGAAGGTCTGGATCCAGTTCGGCCGCCTAGGGACTTCGCGCGCGAGAACGAAGTGGACGCTGGCGGGGAGGAAGTACAAGCGGGGTTTTGGGGTCAGGGCCGGGTCGGGATGGTGTGACAAGTCCCCCCGCAGCCCCTCGCGGGGCCCAGGCCGTGGGCTACGCGCGGCTGTTGGGACGATGGCCTCAAGGCCTCAGGGGCGGCCCACTGGCGCTAGTCGGCCCCGGCGGGTCTACGCCGAGGTGCTTCAGGAAGAACGCACCGAGGTGCTCGTAGTGTAGCCCGTCAGCAGGATTCGGACTCCACATCTTCCTGAGCTAAGAGACATGTCACGGGGTCCGGAGGACCCCGAGGAGTGTCTCGATATGGCGAAGCAGAAGGAGCAAACGAGCGAAGCGGCTGTCCGAGAGATCCGCCGGAGGACCCGCCGGAAGTTCTCTCCGGAAGAGAAGATCCGGATCGTGCTCGAAGGGCTGCGAGGCGAGGAGAGCGTGGCGGAGCTCTGCCGGCGTGAAGGCATCGCCGCCAACCTCTACTACCGATGGAGCAAGGACTTCCTCGAGGCCGGGAAGAAGCAGCTAGCCGGCGACACGGTCCGAGAAGCCACGAGTGACGAAGTCAAGGATCTGCGAAGCGAGAACCGGGAGCTGAAGGAAGTGGTCGCCGAGATCACGCTCAAGAACCGGGTGCTCAAAAAAAGTCTGACGGGTCATGGCGAGGAGGACGCTTCGTGAGACGCACGGCCTCCGATAAGATGGAGATCATCCGCCTGGTCGAAGAAACAGACCTACCGGCTCGGGAGACGCTGCGGCAGCTGGGCGTGCCTCGGAGCACGTTCTATGGCTGGTACCAGCGCTATGTCGACCAAGGCTTCGATGGCCTTCAGGGCAAGAAGCCGACGCCTCGAGGCCGCTGGAACGCGATCCCCGAGCAGATCCAGCAGGAAGTGCTCGACCTGGCCCTGGCGCGGACGGATCTCTCGCCGCGCGAGCTGGCCTGCCGCTACACGGACGAGAAGCGCTACTTCGTCTCGGAATCGAGCGTTTACCGCATCTTGAAGGCCGCTGATCTCATCACGAGCCCGGCCTACATCCTGATGTCGGCGTCGGACTCGTTCAAGGATCCGACCAGACGCGTCCACGAGATGTGGCACACGGACTTCAGGGACTTCCGGATCATCAACTGGGGCTGGTACTACCTGTCGACCGTACTCGACGACTTCTCGCGCTACATCATCGCCTGGAAGCTGAGCCCGACGATGGGAACGAGCGACGTGACGGAGACGCTCGACCAGACGCTCGCCATCACGGGTGTCGACCGGGTGAAGGTGAAGCACCGGCCCAGGCTGCTGAGCGACAACGGGCCGGCCTACCTGTCAGGCGAGCTCCGCGAGTACCTGGGCGATCGCAAGATGGCGCACACCCGGGGAACTCCGTATCACCCGCAGACGCAGGGCAAGATCGAGCGCTACCACCGGACGATGAAGAACGTGGTGAAGCTCCAGCACTACT
>CAZHMF010000211.1:0-2667 GCA_964533605.1 uncultured Anaerolineaceae bacterium
CGGTAATGGGCGGACGGGCTCAACGTTGACATCCCACGGCCCCCGTCCATACCATCGCCTGCACAATCGCATACGAACGACGTGGATCGGGAGTAGTAGCAGGCAAGGCGGGCCAGCAGAGAGCCGGGTGAGGTGTAAGCCGGCGGCCGCGCGGTCAGTGAATGGACCCGGGAGTCCCGGGGGCGAACGGGCAGAGCCTCAGTAGCCGCCGGCGGAGAGGGCACCGTTATCGCAGCCCGGACCTTCGGGGCAGCTGCCCCGGCGGTCTCTGAGAGTCCCCGGAAACGGGGAAACAAAGGTGGCACCGCGAGTTACCCCCTCGTCCTTTGAGTCGAAGGGGGTTTCTTATTGGCTGGCAACTGACCAGAGGAGGTTCGGTCTTGAATACCCGCAAATTCCAACTTGATGAATCAGAGATCCCCGAGCAGTGGTACAACGTCGTCGCGGACCTGCCTTCGCCGCCACCACCGCCGCTCCATCCGGCCACCCACGAGCCTATTGGCCCGGACGCGCTCACACCGTTGTTCCCGATGGAACTCATCAAGCAGGAGGTCGGTCAGGAACGGCACGTGCCGATCCCGGACGAGGTTAGAGAAGCCTACACAATCTGGAGGCCCACGCCGCTCATCCGTGCGACACGGTTGGAGAAGGCTCTCCAGACGCCGGCCCACATCTACTACAAGTACGAAGGCGTTTCACCTGCCGGCTCCCACAAGCCCAACACCGCCGTCGCACAGGCCTACTACAACAAGCAGGAAGGCGTGTCACGCATCGCCACCGAGACGGGCGCGGGCCAGTGGGGTTCATCGCTCGCCTACGCCTGCGACATGTTCGACATCGAGTGCAAGGTGTATATGGTCAGCGTCTCCTACCAGCAGAAACCCTACCGGCGCTCGATGATGCAGGTCTGGGGTGCCTCGGTCGTGCCGTCTCCTTCGACCGAAACCAACGCCGGCAAGGGTGTCCTCGAGAAGGATCCCGACAGCCGCGGGTCGCTCGGGATCGCAATCAGCGAAGCTGTGGAGGACGCGGCGATGAGGGACGACACCAAGTATTCGCTGGGCTCAGTGCTCAACCACGTCCTTCTCCATCAGACGGTTATCGGCCAGGAAGCGATCAAGCAGATGGAGATGGCGGGAGAGTATCCCGACGTGGTCATCGGCTGCGCCGGCGGCGGCTCCAACGCGGCAGGCCTGATGTTCCCGTTCCTGGCGGACAAACTCGCCGGCAAACGAAACACGCGGTTTGTTGCAGTCGAGCCCTCGTCCTGCCCGAGTCTGACCAAGGGCGAGTATCGCTACGACTTCGGAGACGTGGCGGGTCTCACGCCGCTGATGAAGATGTATACCCTCGGCCACAGCTTTATGCCGCCGGGGATCCACGCCGGCGGTCTCCGGTACCACGCAATGTCACCCCTCGTCTGTCACCTCTACAGCCAGGGGCTTATCGAAGCGCGGGCCTATCCGCAGATCCCCTGCTTCGAAGCCGCTGTTCAGTTCGCCCGCACCGAAGGGATCATCGCCGCTCCCGAGTCATCCCATGCAATCCGGGCGGCGGTCGACGAAGCGCTTGCGGCGCGCGAGGCGGGAGAGAAGCGGGTCATCGTCTTCAACCTGAGCGGCCACGGCCTGCTGGATCTCTCTGCTTACGACGAGTACCTCGCCGGCAATCTCGAAAACGACGAGTACCCGATCGAGAAGGTCCACGAGGCCATGGCCGAACTCCCAGCCATCCCCTGAGCAGGGAGCCGGCAGGAGGTTCAAATGCCGGAGTTCGAGTTCGAAAAGACGGAGGCCTGGAATACTGCTCTGCGCCTCACGGCAAGTGTGGGCAGGCTTCGAGTGGGTTCAAACCTGAAGGCGGCAACAGATGCCCAGGCGGCAGCTTACGAAGCCGCAGGGCGGGCCTGCGCAATAATCGCGGAGGGCTCGGCTCTCGAGGGCGGCAATCGGGCGGCAGCCTTCCGCGAGGCCCGCGGCATGCTCGCCAGGAGTGCCGCCTGGCTCCACATCCTTGCAGCCGTCACGAACGAGCCACCGACCGTGTTCAACCAGGAGCTGGACGACGCCGAAAAGGGCGCGCACCAGCTGACGATCGCCGGTCGGGCTGCGGAGAGAGGCCCCGGCGGACCTCCCCGCTTCGACCGGCCGCGAGGGGGCCCGGGCCCGGGAGGCGGGCCGGGACGCGGCGGTCAGCCACAGCGGAAGCTGGGACAGAAGCAGAGGCGTGCATGAGCGACCAGCGAAGGATCCTCACGGGAATCCGACCCACCGGACCCCTCCACCTCGGGCACTACGCGGGAGCGCTCGAGAACTGGGTGCGCCTGCAGGACGAGTACTTCTGCTATTTCCTCATCGCTGATTACCAGGTCTCCGACTACGCCGACGACATCCCCCGCGTGCGCGAGGCCGTCTGGGAGGTCGCCCTCGACTGGCTGGCCGTCGGGCTCGACCCGGAGAAGAGCTGCTTCGTCATTGAGAGTCTCGTCCCGGAGAACGCCGAACTGACCGCTCTCCTCTCCTGGTTCCTTCCCCTCTCGATGCTGGAACGGAATCCGACGCTCAAGGCGGAAATGGTTGAGCTCGAGAAGCCGTCGGATACCAGGAGCGAGAAGAAATCGGTACCCGTGGCGTTCTACAACTACCCCGTCATGCAGGTCGCGAACAT
>CAZHMF010000212.1:0-2638 GCA_964533605.1 uncultured Anaerolineaceae bacterium
ACGCTGATATTCGCGGGTTGCGCCGGCGTCCCGGCCAGAGCCGCATGACTGAGATCCGTCGAGAGAGACCGCACTCTAGTGTCGCGTGTTGGGGAGGGAGTCCTTCCGTACCGCATATCGCAGTCGCGCGTCTCTCGGATCGTGCCGATCTTCATCCGTCTCCTCGACCTTTTGTACTAAGCGACTTCTTTCTCTGGTTGTGGGGCGAGGACCGCCCACAGGTATCCGACCATTTCGCGCGCCATGGCGACGACGACTTTCGGGTGTGGCTTTCCCCGGTGGATCATGCGCAGGTAGCGTCGATGGAGTCGTTGTTGGGCTCGGTCCGCGATGGCGATGACACGAGCGGGTTGTCCTTCGCGCCGGTTTCGGAGGGGCAGAGGAACGCTGGGGCGATGGCGATTGTTCCAGGCTGCTTCGACGAGGAGCCGGCGCACGTGTCCGTTGCCGGTTTTCGTGATCGATCCGCGGCGCTGGGAGTCGCCACTCGAGCGTTCGCTCGGGACGAGCCCGAGATAGGCCATGAGCTTCCGGGGGGAGGGGAAGCGACGGAAGTCGTGGAGCTCGGCCACGATGGAGAGAGCGGTGATCGTGTCGATGCCGCGGAAGCAACGGAGCCAGGCGACCGGCTCGGCGTACGAGGCGACGGCGGCATAGGCGTTCATCTGGATTTCGATCTGGTTCCGGCGTTCTTCCAACTGGTCGACGGCGAGAAGGTAGCTGTCGAGAGTTTCCTGCGCGGCCGGCTCTTCGAAGCGGACCTGGCGGAGCCAAGCCATGTGGCGGGTTCCCCAGTGCCTCTTCGTCTGGGTGTAGATGCAGTGGTGCCGAAGCAGGAACTTGCCCAGGCGATGACGGGCACGGGTGAGATCGTGCCGGATGTCTTCCCGACAGCGACAGAGATCGCGCAGCGCTTCGCTCTCTTCCCTGGGAGGATGCACCTCGGTCAGCAGCCCCGCGCGGAGCAGTTCGGCCAGCTTGCGCGCATCCCGCCGGTCGGTCTTCACGCGCGTCCCGGGAAGAGTCGGGGTGGGGGAAGGGGCAACGCCCTGGCAGCGGATCCCGGCGGTTGGGAGCGGGCGCTGGAGACCGTAGCCGGTGGGACCAGCCTCATAGGAACATGAGAGAGTCCCCGAAGCCTCGCGGAACAGACGCCGGACCAAACGCCGAACCCCCTCGGGTCGATGGCGCTCTTGCCACTCCACCGGCTCGTCCATCCCGGGCCTCAGGAGGGCCACCTTCAATGAACTCTTGTGAACATCCAACCCTACATACGTGGTATTCTCGGACACGACCGGCTCCTTTCGTATGCGGCTCTGGCGCCGCCGGCGTCAACCCGCGATCCAGCGGGGCAGCCTGCCTGCCACCCCATCGAGGGTCTCGTGAGAATACCTCGATTCTACGATCGCGAGCCGGTCGTTCCATATTGTCTAGTGTTCTGCGCCAGAAATATCCATACATAGCTGGACAGGTGTCTCATGCTCCTCGTCAGAGAGGAGGTCCCTATGCCACGCGGACGCAATCGCAAACCGCTCGAACTCACTGTTGAAGAACGTCAGGTACTCGAGGGCTGGGCACGTCGCCGGAAAACGGCACAGGGGCTCGCGTCCCGTGCTCGCATCGTCCTTCTGGCTGCCGATGGCTGGACCAACTCCGCCGTAGCCGAGCATCTCCACGTCACCAGGGTCACGGTCGGCAAATGGCGCTCGAACTTCCTCAAGCTCCGCCTCGATGGGCTCACCGACGAGCCCCGTCCCGGCGCCCCCCGCAAGATCTCCGATGCCGAGGTCGAGCGCGTCATCGCGCAAACCCTCGCATCGACGCCGAAGGGTGCTACACATTGGAGTACCCGCTCCATGGCGGAAGCCTCGGGAATGAGTGCCACGACCGTACGGCGTATCTGGCATACCTTCGCACTCCAGCCTCACCGGACCGACACCTTCCAACTCTCCAACGATCCCCTGTGCATCGATCAAGTCCGTGATGTCGTGGGCCTCTACATGGATCCCCCTGAGAAAGCGCTCGTGCTCTGCGTGGACGAGAAGTCCCAGATCCAAGCGCTTGACCGCACACAGCCTCTCCTGCCCCTGCGACCCGGACAGTGCGAACGGCACACGCATGACTGGGTTCGCCCCGGCACGACAACCCTGTTCGCGGCCCTCGACGTAAAGTCCGGACGGGTCATCGGAAGTCTCCACAAGCATCACCGAGCCAAGGAGTTCCTCAGTTTCTTGCGCAAGATCGACGACGAGGTTCCCGACTACCTCGACGTCCATCTCATCCTCGACAACTACCAAACGCACAAGGTCCCGGCGGTCCAGCGTTGGCTCGTTCGAAACCCCCGCTTCCACCTTCACTTCACGCCGACCTATTCCTCCTGGATCAACCTCGTCGAGCGATGGTTTGCTGCACTGACCGACAAGGCGCTTCGCCGCGCCGCCCATCGCAGCGTTCCGAGACTGAATCAAGCCATCAAGCTCTATATCGAGGTCAACAATGAAAACCCCAAGCCACTTGCCTGGACAAAAACCGCTGACGAAATCCTCGCCTCAATCGCCAGATTCTGTAAACGAAACTCTGGCGCAGGACACTAGGTCCCCTCGATTCTACGATCGCGAGCCGGTCGTGCCATATAGTC
>CAZHMF010000213.1:0-2620 GCA_964533605.1 uncultured Anaerolineaceae bacterium
GGCCAGGCGCAGGGCGTCATCCACCGGATCGTCCGAGAAGTCCTCGACGACGTCGGGTTCCTGGACTTCGTACCTGCCGACCACGGCCGACAGCAGCTCACGGCGGCGTGGCGAGGCAGAGGCGAGAACGACGCGAAGGGGTCTGTCAGTCACCGGTCCTTGCCTCGAAGCGCGCCACGCATTCGATATGCCCGGTCTGGGGGAACATGTCGATCGGCGTCACGATACCGAGATCATAGCCGCCGTCGGCCAGCAGGCGAGCGTCCCGGGCCAGCGTCGCCGGGCTGCAGGAGACGTAGACGACCGTCGGGGGCCGGAGGCGGCAGATTGCGTCGAGCACCTCCGGGGCGCAGCCCGGTCGCGGCGGATCGAGGAGGACGGCGTCGGGGACTGTGCCGAGTTCAGGCAGAAGCTCCTCCACCTTGCCTGTCATCACATCGACGCCGGGCAGTCCCCGAACGTTCTCGCGGGCATCCGCGGCGGCCGGGACCGACTCTTCGATGGCGATGATGCGCTCGAAGCGGCCGGCGAAGATCGCCGCGAAGGTCCCGACCCCGGCGAAAGCGTCGATGAGAAGCGTGCCCCGCTCGGGCAGGGCCTCGCCGACCAGCCCCACCATCTGCTCGGCCTGGACGGCGTTGACCTGGAAGAAGGCGTTCGCGCTGACCCGGAACTCGCGTCCGGCGAGCTGTTCCCGGTAAGAATCCTGGCCCGACTCCACGGGGATCCCCTCGATGGCAGGCACGACCAGGTAGCTCCCGGTGGCCGCCGAGTGGCGCAGCTGCACCTGGTGGAGACCGCGGCCGTGGCCCTGGAGCGCCGGCAGGAGTTCGTTGACCCAGGAGTCGGCGATGGGGCAGTGCTCGACCTTGAGGAGGCTGCGACGGCCGCGCCGCATGAAGCCGACGTCGCCGAACTTGCGTCCGGTCGAGAGCCGGATGTGGTTGCGATAGCCCCAGGGGTCCGCGGCGGCGACGGTCGCGGCGACCGGAGCGTCGGGCAGGTGACCGATCCGGCGGAGCTGCTCGCGGACGATGTCCGCCTTGGCTGCGATCTGTGCTTCGTAGCGGATGTGCTGGAGCTGGCAGCCCCCGCATTTGCCGAAGAGCGGGCAGCGCGGAGCGACCCGATCGGGCGAGGGATCGGTGACCGAGAGCGCCGACGCCTCGACATAATCCTTGTGGACGCGATCGATTCTCGCCTCGACCGTTTCGCCTGGGGCTGCGAATGCAATCATCGCCACGCGGCCGTCCTCGAGGTGGGAGAGGCAGGTGCCGCCGAAGACGAGAGGGCCTGCGGCGAGGTGCAGAGTGTCGTCGCGGCGAAGCGGTTGCGCCGCAGTCCCGGATTCCTGGGGCTGGGTCACACTCACAGCTTAGCGTTCGAGGAGTGGCCGGGAGAGCCCGTCCTGCATCGTCCGCACACGAGCACGAAGTGCGGGCTTGCCCTTCGACGCTGGAAGATTTGGGGGTTTTGTGACTGACCTTCGCGACTCGGCTGTGGCAAAAGAACGGGCTGTGCCGCTGATGGGGCCCTTGATGCTGCCGACACTTAGAACAGGAGCAGTTGCGTTCGACGGCTCCTCCCGGGCGCTTGGTCCGGGGGCGCCGGGGGGCGCGGGGACGGAGAGAGATGTCTGGAGAGCAGGCCGAAGCCGGTGTCTTCGACCGCCGCGGCGCGCAGCGTTACCCGGTTGCGGGCGACTGTGAGCTGCGCGGTGGCGGCACCCGGGCGCGCGGCGAATGCCTCGACATCTCCGAGACCGGCGCGGCGATCAGCGTCGACGATTGGGACGTGCCGGAGTTCACGCTCCACATGCGTTTCCGCCTCGGGATCCTGTCGGTTCGCTGCGAGACGGTCTGGATCGAGCCTGTGCGGGCGACGGCAATCTTGCACGTGCACTTCGTGGACCTGGACGAAGCAGGGGTGGCACTGCTGAAGGCGGTGGTGGCGGAGGCGCGGCGGGACTTCGAGGAGTCGCAACGTGTTCTCCTGGGCGGCCCCGGCCGGCGGACCGCCTGACCGTCAGGCGGGTTGCTGGGAGCCCTCGTTTCTGCGAATCTCGAGTGTGTTAGACGCGCGGCCCCGTGGTGTAGCGGCCTAACATGCCACCCTGTCAAGGTGGAGATCGGCGGTTCGAATCCGCTCGGGGTCGCCATAAACCTGCTCGACACCGTAGTCTCGACCTGGGGCATGTAGGCTCAGCGCTTTGGGTTTCATCATCTAGTGAGCCCACCGCCTACTTCAATCCCACTGGGCAGTTCCCCGACGCAACCCCCGCGCCTCCGACGTCTTGCTGCCTGTCACGTGACGCGTTACAGTGCAACGGTGATCAAGACGTTCGCCGATAGGCGGACCGAGGAGTTCTGGGTCTCCGGCAAGTTTCGCGGTTTGCCGCCTAACATAGCAGGACGCGCGCTCCGCAAGCTCTCGGCCCTTGATGCGGCCATCGTCGTTGGGGACTTGCGCGTCCCTCCCGGCAATCGCCTGCATACGCTCGCAGGTGATCGAGCCGGGCAGCACGCGATTTCCGTCAATGACCAGTGGCGGATCTGCTTCCGTTTCGAAGACGGTGACGCCTACGATGTCGAGATCTGTGACTACCATGAGAACTGAGGTC
>CAZHMF010000214.1:0-2589 GCA_964533605.1 uncultured Anaerolineaceae bacterium
TTCACGTAGAGGTTGCCGACGCGGAACGACTCCCTGGAACGGACGATGTTGCGTGGGTTGCGCGAGTAGACGCCTCCCGTCAGTGCGAACTCGGAGTCGAGCGCGATCTCCAGGGCCTCGCGAAATGTTTCGGCCCGGAAGAGCACGAGGACGGGCCCGAAGACCTCTTCGCGGGCCAGCGCCGAGTCCCGCGGCACGTCTTCGAAGACGTGGGGCCGGACGTAGTGGCCGCCCTCGGGTGCTGAGGCGGCTGCAACCAGCCTGCCTTCCGCCGAACCGATCGAGATGTACCGCTCGATCCGCTCTTTCGCCTCCGCCGAGATGACCGGTGGCACGAGATTGTAGGGATCCTCCGGGGGCCCGACGGCAAGGCTCTCGACCGCCGCCGCGAGCCGCCCCCGGAACTCCTCGTAGGCCGAGCCGACGGCAATCACCCTGCTGCAGGCGCTGCACTTCTGGCCCGCGTAGGCAAAGGCCGACTGAATCACCCCGGAAACGGCCTGATCGAGATCGGCGTCTTCATCAACCACAATGGCGTTCTTCCCACCCAGCTCTGCGATAACGCGCCGGATGTTCGCTCTCTCCGGGTGCCGCCGGGCTGAGTCCTCGACGATCTTCAGGCCGACCGCCCTGCTTCCCGTGAACACGATCATGTCGACTTTCGGGTGATCGACGATAGCCTGGCCGACGACGGGCCCTCGACCGGGGAGGTAGTGGAGGACATCGCCGGGCACCCCCGCCTCGTGCATGATTTCGACCATTCGCGCTGCGACAATCGGGCTCTGCTCGGCCGGCTTCAGGAGCACCGGACAGCCCGCCGCCAGCGCTCCCGACGCCATGCCGGTGAGGATGGCAAGCGGGAAATTCCAGGGCGCGATCACCCCTGCGACCCCCCGGCTCTCGTACACGAGCCGGTTCTCCTCTCCGGGAACGATCGAGAGGTCGAGCCCCCCATCCAGCTCCTCGGCCTGTGTCGCGTAGTACTCGAGGAAGTCGATCGCCTCGCAGACGTCGCCGTCGGCCTCGCGCCACGGCTTGCCGCTCTCGTAGACCATCGTCGCCGCGAGTTCGAACCTGCGTTCGCTGTAGAGCGCGGCCGCACGGCGGAGGATGACCGCCCGACCGTCGCCGCCGCGCACACGCCAGTCGACAAGGGCTGCAATCGCCGCCGCGACTGCCCTGTCGACGTCATCAATCCCGGCCCGCCCCACTCGCCCCATGAGGAGTTCGGGATGAGCAGGCGGACGCACCTCGTTCAGGTCCTCGGACCGGATCGCCGCGCCGGAGATCAGGGCCGGGTACTCGCGACCAAACGACGATCTCGCCTGTTCGAGCGCGTCGGTCATGCGTCCCCTCACCTTGGGGTCGTGGAACTGAAGCAGAGTCTGGTTCCGGAATCCGTCCGCGGTGTCGACCCCTCCGTCGGTGGGATCGGGAACGCTCAAGGTGACGGCGGGGTCCTGTCCTTCGTGTCGGTGAAGAAGCCATGACTCGTTGGAAGTATTCTCCAGCAGGCGCCTGACGAGGTACGCCATACCGGGAATGATCTCACCGATAGGGACGTAGACGCGGGTGAGGAACCCCTCGGCCGCCGTCGCCTCGCGGAGCTGCTCTGCCATTCCGTAGAGGAACTGGAACTCGACATCATCCTTCGCGGGGAGTGCCGCATCCGCCTTCACCATGGCCTGTGCGATCGACCTGGCATTGTGCGAGGCGAAGGCCGGCCTGAGCAGTGGGTGAGCGGCGAGCAGCAGTTCGCTGCAGCGCTCGAAGTTCGCGTCCGTCGCGGATTTCGCGACGAACACCGGTACATCTCGATTCTCCTGTTCGGCGACGACCGTCTCTTCGTCCCAGTAGGCACCTTTCACGAGCCTGACAGTAACCGGCGCCTCCCGGTCCTCGGCAATCCTTCGAATTCTGGCAATGTCGTCGGCGGCGTCCCTGAGGTACGCCTGGACGACGATCCCGAGCCCGTCCCAGTCGCGGAATTCGTCCCCCGTTGCCACGGAGGCGAAGATCCGTTGCGTCAGATCGCGAAGCTCGCACTGCTCCATATCAATGTTGACAAAGGCGCCGATCTGGCGGGCGCGACGCAGCACAGGCAGAAGACGCTCCTCGACGGCCTGACGCGTTCGAAGGGGCGCCGCGGGCTCGAAGCGTGGGGTCAGAGCCGACAGTTTCAAAGAGATGTTGGGGATGGCAGCACTCCGGGGAGTATCGCTCGAGGCGGAATCGGCGAGCGACTCCAGAAGCGAGAGGTAGCGGCCGGCGTACTCATCGGCCTCCACGTCTGAGAGGGTGGCCTCCCCGAGGATGTCGAACGTGCACGCGACGCCCTGCCTGCGAAGCGGCGCCAGCCGGGAGATCGCTTCCTCAGGTGTCGCGCCGCCGATGAACCGGCCGGACATGGCAAAGACGCCACGACGGACGGCCTGTGAGAGGAGGGGCCGGAACATCTGCCGGCCGGCTGCCCCGACGCCCACCGCGACCGAAGCGTGGGCGGTTCCCCGGAAATACTGACGAACGTGGTCTGCGACGGCCTCAGAGGTGCGCAGTGTCGGCAAGACATCTACGAACCGGAGAAGCCTG
>CAZHMF010000215.1:0-2586 GCA_964533605.1 uncultured Anaerolineaceae bacterium
TCGGCCCCCCCCGCCCCGGCGGGGGGGTCCCCCGCCCCCGCCCGCGACCGCCGAGAGCTGTACCGCCTCGGCGCCGATCTCGCCGGCGAGGATGCGGGCGAGCGTCGTCTTCCCGCAGCCCGGCGGCCCCCAGAGGATGATCGACGGAAGTGTGCCGCGCGACAGCGCGGACCGGATGAGAGATCCTTCGGCGACGATCCGTTCCTGACCGGCGAATTCATCGAGCGTCCGGGGCCGCATCCTTGCGGCGAGAGGAGCGTTGGGGTTGCTCGCCGGCTCGGGCACGGCGAAGCGCGCCTGATTGGCTGCCGGGCGCCGCCCGGCCATCAGCGGCCCACCTCGGGCCCGAACCCTTCACGCATCGGGAGCGCCACCACCACCCCAGCCTACCGTGTTGCGCGTGGTCCGTGGTCTGTAGGCGGCGCGGCGGGCGTGGTCTGTGTGGGCAGCGCGGCGGGCGTTCTGCCCTGCGCGTTAGGTGCAGCGCGCTGGGCTCTGTGCGTTGGGCGCGGCGCATTGGTCGTTGGGCTCTGCAAGTCGCGCACTGAACCGGAGGCAGCCTCGCTATCCTGCCCTGCCCCACCAGGGTCGGAGCCGCCGGCTATTTGCCGGCGGACACGTTCCTACCCGCCAACAGCCGCCGAACCTCACAGATCTGTGGCACCATTCGTCCCAACACCCCACCCACCGGAGGTCACCCGATGGCCGACCGCGAAACCGTCCTCAAGGCACTGCGCGACAGCGGAACGGAAGTTGCCCGCCAGCTTCGAACCATGGCCGCGGACCAGTTCGAGGCGGGGCGCTACGAGAACGGCTGGAACGCCCGGCAGATCCTCGCTCACGTCGCCTCAGTGGAGTGGACGTATCCGCGACTGCTCACAACCGCCGCAGCCCCCGCCGGAGAGACCGGGGAGTCCCGAGCACCGGCCGCCCGCGGCGGATTCGACGCCTACAACGCCCGCCAGGTCGAAAAACGAGCCACCCACACACCCGCCGAGTTGATCGCTGAGTTCCAGCGGAACCGCCAAACCACCGTCGATGCCGTCCGGAACGCCGAGCCCGGCCTCTTCGAGGCCCGGATCAGGTCGGCCGGAGGTGCGCAGGGGACTCTCGGGGAGGTCCTGCTCCAGGTAGCGGTAGCCCACGTTGAGGAGCATCTGCGGGACATCATGGACGGCGCTTAGCCGGCTAGCACCGCCACGGTCACGCCGTCACCGCCTTCGTTGTCGGGCGCCGACTGGTAGCTCTTCACCAGAGGATGGCCACGCAAGAGTTCGCGTACAGCCGCGCGAAGGGCACCCGTGCCCTTGCCGTGAATGACACGTATGAACGGCATTCCGCCCCTGTACGCAGCGTCCAGGTAGCCATCGACAGCCTCGACGGCCTCGTCTGCGCGCCGTCCTCGAAGGTCCAGATCCACGGGCACCGCGGGACCACGCTCCAGACCCAGACCCGGCGCGGCGTCCGGCCGCAGCTCCGCGCCGCCGCGCTCGATCCCGTCGATCCGGTGCATCGACACCTTCATCCGCAGCGAGCCGAATTGCACCTCGACCCGCCCGTCCTCGCCTATGCTCCCCAACGCCTCGCCGGGCTGAGGGATGCCATGCACATCCAGCCGGTCGCCCGCCTCGACAACCGGCACCGGCATGGCGGCGGGTTGCTCCTCCCTCTCCGACGCCGCCTCGGCGAGCTCGCTCAGATCCGCGTCCAGCTGCTCCAGGGTCTTCTGCGCCTCCGCCGAGTCGAAGCTTCCGGACGCCGCCCGCTTGCGCAGGCTGCCCGCTTCGCGCCGCATCCGCGCCACGATCTCCTCCGCCTCCCGGCGCGCCTCGTCCAGGAGGCCGCCCTTCTCCCGCTCAAACTGGTTGAGGCGCCGGGCGAGATCGAGCTGCAGCTCCTCCGCTTCCTCCCGAGCCGACTCCTCCCGCTCGCGCGACTCCGCCGCCGTCGCCCGCTCCGTCCGGATGTCGGCCAGCAGTTGCTCCAGCTCGACGTGCTCCGGAGAGACCTGCTCGCTCGCCCGTATGAGAATCGGCTCGGGCAGCCCCAGCCGGCGGGCGATTGCAATCGCGTTCGACTGACCGGGCACGCCGATCGATAGATGGTAGGTCGGGCTCAGAGTCTCGACGTCGAACTCCACCGACGCATTGCGCAACCGCGGGTCCGCCTGCGCAAAGGCCTTGAGCTCCGCATGGTGCGTCGTCGCGACGATCGCGCAGCCCCGCTCCAACAGCTCTTCGAGCACCGCCCGCGACAGCGCCGAGCCCTCGGTCGGGTCGGTGCCCGCGCCCAGCTCATCGAGCAGGACAAGCGTCGAAGGCTGCGCCTGCTCGAGGATCCGCGATATCTGGCGCATATGGGACGAGAACGTAGACAGCGACTGCTGGATAGACTGCTCGTCGCCAATGTCCGCGAACACGCTGGCGAAGACCCGGAACCGGCTTCCCTCGTCGCAGGGGACGGGGATGCCCGCCTGGGCCATGAGGGTGAGCAGTCCGAGCGTCTTCAGCGCGACGGTCTTCCCCCCCGTGTTGTGGCCCGTGATGAAGACGCCCGGCCCATCGACCTCTATATCTCTCATATCGT
>CAZHMF010000216.1:0-2571 GCA_964533605.1 uncultured Anaerolineaceae bacterium
CATCGTGACCGGCGACAAGGACTTGCTCGAGTGGGATGATCAGCGCCCGCCCGTGGTCACGCCGGCCGCGTTCGAGGACCTGCTAGCGCGGTAGGGGCCGTAGCTAGCGGCAGTCCTCCCGTTCGTCGGGCCCCTCCTGCAAGTGCGGCGCGAAACCAGAGCGGCGAGAAGCCAGACCGGCCGCAGTGATTCCCACGAACCGCTCTTCGGGTTGCGCTAACTCCTGTCCGGAATGGGCTTGAGCGCGGCAAGGAGACGCAGGTCCGGACCGCCGCCGTGCGAGCCCTCCCTCGTCATGATTCGGCGACATCGGCCGCGGAGGAACCAGCCGCGCACGCTACAATCCCTCGGAACGCCGTGCCGGCCGACGCGGGACGACTTGTCCTGTCTCGCTTCGTGCGGGCAGAGAATGTCCGGCCTCAGAGATCAGCGTGACGAGGACTGCATGCCGACGCACCCGAGCCAAGCCGAGCTGGCACGGATCCGAAGGACGGATCCGGCCCTCGCCGGCCTCGTCGAGGACGTTCTCGAGAGCCTGACGGCAGAGAGCGACCTCGGCACCATCTCCCTCTACGAGCTCCAAGAATTCCTCTGGTACGAGCTGCCGTTCAAGTGGATGACCCCATTGGCGTCAGACCAAAGAGAAGAGTCACGTCGCCTCACAGATGCGCTGGGCTCGATGTTTGCGGCCGCCGACCTCGATGCTCGGGCCGACCTCTGCCGTTCCTCCGTGACCAGAGGGGTTCATGACGCCTGGGCGAGATCGAGCGACGATGGCTGGCGCGCCTACCGGGCCGCGATGGATCGCTCCGGCCTGGTACCGCCAGACCTGGACGACTTCCGCTGGTCCGACGTCATGGGCATGGCCGAGGCGAGGGGCTACGGGATGGTTACCGATGCTCTGTCGGCCGCGGTCCTCTCCGGCACCTTGCGGGTGGGGGCGAAGGGTTGGCGTACAGAGCAGAAGAGGCTGACCACAGCTGTACTCGATGGCTCTTCCCCCGAGTCCGGGCGGAGTGTCCGCGGTTCCGTACTCCATGAACGGCTCGAGGATTGGGTGTCGCTGCGTCCCCGGTCCGACTGGCTGCGCGCGCGGCGTGCCCGGGTTGCCGACGCTCTCTTCGCTCCCGGCGCACCGCCCGACGGGTTCGATGGGTGTCTTGAGCCACTCAGCTGGTTCCTGCAAGAGGTCGGGGAGGGGTTGGCGCTCACTCAGCGCTTCAACCTCAACCGGGCATTCGTCATCGCCGCGGCCGAGGCCCGGGGCTGGCGGCCCGAGTTCCGCGGCATGCCCCGGCGGGAGGAGGAGGTGCCGCAGTTGGCCGCGATTCATGAGCTGGCGGTGATGACCGGGGCGGTTCGCCGCCAGCGGCGGGTGCTGCAGCTCACGCGGGCCGGACGCCGGATGCTTGTCCACCCCGAGCAGGCATGGAGCGCTGTCAGGCAAGCGTTGGCGGCCCGGGAGGGCGCGGATCGCTTCGCTCTCGAGGTACTCGCGCTGACGCTCGTGCAAGGTGCCGGGCCCCGTGAAGAGGGATCGATGCGAGGGAGGCTCGCAGAGGTCCTGAACGAGGAGGGGTACCGCTCGCATCCAAGTGGGGAACCCGTCACGGGATATGCGGCGAGCTGGCTCCTCGCTCCCGCCCGCAAGTACCTGGAGGCGGTCGGCCTCCTATCCGAGCAGTGGAAGGGGAATGCTCTGGAGCTTTCTCCAACGCCTCAAGGGGAGGCGATGGTGCGTGACGTCCTGTGGTTGCTCGCCACGGGTCCGGTTCGTCGTTAGGAGTGACGTGCCGTGAGCCCGATCTACGGACCCGAGCCATGGGCCGAACGGTCTGGTCGCACTGGGACCTGTGGTTCTGTCTTGTCGCGGCCTCTGAGTTCGAAGGCGACCTGGGGCTTCTGGCGGATCGAATCCAGGAGACGGAGATTATCAGCGACACCTGGGAGCGGAAACTGGCGCATATCGATGACCTGCGAGTGCGACTCGCCGAGGCGGGCCTGGCCGCGGGAGATCTTGCTGGACCTCCTCCACCGCCGCCGGTACTGCGCGAGAAGGCGAGCAGGAGGGTACTCGACCAGGGGCTGCAGCGCCGTCACCTCACAGAGCCGATGCGAGTACGCCCGGTGGCGCAGCTCCGCCAACGCGCCCTTCGCGGCTTGTGGGGCTCGTTCCCGGAGGATCCCGGACCGATCGCCGGCCGCTTGAAGTCCACGCTCGAGGCCCGGATAGAGAAGGGATGGGGCGGCGTTCGAATGGCGCGAGAGCTTCGGCGTCGAGCCTCAGTCGAAGTGGCGAAGACGGCGAGCGGTCCGGCCCTCTTGGCTTTCCGCCGGGCACTTGTCGCCGTTTGCCTCGAGCTCTTCGGCGCCGGATTGCGCGACTCCTCGGGGGAATTCGGGCGCTACGCCGGGGAGGAGTTCACCTCGTACACAGCCCTTCCGTGGCGTGAGGCGGGGATCGCCGACGAGGCGCACGTGACCGATCTCGCAGAGCTCTGGACATGCGACAACTAGGTCACGTCTCGTCAAGTGGTGTACGAACCGATGTCATCAAGGGTGGCGGCCGAA
>CAZHMF010000217.1:0-2559 GCA_964533605.1 uncultured Anaerolineaceae bacterium
ATGACGCCTCAAACAACAGTGCAAACCTGCCGATCCAATACGGTGTAGCCATTCCCAGGACGAGCCTCAGACCCCGCTACGGGGCGGGCTTTGGGGGGAGTTTGCGCCCGACGCAGGGAGCCAGCGACCCATGCGGCGATCCACCGTCAGATGAGCGAGGCGAGCGAGGTGCCCGCGCGGAGTTGCCGTCATCTCAAGGTCAGGGTCCGTCATGAGCCCTGTCACGTGGGAGAGGAGGTGATCGTGGGCGCCTACGTACGGATCGTGCCTGTGCTGATCCGACCCTTGGTGACAGCCTCTGAGACTGCGGCGCAGCGCAGGGGTTCGGAAGCTCGGGTCGATCGAGAGGGAGTGGCATGAATCAGCCCCACGCCGCTCTCTACGCGAGGGTTTCTTCGGAGCAGCAGGCCCAGGCGGGGACGATCCGCAGTCAGCTGGCCGAGATCGAGGATCGAGCCAAGGCCGATGCTGTCGATGTGGCCGACGAGCTTCGATTTGTCGATGAGGGATTCAGTGGCGGCACGCTCCTTCGTCCTGCGCTGGAACGTCTCCGCGACCAGGTTGCTGCGGGCACGCTCGACCGTGTGTACGTGCACTCGCCTGACCGCCTGGCACGCAAGCATGCCTACCAGGTATTGCTGGTGGATGAGTTCCACCGGGCCGGCGTCGAGATCGTGTTTCTCAACCGTGATCTGGGCGACTCACCCGAGGACAAGCTTCTCCTGCAAGTACAGGGCGTAATGGCTGAGTACGAGCGTGCAAAGATTCTGGAGCGCAGTCGACGGGGGAAGCGCCACGCGGCTCGCAGCGGATCCGTGCAGGTCTTCGCTGGAGCCCCCTATGGGTTCCGCTACGTAACCAAGCAGGAGGGGGGAGGGGAGGCACGCTGGGATCTCGTGTTGGAAGAGGCGCGCGTTGTTCAACGTATCTTCGAGTGGATCGGCGCGGAGAGATCCACCATCGGGGAAGTCTGCCGGAGGCTCCACGCCGAGGGTGTGCGAACGCGCTTTGGCAAGGAACACTGGGACCGGGCGACGGTGTGGGGCATGCTCAAGAATCCTGCTTACAGGGGCCAGGCGGCGTTTGGAAAGACGCGTTCGGGGCCCGCTCGCCGACGGCTGCGTCCGCAGCGTGGCAGCCCTGCGTTTGCCCGGAGTGGGACTTCGACGTACGCCGTGGAGCCGGAGGACTGGATCTTTGTTTCCGTTCCGCGTGTGGTGAGCGACGCGCTGTTCGATGCGGTACAGGAACAACTAGCCGAGAACCGACGCCGCGCACGGAAGAGGGTGGATGGCCCTCTCACGCTACTTCAGGGCCTCGTGGTGTGCAAACGCTGTGGCTACGCCTACTACGGAAAGCGGGTGAGCCGGAAGTCAGCCAAGGGCAAGCGTCGCGACTACGCCTACTACCGGTGCGTGGGGACGGACGCATACCGATTCGGAGGTGTACGCGTTTGCGAGAACAAGCAGATTCGCACGGACATGCTCGACGGTGCGGTGTGGGAGAAAGTGCGAGAGCTCCTCAACAATCCATCCCGGCTTGAGGCCGAGTATGAACGCCGCGCGCGCGAGCGGGAGGCGGGCCCGACCAAGCAGGCCTTGGGCCAACTGCAGAGCAGGATCGCCACGCTCCGCCGGGGTACGGCCCGCCTGATCGACGGATACGCCGAAGGGCTCATCGAGAAGGCGGAGTTCGAGCCGCGCATTCGAGACCGCAAGGCTCGCTTGGCTCGCCTTGAGAAAGAGTCTGAGAGTCTGGAGGCCGACGAGGCCACTCTCCAGCAGTTGCGATTGGTGGTAGGGCGACTCGAGGAGTTTGCTCAACAGATCGAGGACGGATTGGATTCAATGGCAGCAGAGAAACGGCAGGAGCTCATCCGCACCCTTGTGAAACACGTGGAGGTGGACGAGAGTGAGGTGACAGTGACATTCCGCGTCAATCCAGACCCTTTTGACGGCGCCCCCGGACGGGGGCGTTTGCAACGTTGTTTGAGGCGTCGTGAAGTCGATGTGGGGCGAAAGGCCACGCAGCAGCGTGCAGCAGGCGTATTCGCTATCTGCGGCCAGGTCGAGCTTCCGATCCTCGGGCAGCCAGGAGGCCAGGATCTCGAGCATCTCGCGGGCCAACTCCGTCCTCTTGCGGTACTCAGCCTTCGGGCAGCGTTTGGGCAGGCGGTAGAGCCGGAAGAGCAGCGGTACCGCCACGCCGCGCTCCTTGTTCCAGGGATAGGCAACCCAGATCGAGAGCACCACCCAGTTGTGGCCGAAGGAGAGCACCTCTCGGCGTCCGGTGTAGGCCCCGGTGAGATCTCGGCACTCGGCCACTGCCGCGCCTCGATTCTGCCTTCCGCAACCAGGGATCGCCTCGGCTCTCACAAAGATACCTTTCGGGACCCAGTCACGCAGCCCGCGCACTCGCTGTCTACGCTTCGCAGTGCCAATCGATTGAACACCACGCAAGACTCGCTGCCCGCTGGCGGCCAACCTTCGCCGGGTGGGAGTGGATACTCGCGCACCGGACGCCCAGGCTCGCGCGTCGTACGCGCCGTGCGGCGCCGAC
>CAZHMF010000218.1:0-2525 GCA_964533605.1 uncultured Anaerolineaceae bacterium
CCCCGCCCGAGCTGGTCGTAGTGCCCCTGTGTCGCATCTGCGATCATGCCCTCTGCGAACCCCTGCGCGGCCGCGTTGGCGGGTCCCGACGTCGTCATCGGCGGGGCGCCGAAGGCATCCGCCCGCCACCCATTCACCCGGGCGAGGAGGTCCGCCTCCGTCCCCGAAACGCCCGGGCTCAGAGGATTGCAGGGGCCACCCGTAGCGCCCGCCCCGGAGCCTCCAGAAAGGCCCAGCACGGCCGCACCGAGGGCCGCCACCATCAACACAAGAAGACCGCCAACCGGATAACGCACCGCGAGACACTATCTCCTACAGCTGCGCCAACGTAAAGATTCGGCACGAAATTATGTAACGCTATCATCCACCGGCGGCCCCGCGCGGCAAAGCAGCTCCTCCGCTAGTATCAGCCCGTGACCAGCCAGCCCTCGAGCGTTCGCGGCACCGACTCCCGCGCCTGGATAGCGCCCGGGCTCGCGCTTCTCGTGCTCGTGTCGCTCGTCGCGGCGGTGGTCGCCGTCGCGGCGCTGACACGTGACGAATCTCTCCCTCCGCAGCCTGCCGGATGGGAGCTCCCGGAGCCTGCTGAGCCCGTCCATTCCTTTGCAGTAGTGCGCGCCTCCGGCGGGACCCTCGTCCTGGCCTCGGGAGCGGACGCCGCAGCGGACGACGTCGAGGTCCACCTGGCTCCCACGGATCCGGTGGACTTCCTCGAGCCGGCCGACGCCGGAGAAGTGGCCCCCGACGACTGGATCACAGTGATTGGAATCCGGAACGAAGTCCGGACCTTCGCGATCCGAATGGTGATCATGTTCCCCGGCGGCGGCTCGCCCGGTGCCGACGGCTGGGTGCGCACGCCGGCCGGATTCGTCGGCCACGAGGCTGCGCGGGAGTCCCGGGAAGGCCCGATCGTGGCGGGTCCGGTCACCGAGATCCGCGACGGCGAGGTCGTTCTCGATGCCGGCGACGAGGTGCTTCTGAGGCTCAACCCCGGGGGGCCTCTGCGTACGATCCGGAGCGGCTCTCCTGCAGAGATTCGAGACGGCGACCGCGTGGCGCTTCGTCCCGGAACCGACGGCGACCTCGACCCGTCGCTCGGGGTGCTGGTCCTGGTCGGCGGAGCCCGCTGAACTCTCAGTCACGCCTCAGGGCGGCCGCATCCGACGTGCGCGAGAGCACGAGCACGGCGAGGATCAGAGCCGCGGCGAAGGCGGCAAGAACCGCGCTCCCTCCGGCAATGACGGCCGGCCAGTTCGTCTGAAGAATGAAGCCGGGCTCCACCCGCTGGCCGGCCTCCGTCACGTTCAGGAAAGACAGCATCCGGCGGCCCACGAGGACTCCCAGATAGGCCCCCGCGCCGAGCCCCACGACCGCCACGATCGCGTACTCGCACGCCAACTGGACCAGGATCTGGATCCGCGAGAGACCCATCGCCCGAAGCACGGCGAACTCAGCCCGGCGCCGCTGCACCGCGATCCAGAGCGAGACGAGCAGGGCCACGGCCACAAGCAGCAGGAGGACCACGAACGATACGAAGAGGATCCCTCCGCCGCCCGCGGCGATTAGCGGGTTGTTCTCGACCTCGGCCAGGGCATCCTCGACTCCCACGAGCCGCGACAGGCGTATGCGTGGATCCCGAAGGGCCTCTGCGAGCGCCTCACGGTCTGCACCCTCTTTCAGTTCGAGCCACACTTCGCTGAAGCCGCCCGAGATGCGCGGGCTGGCCAAGCCGAGAAACGCCTCCAGATGGTCGCGGTTCACGACAATCGAAGGACCGTCGGAACTCGAGAGAGTGGGGAACAGCTCGTAGGTGGCGAGAACCCGAACCGGCACCGTGAGACCGCCCAGGGAGATCATGGTGGTGCCGCCCGCGGCGACTCCCATTCTGTCGGCGAATGACTCGCTCACGATCGCCGGAACCGGGACGAACGGGCCGATCGGATAGAAGCCACGGACGCCGTCACCGGTGACCCGAGCCGTGGAGTAGGCACCCGCTCCGCTGCCGCCGTGGACCAACTCGTCGGCGAGCACGAACTCATCGGTCAGGCGACCTGCGTCCGGCAGAACGCGCCACCGGAAGTCCGCTTCAAAGTCCTCGATGACGGTTTCCGCCCCACCAGCATCTACCGCCGCAATGTCGTCGAAAGTGACCGGGCTATTGACGGCATTCGGGCGGTTGGCCGGCTCCGTCATGAGGATCGAGACGACGCTGACTGCACCCGTCAGACCACGCGAGAACTCGCTCCGGATCGGGCCCTCAAGTTGCCGCCACCCCCTCCCTTCGAGCGAACCCATCTGCACAAGTCCGTAGTTCCGGTCTGAGTCGTGTACCCGCACCCAGACGTTCACCGATTCGCGCGACACATCGGAATGGACCCACATCCGGATGCTCTCGGCGTCCGCGGGCAGTGGTATTCCGCCCAGCCCATCCTGGCCACCGAGGAGCCCGATCAGCTCCGGCAGGGGACGAGAGGCGAAATCGTGGCGGCTCCAGATCATGGAGGCTGCGACCGGCGGGTCGATCG
>CAZHMF010000219.1:0-2524 GCA_964533605.1 uncultured Anaerolineaceae bacterium
CGGAGAGCGCCGCCCCCCCCCCCCCCCTCCGCCCCGCCCCCGTGCCCCCCGCGCTGTGCCGCGCCCGCGCCGGCGATCGCCGGCGGGAGGTCGCCGCGAGCTACGAGCCGGATCTGGCCGAGGGCCCTTCCGTCGTCGAACTCCTGGACTGCGAAGTCTCCCCGGCCGATCGAGTGGATGGCGGTCAGGCGGCCCGATCCGGCCGCCGCCGCGATGGCCGGCAACGTACCGATCCCGATCACGGGAACGCCGGTGCCAAGCGCGAGTCCTTGCACCGTGGCGAGTCCGACGCGAAGGCCGGCATAGCTTCCCGGTCCCAGGACCGCCGCAAGGCGATCCGGCCCGCGCCCCAGAGCGGTAATAGTCTCGGTGATGGCGGTCAGAAGAGCCCGCGAGTGTGCCTGGGGCTCGTCGTGGACGCGGGCGGAGAGGATCCGGCCGCCGCTCGCCGCGGCAACGGCGAATCGCGGTGAGGCGGTGTCGACGGCGAGGATGACGGTCATTCCCCTGCCAGCGCGTCGATGAGCGCGGTTCCCCGTGGCCCCTGGGGAAGGAACGTGAACCGCCGCTCCCGTTCGAGGTCTCCGTACCTGAGTTCCACGACGAGGCCGTCGCCCGGGAGGAGGTCGGCCCCTCGCTCGGGCCATTCGATGACGAGCACTCCCTGCTCGGCATAGTCCCACAGCCCCAGGTCGTCGAGCTCCTCCACGCTCTTTACGCGGTAGAGGTCGACGTGAAACAGGCGCTCCCGTCCTTCGTATTCATTCATGAGCACGAAGGACGGGCTGCTGACCTGAGCTGTGCAATCGAGGGCCGAACCGATCCCCTGCGTGAGGCAGGTTTTTCCTGTTCCGAGGTCTCCCGTGAGAAGGACCACGTCCCCGCGCTGGAGCGCCCCTGCCATCCTCGCTCCGAGGTCGCGCGTCTCCGTTTCGCTGTGCGTCGTCAGTTCGAAAGCATGCTGGTCGGACACAGGGCTAAGTATAGGGATGGACAGGATACGTCCCATCCGGCGAGCAACATCACCGAAACATCCGGACGCTACACTGACAGGGCGGGCAGCAGTGGGCTCGCCGGGGGGCGAACGGTGTCTGAGTCATCCGACTACGTGGCTTCCGCCTGTCGTGAGCACGATGTCAAGTTCATCCGGCTCTGGTTCACCGACATCGTCGGCCGGCTCAAGAGCTTCGCGATCACCGTAGAGGAGCTGGACAAGGCGCTCGAGATGGGCATGGGCTTCGACGGCTCCAGCATCGAGGGCTTTGCTCGAATCGATGAGTCCGACATGGTCGCCCGACCCGACCCGTCGACCTTCGAGCTCGTTCCCTGGCGGCCCCGCGAGCAGGGCGTGGCAAGAATGATCTGTGATGTCTACAGACCCGACGGAAGCCCCTTCGAAGGTGATCCCCGCTATGTCCTGCGCCGGCAGCTCGAGCGGGCCGCGGAGCTTAACTACACGTTCTACGTGAGCCCGGAACTGGAATACTTCTACTTCAAGTCGCCGGAGGGCACGGAGCCGCTGGACCTCGGTGGCTACTTCGACCAGGTGGCAGATGCGGCGCACGACCTGCGACGGGAGACTGTCCTGGCCCTGGAAGCGATGGGGATCGAGGTGGAATACAGCCACCATGAGGTGGCGCCGAGCCAGCACGAGGTGACGCTCCGCTACACCGATGCGCTGACGATGGCCGACAATGCGATGACCTACCGGCTCGTTGTCAAGGAGATCGCCGCCGCAAACGGCGTGTACGCGAGCTTCATGCCAAAGCCGCTGGCCGACGTCAACGGCAGCGGAATGCATGTGCACCAGTCTCTCTTCAAGGGAGAGAGGAACGCCTTCTACGACCCCTCGGACGTCTATCATCTGAGCGCCCTCGCGCGCTCCTACATCAGCGGCCTGCTGCTCCGCGCGCGGGAGTTCACGCTGGTCACGAATCAGTGGGTGAACAGCTACAAGCGTCTTGCGCCCGGCTTCGAGGCGCCCGTCCACCTGAGCTGGGCCCGGCGCAATCGCAGCGATCTGATCAGGATCCCGGAACACAGCCCGGGGAACGAAGCGCACGCAAGGATCGAGTACCGATCACCGGACTCCGCCTGCAACCCCTATCTCGCATTCGCCGTGATGCTTGCGGCGGGACTCGAAGGCATCGAGAAAGAGCTTCCACCACCCCCCCCGGTCGAGGAGAACGTCTTCGAGCTCTCGGCGGAGCAGCGTCGCGAGCGAAAGATCGCCTCGCTTCCGCAGAGCCTGATCGAGGCGATTGAAGTCGCGGAGGGCTCGACATTCCTGCGTGACGCACTGGGCGACCACGTCTTCGAGAGCCTGATCCGCAACAAGCGCATCGAGTGGGAGCGGTTCCGCCGCCACGTGACGGATTTTGAGCTGGCCGAGTACCTGCCGGTCCTTTAGGGGGCGGGACTTCTACTTGTCGTCGTCGTAGGATCCGGCTCCGCCGAGGCCCGGCCGAGGCGGTGGCGGAGGCGCACTACCAAGTGGGGCAGAGTCGGTACGGCGAGTCCAGCC
>CAZHMF010000220.1:0-2517 GCA_964533605.1 uncultured Anaerolineaceae bacterium
AATTCTCGGCCAGGCGGAGATCGACCTCGCGCCGGAACTCCTGAGCCCCCAGCGCCTCAAATGTCCTTCGTGCTTCCTCCAGAAGTTCAGACGCCTTCGCGGTCTCGTCGGCGGATACATCGATACCGCCGGGGACGGGTGATGGGGAGGAGCCCGGGCTTCCGCCCTGGATTGGCAGCTCGCCCTAGGCGAGAACGTTGTTCCCGGCGCGATGGGCGGCGATTTCGTCGCTCAGCGTCGGGTCCTGCCCCACGGCCACCAGGGTCTTGCCGAAGTTGCCGCCATCGAGCATCGCCCTGAACGCCTTCGGCGCCTGTTCCAGGCCCTCCCAGAGATCTTCCTTGTATCTGATCCGGCCCGCCTTCACCCAGTCGCCCATCTCCTCGAGGAATCTCTGCTGGTAACCGGCCACGAAGTTCCCGACGAAGAGGTCGTGCACCTGGACGTCGTGGGCTTCGAAGAACGGCTGCCCGACCGCCTGCCAGGCAGCCCTCGAATCCTTCCCGTCGGTGTTCCCGTACTGAGAGACCATCCCGCAGAGGCTTATCCGCGAGCCATCGTTCAGCAGCGGGGCCACGGCCTCGAACACCTTCCCGCCAACGTTCTCGAAGTACACATCGATGCCTTCGGGACATGCCGCTCGGAGGTCCGCCGGGAACGACGGTGAGAGGTGTGAGACGCAGTCATCGAACCCGAGCTCACCGGTCACGAAGTCGCATTTTCTCTGGACACCGGCGATCCCGACGACGCGGCAGCCGAGGATGCGGGCGATCTGGCCGACGCACTGTCCCACTCCGCCCGAGGCAGCGGAGACCACGAGAGTCTCTCCCGGCCGGGGGTCACACTGGACAACCGTGCCGGAGTACGCGGTCAGCCCGAGCATCCCCAACACGCCGATTGCCGTCGAAATCGGGGCGAGCGTCGGGTCGAGGCGGCGCGGGAACATATACCCGAAGTTGGAGATCCCTTCACCGGTCAGCCCGAACGCCTGCCAGCCGTTGGTATTGAAGACGAAGTCGCCCTCGCCGTAGCCACTGAGGCGGCTCGCTACCACCTGCGAGACGGTGCGCCCATGGCAGACCTCACCGACGCTTTCGACGCCGCTCCTCCTCCGTCCCCACTGGTACGGGTCCATCGAGAGGTAGACGGTTCTCGTGAGCATCTGGTTCGGGCCGGGATCAGGAAGCGGCGGCTCATGCCAGGCGAAGTCCTCCGGAACGGGCAGGCCTTCCGGCGGCCGGCGAGCCAGTCTCCACTGGGCGTTCGTCTGCATCTCTGCCTCCTCGGGGAATCACGGTCCGGGAAACACCGCACCGCGGTCTGGTACCAATCTTGACTGCCGTGGAATACTGCGGCCAGCGCCGCCAGGCGGGAGACGGGAACGATCTATGGGGGAACGAGACTGCTCCGAGGAACTCGAGATCCGGGTGCACCGGGCGGTGGAGATATCCGAGCGCGAGCGCTCCGACATCTTCGAGATCTTCGATGCGAGCTACCGGGAAGCGAATCACGAGTACTTGCAGCGCTCCATCGACCGGATCGGGCTGCTTGCCCTCGCGTACGGCGACGACCGGCCTGCCGGATTCGCAATCTCGAACTTCAGGTGGATGGATCTCCCGGGATTCGCGGAGCAACAGCTCGTTGTTCTGCACGGGATGCGGTGTGTGGCCCCCGGATTCCGCCACCGGGGACTCTTCGGCCGGCTCAACCGAGCCGTGATGGAACAGATCGAGAAGGACGTGCAGGCGACCGGACGGAGCGTCGTGAGGCAGCTGCACTGCGGGCGATGGGGGCACGCCAGCCGGGCGGGCGGCAGGGCCGATCCGTCGGCGGTGCCGCGGGCGGGCAGAGTCCCGACCGCGTGGCAGCAGCAGGTGGGCCTCGCGGTGGCCGCCGCGTACGGCTCGAACCTGGACCCGGCGACGTTCGTGTGCACCGGCTCGGGCACCCCCATCGGGTATCCCAACGAGGAGTTCGCGGCGACGGAAGCGGAGCTCGCAGCCTACGCTCCGGTGAATCGTGACCGGGGAGACAACCTGCTCGTAATCAACTGGTCGCCAGATCCGCCCCCCGGATGGATTCAGGGAGACTGATCACCACCGGGACCCATCGGACCTGAATTGGGGACCTAATGACCATTCTCCGCCTTCGCAACCATCAGTTAGCCTGCATGCGGTTGGGGATTGGAAACACCGTCGTCCTGCAGGCGCGGTGTCAGGCAAAGGCCCACAGCCGGCGCCGAACCTATCCCCTCTTATGCGCCGGGCTTCTAGCCCGTGGTGCAGACCAGCCCATAGCGCGGCCCGGGCCGCAACTCCGCCATGTCGTCCGCCCGGCGCAATTCAGCGGAGCCGTAGCGACCCTCCTCTTCGCAACGCAGCCCGGACCGCGCCGGGGTTGGCCCCCCATCCAGCACATCCCCGGAATCTCATTCGCAATCCGCAGCAGGACCGCGCCCGCCGGCAACAGCCGCCGGCTCGGACCCGGGTATTGCCGGAGCCGCTGCTGCCTCCCTGA
>CAZHMF010000221.1:0-2507 GCA_964533605.1 uncultured Anaerolineaceae bacterium
CGCCACCGTGTGAGCTCGCGTATCGAGCTGCGCAGACTGAGAACAGACCGGCCCTGCGCGCGTCTTCCGGCGGTCTGTTTCGCGGCCAGGAACACCGTCCCGTGTGGTTCGCCGCGGTCGGCGGCCTCCCGCGCCAGCCGCATGGTCGAGTCGGTCGTCCGTTCGTATACGAGCCTGCGCCCGAGCGCCGCCGTCCGCAGGGCGCAAGAAAAGGCCTCTTTGTCGAATAGTTCGTTCATCTCAAGAAGGACAGAAAAAGGGGGCCGGAACTGCTCCCGGCCCCCTGGGTGTAGCTAGGTCTCTAGCCCTACGGGGAGATGACCTCCTTCGCCAAGGTTAGGACGTAACTACAACTGTGACTATCCATTGGCACCACCTCCTTTTCTACCTGCGACGGTAGCAAGAAACAGGACCAGCGGTCAATGGAATCCTGCGCCGGATCTCTTGACCCTTTCGCCACCGACGAGGACTCGGGGCGACCGCCATTCGGACCGGCGGAGCCTCCTTCCGGACGTGGAGGACGTCAAAGGAGCAGACGCTCTCCGGTCACAGCCCTGCGATCCGGTTCACCCAGCCGGATTGACTCTCGAAGGCGTGGGCGAGGCTGATCAGCCTGCCTTCGTCCCAGTAGTTGCCGATCAGTTGGAGGCCGACGGGAAGCCCCTCGCTTTCGCCGCAGGGAACGCTGATGGACGGTAACCCTGCGACCGATGCCGGCAAGGTGCAAACGTCGGAGAGGTACATCGCATATGGGTCATCCACGCGAGAGCCGAGGGGAAAGGCCACGGTCGGCGACGTGGGGGTGGCCAGCACATCGAAGCTGGCAAACGCCTGCCGGAAGTCCTCGTTGATGAGCGTACGAACCTTCTGCGCTTTCAGATAGTAGGCATCGTAGTACCCGGCGCTCAGCGCATAGGTGCCAAGCATGATCCGCCGCTTGACCTCGGGTCCGAAGCCGCCGGCGCGCGTCTGCTCGATGTTGTCCCAGAGAGACTCGCCCGAGCGGTCCGAGAACCCGTACTTCACGCCGTCGTAGCGGGCGAGGTTGGCACTCGCTTCGCTCGGTGCGATCAGGTAATAGACGGGAAGGGCCAGCTTCGTCGTCTCGAGCCTCACTCCACGTTCCACTTTCGCCCCGAGCGACTGCAGCAAATCGAGCGACCGCTCGAAGGCGCTCATCACGCCGGGTTCGATGCCCTCCAGCAGGTAGTCCTCGGGGACGCCGACCTTCATGCCCGACACGTCCCGGCCGATGTAGTGGCGGAAGTCAGGCGCCGGCTCCGGATTCGTTGTGCTGTCCCGCGGATCATGCCCGGCGATACAGTCGAGAAGCGTCGCCGCATCCTCGACGTCCCTGGCCAGCGGGCCAACCTGGTCCAGCGAGCTTCCGAACGCCACCACGCCGTAACGGCTTACGCGACCGTAAGTCGGGTCCATCCCGACGACGCCGCAGAGGGAGGCGGGCTGACGTATGCTGCCGCCCGTATCGCTCCCCAGTGCCACGGGGCACTCCCCCGCGGCAACCGCCGCAGCGGACCCGCCGGAGCTTCCGCCCGGCACGCGGCCGAGGTCCCAGGGATTGTGGGTGGCGCCGTAACCCGAGTGTTCCGTGCTCGACCCCATCGCGAACTCGTCCATGTTCGTCTTGCCGACGAAGACGGCGCCGGCGCGCCTCAGGTTGGCTGCCACGTGGGCGTCATAGGGGGGAACGAAACCCTCGAGGATCCGAGACCCCGCAGTGGTCTGCAGACCGCGGGTGACGATGACGTCCTTGATCCCGACGGGGATTCCGGTCAGCGGCGTCGCGGCAGCCGATGCATAGAGTGCGTCCGCGGCCCTCGCCTGCTCCAGTGCCTGCTCGGCCGCAACAGTTATGTAAGCCCCAACGCCGGGCTCCGTCGTTTCGATCCGGGCCAGTACCGACTCGGTCAGCTCGACCGAGGTCAGCTCGCGGTTGCGGATGAGCTCATGAGCTTCGTGAGCGGTGAGCCGCCAGGGCTCTGTCATTCAAGCACCGCCCGGACGCGAAACATCCCGTCCTCCTGGGCCGGGGCGTTCGCGAGCACTGCGCTTCGGGGAAGCGACGGTTCGACTTCGTCGTCGCGCATGACGTTTACGAGCGGGAGCGCGTGTGCGGTCGGCTGGACGGCTTCGGTGTCGACCTCCGAGAGCGCTGTGAAATGGTCGAGGATGGCCGACAGATCGGTTGAGAGGCGGGCGACCTCATCCTCGGTCAGGGAGAGGCGCGCGAGCAGCGCAAGGTGAAGTATGTCATCGCGGGTCAGGGCCACTGAGGAAGCGTACAGGAAGGATTCCTTGCCCGCCTTCTGGTTCGCTCTTCCCCCTGCTGTTAACCTCCGGCCGTGCCTCACGTGTGCGTCGATCGCGCGGGCCCAGGCCTGGTGAGGGCCCGATGAGCAGCCTGATTGTAAGGAAGCGCCTGCGGGCCAGGCGGCGGCAGCGCAGCCGTCACCTGTTTCGTATCCTCCTGGTCCTGGGGCTCGGAG
>CAZHMF010000222.1:0-2500 GCA_964533605.1 uncultured Anaerolineaceae bacterium
AGTTCCGAGTTCCGAGTTCCGAGTTCCGAGTTCCGAGTTCCGAGTTCCGAGTTCCTGGCGGACTGAGTGTGGGAGGTTCATGGTCGAGACGGTGAAGGGTCCGATCTGGGAGGCACGAAACTGGTCGGCCGAGGCCGGCGCGGGCAGCATCCACGACGACGCCACCGCGGAAGGCCTCGGGTTCCGGGGCGGCACCGTGGCCGGGGACGTCCACATGAACCAGTTTCCACCAGTCCTCCTCCGGGTATTCGGGAACGAATGGTTCGAACGGGGCAACCTGTCGCTGAGCTTCAAGAATGCAACCGTCGACTGTGAACCGGTTCAGGTATCTGCCGTCCGGCCCGAGGGAGGCGCCGGTCAGGTGGTCGTCCGAATGGAGCGAGCAGACGGGCTCCTCGTGGCGGCGGGCACCGCGGCAGTCGGTGATCACTCGGCATCGGAGCTCCGGCGCCGCGACCTCCGTCCCTCTGACCCTTCCCAGTTGCTCATTCTGAGGAGCGTTGACCCGGGGATGTCGCTCGGTACCTACGAAGTGGTCATCCCCGAGAGCCGCCAGTTCGAACTCTTCGACGGGAAGCTGATCAGCGATCCTCTGGACTGGTACCGGCATGATTCGCCCTGGGGCGGGCCGATCGCCTGCCCGTCCACGCTTGTCCAGCAACTCTGGGGCGTACCGATGTCGGGGCTCAGGCCCTTCGTCGGCACTTCGGTGGGCCTTTTCGGGGCGATAGAAGTAGGCCACGTGAACGGTCCGGTCCTGATCGGCCACGAATACCAACTCGAGAGCCGCGTGGTTTGCGTAGGCCAGAGCCCGAAGACGGAGTACCTCTGGTTCGACAGCGAGATGCAGGATCGGAACGCTCGACCGATCGCCCGGATGCGCATGCAACTGCGATTCATGAAGGCTTCATCCCCGGACTACGAGTAGCCGCGGCCCCCTCAGAGAGTTGGTGGTAAGCCGAACCGAGCATTATCGGCGCCCGGTCAGACCTCCTCGAGGAAGCGAGCCGAGGTCTGGAGGTAGCCGCCCGGGTCGGGGTGCCTGCTCCAGACCTCCTGCCAGCCGCTGCCACCCATAACTCGCGGGAACTCGCGATCGCGTGTGTCCCGGTCGGGCCAGCGGATAATCCAGGTCACGTTGGCCGGCCCGTGCCTGGCGTCCATCGGGTCGCTCCCGCGTATCTCGGGCTCGTGGCCGGCATCCAGCCAGAAGCCGACAACGTCCAGGTTGGCCCGAAGGTAGGGGACGGCGTGGGTGGTGGCCCACTCTCTGTACTGCTCCCACAGGTCTCGGCGGTAGTGGTAGTCGCGGACTTCGTAGATCATTCGATCCTCCTCGGCAGGCAGGCTGAGGTGTGGTTCCTCTCTCACCTGAGGGCGCTATCGTAGCCGGTCCCTCAGGCCGGCTCCCAGACGATGGTGTCCGGATGGAACGCTGCCCAGGCGAACCAGAACGAGGTTGTGTGCGGGACCGGCTCGAGCTGTTGGCCGGCCAGCGGTCCCTCGAGTGCCAGGCCCGCCACGGACCAGGTCGAAGACGTCTCATTGTCGACGAAGACCCCGGGCTCGGGTGACGTGAAGCTGAGCATCTGGCCGTCCACCTCGCTCTCGAAGGGAACCGCTGTTCCGATGTCGCGGCTGGACTCGATGTCCGGCTGATCGAGCGCGGAGACCGTGCCGGGGGCCCAGAGGATGACGAGGCTCTGGCCTCCGAAGTCGATGTGTGCCACTCGCTGATCGGCGAGCGACGAGTACGGCGCGGCGAAGAACTGGCCGTCCCGATCCAGAGCCACAACCCTCTCCAGCCCATCGAGGCGGGGGTCGATCTCACCGTTGAAGAGGAAAGGGCGGGACCCGGAGCGGTCGTAACCGGAATACGGATTGACGCCGTAGTCGCGCGTGAATCCCGTGTCCTCCGAGAGGACGGTCGCTTCCGGGAAGGCAGCGGCAAAGTCGGCGAACGAGAGCACCGGCATCGGGATGGGCTCCAGCAACGCTCCCGCGTGCGTGCCGACGATCCCCTCGCCGGTCGCCTGCTGCCACCAGGACTCCGTCTGGCGATCCCACATCACGAGGTCGGAGTTCCTCAGATTCCCGGAAACGCCGAAATCCAGAGTGGCGCCCTCGACCCGGCGGTCGTACGCGATCGCCGTGTTGCAGAGGGGGCAGAAAGTTGCCGCGACGGGGACGTCACCGACGACGTCGTTGACGATCTCGTGCCAGGTGAGAATGTGGAGCGGGTAGCCGTGGACCACGCCTTCGACGTCAACGTAGGCGACCGGGAAGGTCGAAGCGTAGCCGGCCTCGGCGACGGGCACGAAAGTGGCCTGCCCGCCGCGGGCCGCGGGGATCTCGACCGCTCCTTCCGCGTCCAGGGCAGGGATGCAGTCCCGCCCCGGGCATCCTCGGATCACTTCAGCACCGATGTCGACCGTACAGCGCGTGAAGTCGGTGTTCGGCCAGCTGCTCCCGAGGAACCCCGGCGAGCAGCCGCTCTCCG
>CAZHMF010000223.1:0-2488 GCA_964533605.1 uncultured Anaerolineaceae bacterium
TTCTCATTTCTCACTCCGAGGCGGGCTGCCGCCATCGTAAAGGAGGCGTTCAGCGAGTCAACTTCGGGCCTGGGCGGGGCGGGCCGGGCGCGGTGCCCGCCTCTTCCGCAGGCCGCCGACACCGTATGGTGAGAACCGTCGTTGACGGTCAACCGACCACGAAGGAGAACGGCATGGTCTGGGAGCCTGAGATCGAAGAACTGAAGCGACGCCGAGAGATGGCGGCGAAGATGGGCGGCGAAGCCGGCATCGCCGAACAGCGCAGGCGCGGGAAGTTGACAGTCCGTGAGCGCATGGCGCTTCTCACCGACGAGGGATCATTCGATGAGATCGGCGAACTCGCAGGGGCGGCGACTTACGAGAACGACCGCCTCGTCGACGTCCGGCCGTCCAACACGATCGTCGGACTCGGCAAGATAGACGGCCGCCGAGTGGTCCTCAACGGCGGTGACTTCACGGTCCGCGGGGGCGCCGCCGACGCTGCGATCGGCAACAAAGGCGGTCACGCCCAGAACCTCGCCATGGACTGGCGCCTCCCTTACATCAGACTGCTCGACGCGACCGGCGGGAGCGTTAAGACCTTCGAGCAGATCGGCCGCACCTACATTCCCGTCAATCCCGTCACACCCGGCATCGAGAAGCTCCTCTGCACGGTGCCCGTCGTGTCGGCCGCACTCGGCTCGGTCGCGGGCCTGCCGGCCGTCGACGCCTGCCTGGCCCACTTCAACGTCATGGTGAAGGGGATCAGTCAGGTCTTCCCCGGCGGGCCGCCGGTCGTCAAGGCGGCGCTCGGGATCGATATCACGAAGGAGGACCTGGGCGACGAACGTACCCAGGTCTTCGGGAGCGGCGTCATCGACAACCTCGCCGAGACAGAGGGCGAAGCCTTCGCCATGATCAAACGCTTCCTCTCCTACCTGCCGTCGAGCGTCCACGAGATGCCGCCCCGGGTTGACACGGACGATGTCTCGGAACGGCGGGATGAATCGTTGATCTCCGCGATCCCGCGGGACAAGCGCAAGCCGTACGATGCTCGGGGCATCCTGAACGCCGTTCTCGACCGCGACTCCTTCTTCGAGATCACGCCCCACTACGGTCGGTCGCGGATCGTCGGGCTGGCACGTCTGAACGGCTATCCCGTCGGCACGATGATCAACAACCCGAAGTACCTCGGCGGCTCAATGGACGTCGCTTCCGGCCGCAAGGTCATCCGCTTCCTCCAGCTCTGCGACACCTTTCACCTCCCGATGGTCTATTTCGCCGACGAGCCAGGATTCATGGTCGGGCCCGAGCAGCAGAAGCAGGGGATCGTCCGGGCCGGCGCCCAGATGCTCTGCGCCACGCTCCGCACCCGGATGCCCTGGATCTCCATCATCATCCGCCAGCTCTACGGCGTGGCGGGGCAGTGCCACGACCGCCCCTACGGGATGTTCAAGCGCGTCGCCTGGCCCTCGGGGCACTGGGGCTCAATGCACATATCCGGCGGCGTCTCGGCGGCCTACCGTCGGGTGATCGCCGAGTCGGACGACCCGGAGGCAAAACAACGGGAGATCGAGGCGAAGCTCGACGCCCTGGCATCACCCTTCCGAACCGCCGAGGCCTTCAATATCGAGGAGATCATGGACCCGCGGGACACCCGGCCAATGCTCGCGGAGTTCATCGACGCCGCCCAGCCGATTCTGCGGACGCAGCTCGGACCCAGCGCGATACCCTACATGCCGTAGCTGCGCCGTCATTCGGGACATCGGGGGGACGGGTAGCGCCGGCCCTGCGCCCGCAAGCGGGTCCACCCGCCGGGGTGCGACAATGCCCGCGATCACCTCCCGGAGAGCCGCATGCAGTTCACAGCCGAGCACAACATCTTCCGCCAGACCGTCCGCGCCTTCGTCGAGAAGGAACTCAACCCGAACGTCGATGAGTGGGAGGAGGCCGGCATCTTCCCCGCCCACGACGTCTTCCGCCGGGCAGGGGAGCTCGGGCTGCTGGGCGTCGAGTACGACCCGAAGTATGGCGGCGGCGGTGCCGACCACTGGTACACCGTCGTCCTCGGCGAGGAGCTCGGCCGTTGCGACGTCTACGGCGTGCCGATGGCGATGACCGTTCAGACCGACATGGCGACGCCAACCCTGGCCAGGCACGGGAGCGATGAGCTCCGGGAGCGATACCTCGCCCCCGCACTGCGCGGCGAGTACGTAGCCTCGATCGCCGTGACCGAGCCGGACGCCGGGTCGGACGTCGCCGGGCTCAAGACGACGGCGCGACGCGACGGCGATGACTACGTCATCAACGGGAGCAAGATCTTCATCACCAACGGCGTTCAGGCAGACTTCATCGTCCTCCTCGCGCGAACATCCGACGAAGGCGGCTCCCGCGGCATGTCGCTCATCGTCGTCCCGACCGACCGGCCGGGGTTCAAGGTAAACCGCAAGCTCAACAAGCTCGGGAACTGGTGCTCGGACACGGCGGAACTCTTCTTCGACGACCTGCG
>CAZHMF010000224.1:0-2484 GCA_964533605.1 uncultured Anaerolineaceae bacterium
TGTTCTATTCTCAGCGCCCATCCTTCGAGGACGGTGACGCTAATGGACGACATAACCCATCGCCGGCGACGGGATGCCCTCCCGGAACACACAAGGTATGCCGACAACGGCTGTGAGCTCCACAATGCCTGCCTGACCTGCCCCCTGGAACAGTGCAAGTTCGACCGCCCGGGCGGCGCCTCGGGCGTGCGGCGGCGCAAACGCAATGCAGCCATCGTGTCGGCGGCCGCTCGCGGCGGGGCAACTCCGGCGGACCTCGCATCGATGTTCGGTCTATCGCGGCGCACGGTGTTCCGCGTGCTCCAGGAGAATCGCTCGGACTACCTCAGGGCGGCGGACGACTGAGCGCTATGCCTTTCGCCGCGACAGCAGTTCTCGAAGTCCGCCGCCGTCGACTTCGTACACGTGGGTCGCGATGCGGTCGACTATCCCCGGATCATGACTCGCGCAGACGACCGTGCCGTCGAAGCGCTCGAGCGCCTCGATGAGCTTCCGGCGCGTCGTACGATCCAGATGGTTGGTGGGCTCGTCGAGAAGCAGCACGTTGGTCGGCTGTACGAGGAACTTGGCCAGAGCCACACGGCTTCGCTCGCCGCCCGAGAGAACGCCGATCTCTTTAAACACGGCGTCGCCGCTGAAGAGGAACTGGCCCAACACCGATCGTAGGCGCTGGTCCGTCTCCCCCGATGCCGCGGCACGCACCTCATCGAGGACGCTCGCCAAGGGGTCCAGCTCTTCGTCCTGGTGCTGGTCGTAGTAGCCGGCCCGCGCCCTCGGCGCCCACTCGAGCGCCCCTTCGAGTGGTGCGAGGCCACCCGCCATTATCCGGAGGAGAGTACTCTTTCCGCCTCCATTTGGGCCCACGAGCGCAACTTTCTGCCCCCGCTCGACGTGAAGATTCACGTCCACGAGGACGACTTCGTCCCCGTAGGCGTGACCGACGTGACGGCAGATGAGCACATCCCGCTCCGTGCGACCGTGCGCTCGCAGGTCGATTGAAACCTCCGCTTCCTTGCGGGTGCGCTCGATACGCTCCACTTTGGCAAGCTGCTTTTCGCGGCTCTGGACGGCCGTGGTCTTCGTAGCCTTCGCACGGAATCGATCGATGAATCGCTGCTGGCGTGCGAGTTCGCGCTCCTGGCGGGCCGCCGCCCGATCCTGGGCTTGGAGTTGCGCCGCCTTCTGAGACTGATAATCCGTGTAGTTGCCCGCGTAGGCAGTGACCGTTCCGTCGCGAAGATCGAACACTCGCCCAACCACCTGGTCGAGGAAGGGCCCGTCATGGGTGACAACGAGGAGAGCCCCGGGATAGTCCCGGAGCTCCTCCGCCAGCCAGTCCCGCGAGGTCGCATCGAGATGGTTGGTCGGCTCGTCGAGGAGCAGGTTGTCGGGGCGCCGCACGAGCGCCTTCGCAAGGGCGACCCTCATGCGCCAGCCGCCACTGAACTCGCCGCACCTCTTCCCCCGGTCCTCGACTGAGAATCCGAGACCGTCGAGCACTCTCCCGATCCGCGCTTCGATACGGTAACCGTCGATCGCTTCGAACTCGCCGAAGAGCTCGCCCTGGCGCTCAATCAGCGCGTCGAGATCCCCCTCCTGCGTCTCAATCTGCCGCGCGATGGCGGCCAGTTCGGACTCGATCCGAGCAGCCTCGGGGAAAGCCCGCCACATCTCGGCCACCAGGTTGTTGGCGGACAGGAGGCTCGCCTCCTGCCTGAGGTATCCGAGAGAACCGCCCCGGTGCCCGGCGGTGCCACCGTCGGGGGGGATCTCTCCGGCGATCATCCCCAGCAGTGTCGACTTGCCGGAGCCGTTTGCCCCGACGAGCGCGGCCCGTTCACGCTCTCCGACGGTGAGCGTGACTTCAAGGAGCACATCCCGCGCTCCAAACGACTTGGCGGCTTTCTCTGCGAACAGCATGGCGATCGGAGACTCCTCGAGCCTACCAAAGGAATGGCTGACGGGCCGGGCCGCCGGCCGTGCGGATCAGCGGCGAGAAGGCCCGCGCAGTCTGACACCGCCGTCGACGGGAAGGACAACGCCGGTGATGTAGCGAGCCTCGTCCGATGCGAGGAACAACACGGCCTGGCCGACGTCCCAGCCTGTGCCTTCGATGCCCAGGAGTGAGGCCTCGCGCCGCCGCGTCCGAAGCTCCTCCGTCATGCCGGCGGCATAGACCATCGGAGTGTAGACCGGACCCGGTGCCACGCAGTTGACGCGGATTCCATCTGGCGCATGGTCCACGGCCATCGCCTTCGTCAGGGAGATCACGGCCCCCTTGGAAGTCGCATAGGGCGTGAGCAGGGAAGGAAGGAGCGCAGCAAGTGAAGAGATGTTGATGATGGAGCCTCCTCCCGAGGCGACCATCGCCGGGACGGCATGCTTGCCGGTCAGCATCATGCTCTTCACGTTTACCGTCATGACCCGGTCCCAGTCCCTCTCCTCGGCCGAGACTACCGAGCCTCTTCCTCCGATGCCCACGTT
>CAZHMF010000225.1:0-2466 GCA_964533605.1 uncultured Anaerolineaceae bacterium
ACTTGCCACGGTTCCGGTATCGAAGGACGACGGTGGCACCGGCACAATGTTCCCGGCGCGCGCATCCTGCTGCAGCGTGGGACAGCGACCGAGGCGCTGACCGCCGTACTGGCCTGCACAGCAGTATTCGCACGCCTGAGCGAGGTATAGGGGTGAGGGGCTCTTAGCTTAGTTAGTTCCCGGTCTCCTGTTTGTGGCTCTGCTCGATGATCATGTTCGCGATCATCTTCGCGTGGGGAAACGGCTTCCAGCCTTCGAGGCTGTTGTAGAAGCGAGTGCCGGAAGTGTACTCCTGAGGCTCGCGCTCGCCGTACTCGACATCGAGCCCGTCGACACGGATGGAGGGGGAACCGAGGAACCGGCGAGTCTTCGCCTCTTCGTTGTCATTGATCTCGGAGTAGACGACCTCCGCGTCAACTCCCGTCGCCTCGATCGCCTGTTTCATCGCCTCGTCGGCCTCTTCGCCGATGCCGGTAGCCCTCGAGTACATGAATTCGATCTTCATCTCACATCCTCCCGGCCTGCGCGGGGCGCACGCCCCGGCTGGTGATCGGTCCGCGACGGGATCGTAACGAAGGAGCCCCTAGAGGCGAGCCCGGTGTCGGCTGTCGTGCTCTGCTGTCGTGCTCTGCTGTGCGGGCGGGGATGCTTGAAACGGCTCCGAGCGTCGAGTCGTCGCCCCTTTACCCTCGCCGCTCCTCGAGCCGGCGCCAGAGGTCCCCTTCGACGCCCTGATCGCCGGGCTCGAAGTAGCGCTTCGGACCCAGTTCATCCGGCAGGTAGGTCGCACCTCTGGCGACATGCCCCGGCTCATCGTGCGCGTAGCGGTAGCCATGCCCATACCCCATCCCCTCCATCAGGCTCGTGACCGCGTTGCGAAGGTGCATCGGGACGGGCAGGTGGCCGGTCGCCGCAGCGTCTTTCATCGCTCGCTGGTAGGACGAACCGACGCTGTTGCTCTTTGGGGCCAACGCCAGATAGAGCGCGCACTCCGCCAGTGCGTAGAAGCCCTCGGGAAGCCCCACGAAATGGACCGCCTGCTGCGTAGCGGTCGCCACCGAGAGCGCCTCCGGATCCGCGAGCCCTACGTCCTCGGAAGCGAGGATGACCATCCTTCGCACGATGAAAAGAGGGTCCTCACCGGCATCGATCATCCGGGCCAGCCAGTAGAGCGCCGCGTCCGGATCGGAGCCCCGGATCGACTTGATGAAGGCCGAGATCGTGTCGTAGTGGAAATCGGCACCTTTGTCGTAGTAGGGGCGGCGCTCCTGCAGCGCCTCGTGGACGTCGGGCGCTTCGATGCTTTTGCGCCCCGCAGTGGCCGCCACGGTCGCCGCGATCTCGAGGGCGGTGAGAGCGGCACGGGCATCGCCGGTGGCACCACCGACGAGCGCCTCCGTCGCTTCCGCAGTAAGGCTGAGCCCGCTTCCCCCGAGTCCCCGTTCCGGATCGGCGAGCGCCGCCCGGACGATTCCCGCCAGCTCCTCGTCCGAGAGCTGCGTGAGCCTCAGAACCCGGACCCGGCTGAGCAGCGGCGCCACGACCTCGAACGAAGGATTCTCGGTGGTCGCGCCGATAAGGATCACGGTGCCGTCCTCGACTGCCGGGAGGATCACGTCCTGCTGGGCCTTGTTGAATCGGTGAATCTCGTCGATGAAGAGCACCGTCCGGATGTCGCCGAGGCGCCGCGCTCGGGCCTCCTCGATCACGCGGCGGAGGTCCGCGACGCCCGCCGCGACCGCCGACAACTGCACGGCCTCCGCCCCGATTTCGCCGGCGAGGATGCGGGCGAGCGTCGTCTTCCCGCATCCCGGCGGCCCCCAGAGGATGATCGACGGAAGTGTGCCGCGCGACAGCGCAGACCGGATGAGAGATCCTTCGGCGACGATCCGTTCCTGACCGGCGAATTCATCCAGCGTCCGGGGCCGCATCCTTGCGGCGAGAGGAGCGTTGGGGTCGCTCGCCGGCTCGGGCACGGCGAAGCGTGCCTGATTGGCTGCCCGGCGCCGCCCCGGCCTCAGCCGCCCGCCTCCGGCGCGCACCCCTCACCCCTCCAGGTGCACAAGTAGGATCCGGAGAGAGGCGAGGTGGAAGCCTTTCCATCCTTCGCGAACCAAACATCCCCGTACGATCGCCCCTGCCGTTTCGAGGATCATGAAGCACCCATCGATTTCCCGGATCGCATACGTCACGCCTCCGACCTAAAGGGGGATGAACGCGCCCCGACCGTGAACCGAAAATTCGGGGCGCGTCTCTTCAACCGCGAAATGAACCACGACACCGGTACTCTATACTGGGTACATACTCAAACTGGAAACGCAACTTCCTATTACGCAATTTATTGGAAGGTCAAACCCGAAGATTTTCCGACCTCTCCAAGTCCCGCGCCTTGGTTGGGAGACGCGGACGTTTTTCGACGGGAAAAGGGAATGCCCTTGGCGGGTTATTCACACCTTACGATTTGCT
>CAZHMF010000226.1:0-2459 GCA_964533605.1 uncultured Anaerolineaceae bacterium
CCCAGTCCCTCTCCTCGGCCGAGACTACCGAGCCTCTTCCTCCGATGCCCACGTTGTTGTCGAGGATGTCCAGCCGGCCCCAGGCGGCAACGGCCCTGTCCACCATGGCCCGACAACCCTCGCCGTCCGTAACGTCGGCCGCGAAGGCGAGCGCTTCGCCCGACTCCTCGCGGATGGTGTCGACGGTCACCTTTGCCGCTTCGAGCCTCCGATCGGCCACGAGGACGCGAGCCCCTTCGCGGGCCATCAGAATCGCAGCCGCTCTGCCGTTTCCGATGCCGTCATCGAGCTGCGAGCCACCACCGGTCACAATTGCGACCTTGCCTTCGAGTCTTCCGGGCCGTTCCACCCTGCCGCCCCCTTTTTCCAGGTTTTGGCCGCACGGTAACAGCTCTGGGGGACTCAGGTGCGCGGGGAGTTACTCCTTCGCTCCCTGTAGAGATGCCAGAGCCCCGGTGCGATGGAGGCGAGAATGACCAGGCCAACAGCGAGGATGAAGAGGATGTCCGGGTTTGGAAGGGCAGAGCCGAAGGCAAACCCGAGGAGGATCATCGAAGACACCCAGAGGGAACCGCCGACCATGTTGTAAAGGGCAAACTGCGGGTAGCCCATCCTCGCCGCCCCGGCGACGGTCGGGGCGAACGTCCGCACGATCGCGAGGAAGCGAGCGATCACGATGGTTTTCCCGCCGTGACGATCGTAGAAGTCCTGCGCGCGTTCCAGGTGCGACCGCTTGAACCAACGGGAGTCGTCCCGGTTGAAGAGCCGCGGACCGGCGGCCCTCCCTATCTGATAGCCGGTCGCGTCGCCGGCGATCGCAGCGACGACGAGCAGGGGGATGAGGATGAACACGCTGAAGTGACCGCGTTCGGCGAGCAATCCGGTGGTCACCAGCAGGGAGTCGCCGGGAAGGAAGAAGCCGATCAGGAGACCTGTTTCCGCGTAGATGATGACGAATAGGCCGATATAGCCTGCCGTGATCGCGAGTTCCTCGAGGTCGAACATTCGGCCCGGTTCTCAGCTCCGACTACTGGAAGAGAGCGCCGACGCTCTGGCCGGAGTGGATCCGGCCGATCGCATCGCCAAGGAGCGGTGCAATCGGGATGACGGTCATGTTGGAAAGGCGTCGCTCCGGAGGAATGGGGACGGTGTCGGTGATCACGATCTCGCGTACCTGCGCCTCCTCGAGGCGACCGACCGCCGGTCCGCTGAGTACCGGATGGTAGCCGGCGATGATGACCTCCTTACAGCCGCTGTCGCGCAGGATCCGTACCGCTTCGAGCATGGTCCCCGCGGTGTCGATCTCATCGTCCAGAAGGAGCACATTTCGCCCGTTGACATCGCCGATGACGTTCATCGCCTCGGTCCGGCCCGTGTTCCCGACCCTCCGCTTTTCAATGATCGCAAGGGGTGCTTCGAGCCTGACCGCCATGTCCCTGGCGCGCTTTTCGTCGCCGACGTCCGGCGCTACCACCGTGTAGTCGTCGAGTCGTTCTGAGCGGAAGTGATTGCTCATGGGATAGAGGGCATTCAGCTCGTCGAGTGGGACGTTGAAGAAACCCTGAATCTGACCTGCGTGGAGGTTGACGGTGAGAACGCGGTCGGCGCCCGCCGTCTCCAGCATGTTTGCGACGAGACGCGCGGTGATTGGGACCCGCGGTTGGTCCTTCTTGTCCGACCGGCCGTACCCGTAGAAGGGTATGACGGCAGTCACGCGCCCGGCCGAGGCGCGCTTCGCTGCATCGATCATGATCAACAGCTCGAGGACCGAAGTGTTGACCGGTGAGGCGAACGGCTGCACCAGATAGACATCCCGCATCCGGATGTTCTCCTGGTACTGCACGAAGATGTTTTCGTTCGCAAACTCGAATACGTCCACACGCCCGAGCGGCTTCCCGAGCCGGTCCGCGATGGCCTGGGCCAGCGCAGGGTGGGCGCGGCCGCTGAAGATAGCGAGATCGGTGTACAAGCGGCCCTCCAGAGGAGCAGGCGGCGGTGCCGCCGGGGCTGGACTTTACCACGGCCACTCGTGGCGCGAAAACGCGACCCCGACGGGACGACTCTTAGCCGGCGAGGCCACACCGTGCCATCTCCCGCTTGGAGCTCTGAGCCGGCCGGCGGCACTCTCACACCATACCCTTAAGGGAGGTGTCCACCATGCGTCTGCTGTTGATTGCCGGCCCGCTGCTCCTGGGGAGTGCAGGCCTCGCGGTGCTCGCACTCGCTCCGAAAACCCCTCTCGAGGAGGCGCCGGTTGAGGGTGCGACCGACGCGCTCGCAGCAGCACTGTCGGTGACCGTTACCTGTCCGGGGGAGATCTCCTGGCCGACCGTCTGGTTTCCCGGCACCGACGACGAGTCGGGCGCCCGACCGGAGTCTTCGGAGACGCTGTCCCTCACCAGCGGCGTCCTCAGCGGCCTCGAGCCGAGTCCGGCCGGGCTCAAACTGACGATCACCTC
>CAZHMF010000227.1:0-2441 GCA_964533605.1 uncultured Anaerolineaceae bacterium
TGTCCGCCGGCAATAGCCGGCGGCTCGGACCCGGTTGGTGGGGCTGCGCACGCGCCCCACGCACCCTACGACCTCTCCGCTTCCGCCGATCTGGCCCCCGTCCGCCGTCGCCGCCTTCGCCCGAACGGCCACAGCCGCCGCCAGCCTTTTCGCGGCAGGGGGTCCGTTCCGTAGTAGCGGTAGTAGTAGCCGTAGTAGCTCATGGCGCGCTGGGGGACGGCGTTGAGGACGATCCCGAGGAGGGGGATACCGCTCGCCTCGACGACCGCCATCGCCTCCTCGAACGGTTTCTGGCGGGTCCGGCCGCGGCGGGCCACGACGACGACGCCGTCGGCCAGGGAGAGCCAGTGGGAGGTGTCGGCCAGGCCGAGGAGCGGCGGGGTGTCGATGAGGACGATGTCGTGGCCGTCCGCCAGGACCTTCACGATCTCCGCCATCCGGTCGGAACCGAGGATGTCGGTCGTGCTGCCGGGCGCCGGGCCCGTCGTGAGGACGCCCAGCTGGTCGTCCATCGCCGCGAGGAAGCTCGGGGCGGTCTCGGGGCCGGCGAGGAAGGCGGAGGTGAGGCCGTTGTTGTTCGGGAGGTCGAAGTAGCGGTGGAGGCCCGGCCGCCGAAGGTCGCCGTCGATGAGGACGACGCGCTTGCCGGAGTCGGCCATCGCCTCGGCCAGGTTCGCGGTCAGGGTGCTCTTGCCTTCTCCGTTGATCGAGCTCGTGACGACGATGACCTTGCCGGGATGGGAGACGAGGCTGAAGAGGAGGCGGGCGTGGAGCTGGCGGAAGGACTCGGCGACGGGCTCCTTCGGCTCCTCCCAGAGTGAGGGGACGCGCTCCCGGCCGTCCACCTTCTGCCGCCGGGCGGTGAGGACCGTTCCCAGGAAGGGCACGTCCAGCGCCTCGATGTCGGCCGGGTCGTCGATGCCGTCGTTCAGGTACTCGGCGAGGGCAACGGCGCCGACCATCACCATGAGGCCGAGCATGGCGCCGAGGACGACGTTGAGGAGCTCGTTCGGGCTCACCGGGGAGAGGCCGGGGACGGCCGGCTCGGAGACGAAGACGGTGTTCACGGCCTGGCCGCTGCCGCCGGCCAGCTGGACTTCCCGGATGAATTCGGGGAAGACCTCGGAGACGGCGTTGGCGGTCCGGGCGGCGAGCTCGGGGTCCGGGTCGCGGGCCGAGATCTCGATGAGGAAGGTCTTGTCTATCGACTTCGCGCTCACCATGTGGTCGAGTTTCTCGAGGTCGACGCCGGGGGTGTCGAGGGCGGCGACGGCTTTGTCGAGGTTCTTCGAGGATGTGGCGAGGCGGGCGTAGGTGACGGTGAGCGACTGGTTGCCGAGGATCGTGTTGTAGGTGAGGCCGGCCGGGTCCTGGATCTGGTTGACGGTGATCTGGGCCGTGGACTCGTAGACCGGGGTGATCCGCGAGGTCATCCAGAAGGCGCCGCCGGCGCCCAGGGCGGTGCCGAGGACGAGAGCCCACCACCAGCGGCCGAGAATGGTGAGATAGTCGCGAAGGGTCACGAGAGGGATGTTAGCGCGAGCGCGCGCTTTGCGCGCGTCGCGTTAACATCCGGTCCTCCGTCCTCCGTCCTCCGTCCTCGAACCACGGAGGACGCTATGAGCGCCGGGATCACCTCTCGAACAGCCATGGCCTCGGCAGCTCAGTAGATGATGTCGAGCGCGAATCGCAAGGCCCGGTCCAACTCGGCACGTTTCAGTTCATCGAGCTCACCCACCGGATCGGAGTCGATGTTGGCGAGGGGAACCGTGATCACATTGTCGCAGCTGATCACGCACGGTTCAGGCAGGCCCTGTTCGGTGCCGACCTGGACCTCGGAACGGATCCCTCGGATGGTGCGCGTGAGCGGTGCACAGGTCACAGCGGTCAGGACTGCGATTGCGGCGTCTCTGGTGAGAATGCAGACGGTCCTGGGGCCAGGTAGCGGCGGAGGGTCTCCTCGTAGCTGTGGTCGGCACGGGCTCACGCGTCCCAGTGCTGCGCCTGCGGGTTCCATATTCCCGATTGCACCCTCGCCTGCAGAATGGAATCGAGCATGGCCGCCGCAGCCATATGACCGTCTTTCAGATCGGCGTCCAAGCCCACCTCGATAGCCAGTTGGCGGTACGGAACGCGCCAGTCCGCCGGTGGCGGCGGAAGATTCGGAGGCAAATCGTGGGTTCCGCGACTGCCAAAAACGTCCCGCAGCTCATGCAGAAGACCGGCCGCGTCCAACGAGAACAGCTGAGCGATAAGCGCCAGATCGACCAGGTCTTTCGGTCGGCTGCTGACCCTGTCCCCTTCATAGCGACGCGTGTAGGCGTGAAGCTTCTCAGCAACCTGACGCGTCAATGGAATCGCAGGAACCGTAACCGGTTCGATGCCAGCGAACGTGAGCAGAGCCGGAGTTGTGAGCGCCTCAGGCTGACCGGTGGTGGGAC
>CAZHMF010000228.1:0-2392 GCA_964533605.1 uncultured Anaerolineaceae bacterium
AAGTAGCGGTTGCGGCCGCGGAAGGAGATGTAGCGCCCTCCCGCCTCCGCTATGTTGAGGGCCTCACCGCCGCGAATCCTGATCATCTCATACTCCGCGCCTTCCTCTTTCAGTGCAGCGCCGGCCCGGGCCTCCAGAGTTTCATCGAGGCTCTCGGCAACCGTTGGGCCCGTGGACGTCCCGATGTTCGCGCCGAGGTGCAGCCAGGCCACGGCCTCGCCTGCGATCCCCGGTCGCCGGCGGAGATAGTCAGCGAGCCCCCAGTGGTGCAACTCGTGGCCGGAAGAGGCCACGAAATGGACCGGCCGCTGCCGGCCGTCCCGGACCGCCAGGGCTTCCGCCAGAGCGAGCAGGATCGCGAGGCCGCCGCCGCGCTCGGCGGCGCAGGTGAACCAGCCGGAGCGGGGTGTCATCACGCCGACCGGCGCTGCCTCAGGATCGCTCCCGGGGAGAGTCGCGACCACGTTCGCCGCTCGCGAGAGAAGCCTGTTGCCGTCGATCTCGACCGTCGCCTCTGAGCCGATCGTGGTGGCGACGGTCAGCCCCCCGGTGTCCTGCGAGGCGACCTGGAGCACAGGGAGACGACGGGCGAGGTCCATGTGCTCGGCGTTAATGACCGCGACGTCGCCTTCGGGGTCCGCACGGGGAAGCACGAGGGCGACGGCTCCCTCGGCCTCAAGCTCGTCGATCCTCTCGTAAACGCGGGGTCCGATGTAATCGGCGTCGTTCACGGCGGCGACCGCAATCCGGCCGGCGACATCGTCTGCATCGGCGTCCACGAGCTGGGCGGTCGCGCCGCCGGGGAGCGTGAACCCCGCGTCGTAGAGGGGCACGCCCTCGGTGCTTCCGTCGGGCCACGTGAGGCGAGCCCGGCGGATTTCGGCACGGGGGAACTCAAAGCGCTCGAGTTCGGCGTGGACGCCGGCGTTGCGGAGTTCCGCGACCATCCAATCGGCGGACCGGTCGTCGCCCGTCCAGCCGGTTCTGTGGATCCCGAATGATTCATAGGTCCGGATCCGCTGTTCGATGGTCGCGGGGTCGAGTCCTCTTGTCATCGTCTCTGCCTCGCTCTCAGGCCTTGGCCGCCGCGTCCACCAATGAGCCGTGGGGCTTGCGGCGCGCCCATCTTGCCATTCCTCTCCGCCACCTCCCACCGGCTCAGCTTGAATCTCCTCCTCTTTTCCGGTTTGGCCTGCGCTTCCTCGGTGCCTACGATGTGTCCTTCGCGGCAGTAGCGAACACCTGCCAGCGAATCAAGCCACAGGGAGGAAGACCCGATGCTCGAGGCGATCCAGCTCGGGAAGAACAGCGGCCTACGAGTCTCGCAGCTCTGCCTTGGAACCATGAACTTCGGTGAGCCCGGGCGCGGTCACCAGGGTGACTGGACGCTCGGTCTCGACGATGCCCGCCCGATCTTCAAGGCCGCCATCGAGAAGGGGATCTTCTATTTCGACTGTGCCGACGTCTACGGGCTGGGTGCCTGCGAAAAGGTCGTCGGCCGGCTCCTCCGTGAGCTCCTCCCCCGCGATGAATTCGTCATCGCGACGAAGATCTCAGGCCCGATGGGCATGGGTGCCAACCAGGGCGGGCTCTCGCGAAAGCACATCATGGAGGCTGTGGACGCCTGTCTCGAGAGGCTCGGTCTGGACTATATCGATCACCTCGTGATCCACCGTCACCCGCACGGCGTCCGGGGCCACGTCGAGACTCCCATCGAGGAATCGCTGGAAGCGCTGCACGACGTCGTCAAGGCGGGGAAGGTGCTCTATCTCGGGGCATCTTCGATGTTCGCCTGGCAGTTCGCGGAGCTGCAGCTCACGGCCGAGGCGCACGGCTGGACGAAGTTCATCTCGATGCAGAACCACTACAACCTTGTCTACCGTGAGGAGGAGCGGGAGATGAACCCCTACTGCGCGAAGTCCGGGGTTGCATTGATGCCCTGGTCGCCGCTCGCCCGTGGCATCCTTACCGGCTCCTACAAGGGTGGATTCGACCGCGGTCTGACCGACCGCTCCAAGGGCGGAGACCGGATCCGGACGGAGAGCCTCTACAAAGGCAGGGCGACGTTCGAGATAGCCGAGCGCGTGAGCGAAGTGGCGGCACGCTACGGCAAAGCGCCCGCCCAGATCTCCCTGGCCTGGCTGCTCAATAAGCAGGAGATCGACTGCCCTGTGGTCGGTGTTTCGAAGATCGAACAGCTGGACCAGCTGGCCGAGGCGACCGAGATCACCCTGGCGGATGAAGACGCCGCATATCTGGAGGAGCTGTACCAGCCGGTCGAGAATCTGCTGTCGATAGGGTATTCGTAGGGGGTGAGTTCCGAGTTCCGAGTTCCGAGTTCCGGGTTCCGGGCACCAGAAATCGGAGTGAGACTCGCCTTCACTCGTCGATC
>CAZHMF010000229.1:0-2378 GCA_964533605.1 uncultured Anaerolineaceae bacterium
TCGCGATGTACGCGCTCGTGCACCACGCGGAGGCCAGAGACATCAGCTGAACAGGCACGGCGCATCGCCGGGGCAGACAGGAAGCCGGGGCATCCCGTGGGATGCCCCGGCTCACATATTCGCTTTCGCACGTGGAAGGCCTGGGCCCTCCGACGTCGCCTACATGGCCTCGACGATGGTGGTGATCCCCATGCCGGCGCCGATGCACTGCGTCGCCATACCGTAGCGCGTCCCCGAGCGCTGAACCTCGCGGGCAACGGTGCCGACGAGACGGGCACCGGTGGAGCCGAGCGGATGGCCGATGGCGAGCGAGCCGCCGTTGACGTTTACCTTCTCGAGCGGGATCCCGAGCTCGTCACAGGACGGGATGACCTGGGCGGCGAAGGCCTCGTTGAATTCAACGCGGTCGATCTGGTCGGCAGTGATCCCGGCATGCTTCATCGCCTTGACGGTCGATGGGACCGGGCCGAGACCCATGAGCTGGGGCTTCACGCCGCCGACGCCCATGCCGACGATGCGGGCGATCGGCTCGAGCCCGAGTTCGATGGCCTTCTTCTCGCTCATCATCAGGAGAGCACTGAGTCCGTCGTTCGTCGGGCAGGAGTTGCCGGCCGTGATGATCAGTTCCTTGTCGCCGTAGCTCTTGTAGCCCGGCACCGTCTTCAGCTGGCTGAGGACCTCGAAGTTCGTTCCGGCGCGGTAGCCCTCATCCATCACGAGCGTCTTCTCTGGACCGTGCTCATCCGGGAGCCACTGGCCCTGGTCGTCAAACACCGGCATTTCCAGCTCCAGAGGGATGATCTCGTCCTTGTAGACACCCTTCTCGAAGGCTTCGCCGTACTTCCGGTGGCTTTCGACTGCGAACTCATCGATCTGCTCGCGTTTCAGGTCGTACATCTCGGCAACGTTCTGCGCGGTCTGCAGCATCGACATCATCGGCGGTGCATCGAGAATGTAGTCGGGGATCGGAGTCTTGAAGTGGTCGGAGTAGTTGGGCGGCATGTTCCTTTGAACACTACTGAACTGGAGCCGCTTCTGATTGAATTCCGTGACCCGGTTCGGCTTCGTATCGCCGCGGCCGCCGCCACCGAGCTGGCGTCCCATGCGCTCGATGCCAATGGACATTCCGCAGTCGATGGCACCGACCATAATGGAGCTGGCGACGCGATGGAGCGTCTCCATGGAGGAGCCGCACTGGCGGTTGGTCTCGAAGCTGCAGACCTCGGCCGGCAGCCCGGCGAGTTTCGCCACGGTGTCGGCGCCGATGCCGGCAAGTTCCGGTGCGTTCCCGACCTGGCCGAGGCCGACGTCCTCGATCATGAACGGGTCCACCTTCGGGTTCCGGTCGAGCAGTGCGCGAACGATTTTCGCGCCATTGTCGTCGAGCCGGTTCCCAACCAGCGCTCCACGCCCACCGCGCGTGTAAGCCGACCTGGCGGCGTCCACGATCACTACGTTCTGAAGTTCAGCCATCTTTTCCCCTTATTACCTGAATGGAAACCGCGCCGGCCGGATGGCGCGGCGTGTCTCACAACCTGCGATTGCACCTGTTGCAGCCGGTAAGCATACCGTTCGAACGCATGTGTAGCCAGCGTCTGCGGGCCACGGTTCGGGGCGCTCCGAGAGATGCAGGCGGGCAGCCGGGGAGCGAGCTTCACTCCTCCACGAGGCGGCGAAAGGCCGCGTTGGAGAGGGCGCCGGGCCGGTGGCTCTCGAGAAGCTCAATAGCGACGGATGGGCGAAGGCCCAGTTCTCGGAGGATCCGGCCGGCAACCAGCCCGCTCCGGTTGAAGCCCTGCTTGCACATCACGTAGAGGCGAGCGGGCGGATCATCGCCGGCCAGGGATCCGGCGAGCTGCCTCGAGAGCAGGCGGACGCGGTCATAGTGCGGAGGTTCCTGCTCGAGGTCCTCGAACACCCGCGGTATCCACCGGCCGGCGGCGGCCATCAGGTCCTGCGGCAGCTCCCCGGCGCAGTCGACCACCCAGGCGCCGGCGACGTCTGCGACGCCCACTGGCTCGCCCAGAGCGGTATCCCCACCACCTACCCAGAGTTCGGCCCGCAGGCCGGCTTGCCGTTCCCAGACGTGTTGCAGGTCGATGCGGGTTGCGCGCACATCGAACCGCCGGGGGTGTGTCCGGGGTACGAGCGGATCACCGGTGAATTCAGTCCCGTCGGCTGTCAAGAGCATCCCTCCCTTGCGAGCAGCCGGATCCTGCTTACCACGAGGAGCATGTCACCGGCGAGTCCCCGCCCAGGCAGCGACTGATACCCACCGTCACGCAGCCTCGGGCTTGCCTTCGTCTGGTCCGCAGCGACGGTGGCAGGGCTCACCGGGTTCACGTACCCGATCCTCGGAGTCGCCATCGCCGGCACCG
>CAZHMF010000230.1:0-2338 GCA_964533605.1 uncultured Anaerolineaceae bacterium
ATCGCCGCTGCCGCCCCCGCAGGCCACCGGCCGCAGTCTGGCGCAGCTCCGGCGGAGGCCGGCGCCCGCCGGCAAGGAGCTCGTGGAGCGGCTGGCCGTGTACCCGGCCTGGAACGCGGACGTCGAGCAGTGGCAGGCGCCGGCGATCGCCCCTCGCGTCTGGCAGGCCATCGATGGGGGCGGTCTCGCGCGCACCGACGCGTGGGCTCCCGGGGCACTGGTCCTCCCGCCGGCCCTCCCGGCGGCAACCCCCGACACCTCCGGGGGTTCGCGAGTTCCCGAAGTGCTCGCCCGGCTCGAAGCGGGCGAGGAGCCCGGGGAGGGCGACCTGGTGACACTCTTCAGCGCTCGCGGGAGCGACATAGCGACCATCTGTGCGGCTGCCGATGAGCTGCGCCGGCGGGTCAACGGCGACACAGTAACGTACGTTGTGAACCGCAACATCAACTACACGAACGTCTGCTATTTCAAGTGCCAGTTCTGCGCATTCTCGAAGGGCAAGCTGAGCGAGAACCTGCGAGGCGCGCCCTACGACCTCGAACTGGACGAGGTCACGCGCCGCGCCCGCGAGGCCTGGGCGCGAGGCGCGACGGAAGTCTGCATGCAGGGTGGGATCCACCCCGAGTACACGGGGGAGACCTACCTGAAGCTGACGCGGGCGGTCCGCGATGCCGTCCCGGGGATGCACATTCACGCATTCTCGCCGCTGGAGGTCTGGCAGGGCGCGGCGACCCTGGGGCTGGACCTCGAGACCTACCTGACGCGGCTTCGCGATGCGGGGCTCGGAACGCTGCCCGGCACCGCGGCCGAGATTCTCGATGACGAGGTGCGGGCGACCCTCTGCCCGGACAAGTTGAACACCGGTGAGTGGCTCCAGGTCATGGAATCTGCTCATCGTGTGGGATTCCGGACGACCGCGACGATCATGTACGGGCACATGGAGCGCCCCGAACACTGGGCGCGGCACCTGCTCCGGGTCAGGGCGCTCCAGGAACGGACCGGGGGGTTCACGGAGTTCGTGCCGCTTCCGTTTGTCCATATGGAAGCGCCCATCTACCTCAAGGGACGAGCGCGTCAGGGCCCCTCATTCCGGGAAGCGATCCTGATGCACGCCGTATCGCGGCTGGCCCTCCACCCGCACATCACGAACATCCAGGTTTCCTGGGTGAAGATGGGCGACGCTGGAGTCAGCGCCTGTCTCAACGCCGGCTGCAACGATCTGGGCGGGACTCTGATGAACGAGAGCATCAGCCGGGCGGCCGGCACTCAGCACGGCCAGGAGATGCCGCCGGAGCGCATGGAGGCCCTCATTCGTACAGCCGGCCGGATGCCCCGGCAGAGGACGACGACCTACGGCTCGCCGGCGGGCGATCAGGTCGAGCGCTCGTACGGTGCGGCGGAACTGGCGCCTCTGGCTCTGAATCCGGCCCGCAAGTACCGCCGGCGCCGGGAACAGGGCGAGGCCAGTGCGGCGCGCTGAGCAGGATCAGTCGGGCCGCCAGGTCACCATCGCGATCGGGACGGGCGCGGCGTTGACCGGGATTCCCTCATCGGTCAGAGATGCTTCGAGGATCTCCCGCAGCCTCTCGTCTTTCGCGCCTTCGGGTTCGATGAAGAGCTGCTGGCGGAGGAAGCGCTGCGCGGTCTCGACGTCCGGGTAGAATCCCCGCCCGCGGCTTCCCACGGTTCGCACGTCGGCCAGCCGCCCCCGGGCCAGCTGGAGAGCGATGAACTCCGGCAGTGCGGGGAGCAGGGCGCGCTCCTCGCCGTGGATGAGCGGCCAGTAACCCTTCGCGGCCGAGGCCGGCGCTTCGCCCATGAGGAAGGCCACGCAGAGCCGGTCCGCGGCTCTTTCCATCGCTTCGAGGAAAGGGCCGATCTCCTCGACGTCGTACCCGACGTGGGCGAGGAGGGCTGCATCGGTCGACCCTACCTCTGCTCCGGGCCAGCGCTCCGGGATGAGGCTGATGTTCCGAATTCCGTGCTCCGCCATGCCCTCCTCGAGGATCGCTCGCATCCCCTCCGAGGGCTCAACCGCGAGGACCGCCGAAGCCTTGAGGGCGAGCGGGAGGGCGTAGCGACCGCCGCCCGCCCCGATGTCGAGCCATCTGTCGTCCGGCTCGACGAGAGCGAGAAGCGCGTCGAGCGCCTCTTCGTCGGTCCGCCGCGGGTCGGCCTTGAAGGCGGATGCGACCGGAGCGTAGAAGTCGTCGCCGGCGGGCGTTTCGCGCAGGCGCCCGGCCTGGTCGCGGTTTGCGCGAACCATTGCCGCCCAGGCCTCGAGGGCCGTCGTTTCGTCCGGGATGAGTTGCTGCATCGTTCCAGTCTCGACCCGGTT
>CAZHMF010000231.1:0-2267 GCA_964533605.1 uncultured Anaerolineaceae bacterium
CGGACGACATGGGCCAGCAGCGCTGCCTTTTCGACGTCGCTCAACACCAGGGGAACGAGCTCGGAGATCTTGTCCCTGGACGCCTTCGAGGGCGTGACGGCGCCTTCCCTCCAGTCGTCCCAGTGGCTACGGGCGACCTGCGCCGAGCGCGCGCCGTGCTGCTCTTTCCAGAGCTGCAGAAGCTGCTCACGCCGCCCCGAATCCAGACGGAGCATCTGGCGCAAGAGGTGATCAAAAAGAGCAGGTTCCCTGGATACCATTATTCAACGAGTTGCGCCGCGGCTCTGACAAGACGGCCGTAGGCAGCCCAATCCTCCTCCCAACCGACCCTCACGTTCGCTCCACCACACAGCTCCGGGGGAGCGAGCCACGCTTCCCGTTCGGCATGTAATCTACGCCAAAACGCCGCGTGATGTTGCGCTACGGCACCCGGTTAAAGTACGGCCCCCTGGACTTCCAGGGGGAATCTAAGGCTCCTCTTCCGGCTTCCCCACGAGCCAGGCCGGGCCCACTCCGAGAGTGCGGGCCACCCGCCCGCAGTAGAGGGCCCAGAGCAGCGCCGCCCCGACGAATAACGCGATAGCACCGCCCGGCGAGGGACCTCCCGCGTCCACCAGGCTGCGCTCGATCACCTGGGTTGCAGCGACCGCTCCTGCAGCGAGCACAGCCAGGCCCGCGACAAACGCCACGAGCACTTCGAACGCGCCCTCCAGCCCTTCGTCGAACAGATCGCGTTGCATCAGCGCATTTCTCGCCAACAGGTGCACCCAGCCGAACAGGACTCCTGCGCCGACCAGCGCAATGCCCTCAGCCCGATTGTGATCCTGAATGGACTCGTCATCGTAGAAAGATGGCACTCCGCCGCCGAGGTCTATTCCTCCAAACGGCCCAGAACCTAACGCTCCATACGTGAAGTCGAAGTCGACCGCGCCGAACGCGACGGTCAGCAGTCGCGCAATGCCGATCGATACCGCGACACCCGAGGCAGCGAGCACGATCACGGTGTATGCGCTGATTCCACTAACGAGATCCGGTGGTTCTTCGCTTGAAACGCGGGCATAGACGAACCCTGCTGTCAGCACCGCAAACGCGACCACCGCCCAGCCACCACCAAACGTGAGAAACGACAGCACCGCTTCCATTCGACCCGCGACTATACGCAGCATGGCATGCGATTACAGTCCGCGCTGCCGGGCCATGGCCTTGAGGCTGTCGATCCGGTCCCGGTGCCTTGCCACAAACCATTCGGCGAGCAGCGGCAGGAACTCGACTTGCTTCCGCTCGGGCAAACCAAAGAACCCCTGGGAGGAGGTGGATCCAAGGCACTCGTCCGACCCGCAGCGGCAGGGCCAGGAATCCCCTCCGCTGTTGTTGACGAGATAGTTCACGGTGATCTCCTCCCCGGGTTGGATGGTCCTTCGAGAGATGAGCCGAACATGGCCATCCTGGTAGCTCTCGAATGCATTCGGGTCACAGCTGTGATTGAGATGCCGATCTGGGTAACCCCACAACACGACCTTTCCGTCCGGATAGGCGCAGTGCTCGGGCCGTTCGCCCAGTTCGGGGCGAAGGGGACTCTCGTCAGTCACCTCGCGCAGAACATTGACCGTCCTGATCTTCTCCCCCGGTCCGATCCTCTCGGTCGCAAACAGCCCGAGGCCGGCGATCGCTGACTCCCGCACGTCGACTCTCTCTGCCAACACTCATCACTCCCGAGTTGTGCCACGATATCTGCAGCGGATCGAAAGGCGGACACAATGAACACGCCATTGCTCGCCCGGGCTGTGCTCGACGGCCAGGACGCCATTATGCAGGCTGCGGACAGAGTCCCCGCCGAGCACCGGGACGGCGCTCCCGCCGGGCTGAGTTCAGGGGCCTGGCTTCTTACGCACGCCGCCGAAACGCACCAGGTGTGGGTCGGAGCCTACGTTGGGAGGCGAGAACGGGATCCGTGGCTCCAGGCACACCGCGATGGGGTCGACGCCCCTTCCTTCGCAGAAGCGAGGGAGGCCGCTGAGAAAGCGTTTCTCGAGGCCACGCCGATCCTCGAGTCGTTAAACGACGACGAGCTCTCCCAGACGGCGAAGACGAAGCCTGGCTCTTTCCTCGAGGGTGCCACCGTCGGACAGATTCTCGCCCGCGCCATCGCCCATCTCTACGTGCACGCCGACGCCAAAACGCCGCGTGATGTTGCGCTACGGCACCCGGTTAGAGTACGGCCCCCTGGACTTCCAGGGGGAATCTAAGGCTCCTCTTCCGGCTTCCCC
>CAZHMF010000232.1:0-2264 GCA_964533605.1 uncultured Anaerolineaceae bacterium
CGGCGGCAGCGCAGCCGTCACCTGTTTCGTATCCTCCTGGTCCTGGGGCTCGGAGTCGTGGCCCTCGCCGCAACCGGGGCGACCGTCGCCATCGCCGCCGTATTCGCGGTCTACCAGCACTACGCCGATGAGTACCTCCCGATCACGGACCACCTGCGCCAGAAGAACATCGGGCTCACCGAAATCTATGACCGGAACGGACCGGAAGGCGGCGTCCTCCTCGGGTCGCTGACCAACCCTGAGGCACAGCTCCTGAACCCGGTGCCGCTGGACCAGATTTCGGAGTGGATGGTGCTCGCAACGGTCTCCACCGAGGACGACACGTTCTACGACAATCCGGGAGTGAACGTTCGCGGGCTCGTTCGCGCGTTTTACGAGAACTACATCGCCGGCGATTTTGGGTCGGGCACGGGTGGGTCATCGATCACACAGCAGCTCATCAAGAACGTCTACATCTGCCCGAATGTGAAGACAGCTCAGGATCAGTACCTCTGCCTGACCGCCGAAAGGACGCTGGATCGAAAGCTCCGCGAGATCGTGTACGCACTGGAGCTGACGGACGACTACACGAAGGATCAGATCCTGGCCTGGTACCTGAACCAGATCTCCTACGCGGGCCAGTACGTCGGCGTCCAGGCCGCGGCCCAGGGCTATTTTCGAAAGGACGCGGCTGACCTCACGCTCGGAGAGGCGGCACTCCTCGCCGGGGTGCCACAGTCTCCCACTCTCTACCATCCGCGGCTGAACTGCGTCCGCGACGGTATAGGCTTGTGCGTCGTCGACGAGCAGGGACGAACAGTGCTGGCGGAGAATGCGAAGGAAAGGCAGGAGTACGTCCTCTCGCTGATGGTCGACCACGGCCGGGTAACTCGTGAACAGGCAGATGCAGCCGCGCGTGAGACGGTCTATGTCTACGCCGCCTCCAATCCCCTCAAGGCCGCTGCTTTTATCGACAACCAGATCGAGCCGCGTCTCGTCAGAATGTGCGAGGCCGGCTGGCTCAAACGTGAGTCCGAAACGACGGATTGCACGACAAGCGTCCACACCGCCGGGTACAAGGTCACGACGACGCTCGACTGGGCCCTCACCGAGCAGGCAACTTCGCTCATCAATCAGTTCGTCGAAGAAGGTCTGGCCAACGGCTGCGAGTGCTACAACGGCGCCCTGGTGACCATCGATCCCCAGACGGGACAGGTCATCGTGTACGCGCCGAACCGCAACCCGGACGAGAGTTCGGACCGCCGGATCGCGGGCAACATCGATCAGCTGACCGAGATCAACCAGCCGGGGTCCGCCTTCAAGCCCGCGGTTTACCTGACCTGGTTCGACAGATTGGGCAAAGCGCCAATGAGCACCTTCTGGGACACGAGCCCGCTGACGATCAACGGCGTTGTGGACATCGTGAACCCGCGCACCGCGCCGTACACGGAGGGACTCATCAGTGCCAGGGCAGGTCTCGGCGGATCGCAGAATGTCCCCGCCTTCCGGGCCGCATCTGAGGCGGGTCCGGACAACGTCATCGAGATGGCCAAAGCGCTCGGGATCACGACCCTGAACCAACACTTCGATCCGACCTGGCGTTCGCACCCGGATGTTGTCTACGGCTCCTCGATCGCGACCGGAGGGGCGAACATACGCGCCATCGACATGGCGTATATGGACGCGACCATCGCGAATATGGGGACGATGATCGGCGTCCCTCACCTCGCCCGCACTCTCGACCTCGACCGCCTGAGAAGCTTCGCTCTCGATGAGGACGAGGGCTACGACGAAGCGGTCCGCCAGTTCCACGACTTCGCGAAAGGGTACGCGCGCCTTCCTGGGACACGGGAACTCGACCCGGTGGTCGTCCTCGAAGTCAGAGACATCGATGGCCGCGTTGTGTTCCGGCAGGGAGAGCCGGAGCAGAGGCAAGTGGTCGATGCCGGGTCCGTCTGGCTGCTTCACAGCATCATGTCCGACTGCACGGCCCGGTTCGTGATCTGGGGCTGTGGCAGCAGCAACACCGATCTTGGGCTCGACTTCTTCATGAGTGACGGCCAGCATCCCCCCGGCGGGATAAAGACCGGAACGCAGCAGGGACCGCTCAGCGCGGCCGATACACTCGAGACCTGGATGACCGGATACACGCGGTATGCCGCCACCGCCGTCTGGATCGGAAACGCGACGAACGAACTGGTGAGGGACGGTCCTTCAGCCGGATACGCAACGGCGAAGGCCACCACGACTCTCTGGAAGACCTGGATGGGCGCCTACCACGACCA
>CAZHMF010000233.1:0-2247 GCA_964533605.1 uncultured Anaerolineaceae bacterium
GACCGAGCACCTTCGCGTGCTCTCGGCCCTGTCCCAGATTCTCGGGAGGCCGGGCGCGGTCGATGACCTCCGGAAGCGGCCGCGGCAGAGGGACGCCGTCGCTGCCCGACGAAAGGTGCGGGCGCAACTTCCGGCTCTCCTAAAGCAGGTGAGCCTGGGCTGAGGCCCGGGGCAGCCGCGAGACGGCCGTGCGAGGCCAGGAGACCGGGTCTCGCGTGATCCTTGAACTTTCGAGAGGGTGTACGGAGAGTGCGCACCGACTTGCGCCGAGTTCTTGTTGGAACGGACCTCGGCGGGTGGACCACGCGAGGAGATCCGTCGGTGCGCGTCACGACGCTATTCAACAAGCTGCTCAACCTCCAGGGCCTCAGGGTCACCGGCTTCCGCTTCGAGGATGACGACCTGGTGCTGACGGTGGACCGTCGATTCAGCCGGCTCACGTGCTCCCGGTGCGGAAGGTCGCGCTCGGGCGACGTCCGGAGCACGTCCCGCCGCTGGCGTCACCTCGGCATCTGGGGCCGGACGGTGTGGATCGAAGGTCCGATCCGGCGGTTTCGGTGCGGCTCGTGCCAGAGGGTCGTCACCGAGGCGGTGCCCTGGGCGCGGCACGACAGCGACTTCACGCGCCCCTTCGAGGACGCCGTTGGCCTGCTCGCCCAGCGGACCGACAAGACGGCCGTCAGCCTGCTCTTCGGGATCGCCTGGGTCACGGTGGGCAACATCGCGGAGCGCCTGGTCGACGAACTCCTGGATCCAGATCGCCTTTCGAAGCTGCGACGCATCGGCGTCGACGAGATCAGCTTCCGCAAGCGCCATCGCTACCTGACGGTTGTGACCGACCATGACACCGGCGACGTCGTCTGGGTCGCCGAGGGCAAGACCAGCGACGTACTCAAGAGCTTCTTCGAGTCGCTGGCTCCCGAGGTGTGCAACGCCATCGAGATCGTCACGATGGACATGTCGGCCGCCTACCAGAAGGCCGTCCGGGAAAGCCTGCCGAACGCGATCATCGCCTTCGACCACTTCCACGTCGCGAAGCTCGCCAACGAGGCGCTCAACGACGTGCGGCGACAGATCGCGCGGGAAACCCGCCGCTCGGACCCTGACAAGGCCAAGGCCATCAAGGGACTGCGGTGGCCGACGGCGTACACGCTCGACAACCTGCCGGACAAGCACGCATCGAGTCTCGAGTTGCTCCGGCCGGACTCGCCGCTCGGCCGAGCCTACCTCCTCAAGGAACAGCTCCTGATGATTCTCCGGGGCGGCCGGCACCACCTCGATCACGGCCTCGGCACCTGGGGCGCCTGGGCGGCTCGGTCTCGCCTTGCCCCCTTCGTCCGCCTCGGGCGCACCATCCGCAAGCACCTCGACGGCATCCGCGCCTTCGTCGAGAAGCGCGTCAGCAACGCCAGGGCCGAGGGCATCAACAACAAGATCCGCCTCCTTAGCCATCGAGCCTATGGCTTCCACTCCGCCGCGCCGCTCATTGCCACCGTATACCTCTGCTGTGGGGGAATCCGATTGCCGAACCCGTCACACCTGCTTTAGGAGAACCCTTCTTCCGAGCGCTCGACGGCGTGCTCGCCTTCGCGTAGCTCGCCGCTCGATGCCGGGGTACGGATGCCTCGGTCCGCTACGACCCGCCGACCTCCGAGGAGAGAGAGCCAGCAACACCCACGACCTCGACGCGAAACGGCCGGCAACACCCGCCGGGGCGGTCCCGCGCGCACTCGAGGAACCGGCTTCAGGCCGCCTCGCGACTCGCTTGTTTGGCGACTAGTAGTTCAACCCCTGGTCGCCGGCAACAGCGGACGGAGAGCGAACGACTGGATTACGGAGACATCCCCTTGTGACACCTAGCGACCCAAGAAGACGGTAACCACTCTCCAACCGTCCGCCCCGGACCTTGAGTCTGTCCGCGCAATCATTCTGCAGGCGGTTGCAGATGCCTCTCCCGATGCAGCAACGTGAGTTCTCCGGCACGCAGCGCTAGCAACCGACCGTTGCCTGCCCAGCATTCGTCATGCTGATCTGCAGCGGGGTAGCACTCTCGACGATCAAGGCTTGGTTGAAGAAGCTGAGACCCAGAAACGACGGGTCGTTCAGGATCGTGAAACCCCAGGTGAAGCTGCCGGTCAGTCCGGTGCTGAATCCGACCTCGATGTCCGGGCTCACGTAGAGCGAGCAGGTGGGGCTAAACGGGAGGACAAGAGGAAGCGGCGTCGCACCCCAAGTCGTGTTGGACCC
>CAZHMF010000234.1:0-2238 GCA_964533605.1 uncultured Anaerolineaceae bacterium
GGAGCTGCCGGCCCGGATCGCACGCCTCAAGCGTATGGAAGAGGTCGGCGAGTTACCGCCGGCTGCAGTGGATGCGGATACGGCGGCGGGCGGAGTAGCGGCCGAAGTGCTGTCGGGCACAATGGACGACGGTTCCATGAGGTTCCCACCGGGAGTGGGAACGGGTCCGAAGGGTGACGACAACTCTCAGCAGAAGGTCCGTGCGCGCCGCATGCGGGCCGAGCGGCAGGCAAAGAAAGCGCTCGATGCGGGCGAGACGATCCCTGAGGACGTCGCGAAGATTCTCTACGATCTCGGGAGTGAGCTCGCTCCCGGCAGGACCATCTGGCAGGACCTCGCCGGCCAGGTCGCGGGGGCGGCATCTGTGCTTGCGGCGGCGAGCGCGGATGCTGAGCCGGCTCAGCCCGGCGCCCGGGTCCCGCCGGCGGGGACGGGGACCGGCGGCAAAGGCGACGCCAATTCGTTTCAGAAAGTGAGGGCGCGACGCATGCGGGCGGAGCGCCGGGTCAAGCAGGCACTCGAAGCGGGCGAGGCCCCGAATCCCGAGGATATTGCCGTCGTCAAGGAGCTCGGCGGCAATCTTCCGGAGGGAGTGTCCTAGATGGTCACGGAGATCATCTGGTGGGTGTTTGCGACGGCGATCGCGGTGGCTGCCTTCGGGGTAGTCACCGCCCGCTCGGTGATCCACTCAGCGATCTTCCTGATCCTCTGTCTGGCCGGCATCGCGGCGATGTACGTGCTCCTGACGGTCGAGTTCATCGCTCTCGTTCAGTTCCTCATCTATGGTGGCGCGGTCACGGTGCTGATCCTGCTTGCACTGATGCTCACGCGGACGGCCGAGGCCGGTGCAGTGCGCGTGAACGGGCCGCAAGCTCCGTTCGCCGCCTTCGTAGCCGCAGTCCTATTCGTGCTGCTCACCGCCGTGGCCGTCAACACTGCCTGGCCCGGCGACGTGGATGACTCCCCGGCCAACATCAGCATTGCGACGATCAGCGACCGCCTCTTTCAGGATTTCGGAGCGCCCTTCATCATCGCCTCTCTCCTGCTGCTCGTCGCGCTCGTGGGAGCCATCATCCTTGCCCGTCAGGAGGACGGCGACTGATGGTCCCCCTCGAGAACTATCTGGTGCTCAGCTCTCTTCTGTTTGCGCTGGGGATGTACGGGGTCCTGGCGCGCCGAAACGCCGTGCTCGTCCTCATGGGGATCGAGCTGATGCTGAATGCAGTGAGTCTCAACTTCATAGCGTTCGCGGCCTATCTCGATCCGGAGAAGGTGACCGGGGTCATCTTCGCCGTGTTTGTCATCACCGTGGCGGCGGCGGAAGTCGGCCTCGCGCTGGCGATCGTGATAAGGCTCTTCCGCTTGCGCGGAGTTTCGAACGTCGACGAGGCGGCGACGCTCAAGTGGTGAGGTACGGCGTGGAAGGGATGAGGTGCTGATGGGCGCGCAGGACGTCTGGCTGCTGGCCGCGATTCCGGCGGGCATGTTCGTTGTCCTGGCACTTGCGGGCCGTTGGCTGCCGCGGGGAGGTGATCTGCTGGGCGTGGCGGCCACGGGCGCAGCCTTCGTGCTGTTCTTCCCGGTGCTCGTGGACTTCCTCGATACCCAGGGGGCACTGGGGGAGGGGCTCGGACCCATCTTGCGGTCGATCGAGTGGTCCCGGGTCGGTGGAGCCGCAGGTGTCGAGGGCTCATTCATCCTCCGCCAGGGCACCTATGTGGACCCGATCACGATCGTGATGTTCGGTGTGGTGACGTCCGTCTCACTGATGGTGAACATTTTCTCCCTGGGCTACATGAAGGGAGAGCCCCGCTACTACTGGTTCTTTGCGGTCCTGCAGCTCTTCGCCGCGTCGATGTTGATGCTGGTGATGGCCGACAATCTGCTCCTTCTCTACATCTCGTGGGAACTCGTTGGGGTCTGCTCGTTCCTGCTGATCGGGTTCTACTGGGAGAAGAGGAGCGCGACCGAAGCCGCCAAGAAGGCATTCATTACGACTCGCATAGGTGATGTCGGATTGTTCATCGGCATCATTCTGTTCTGGCGATCCACCGGAACGTTCAACATTCAGGAGATCATTCACGCCGTCGAAGAGGGCGAGATGGCCGGTGGGACGCTGTTCTGGGCATCGCTCTTCACGTTCCTGGGCGCGATGGGGAAGAGCGCACAGTTTCCGTTCCACGTCTGGCTGCCCGACGCCATGGAGGGCCCGACGCCGGTCAGCGCTCTGATCCACGC
>CAZHMF010000235.1:0-2234 GCA_964533605.1 uncultured Anaerolineaceae bacterium
CCCTGGCCGGTGCCTCGAGCAGCAGGGAGCCGAGGTCTCGACGAAGGCTCTGGGGATCGGCGAGTTCGACAAGGCGGGGCGGCTGTGGCGGCTTGTGAACAGCCGTGCGGAGACCTGGCGGAAGACGGTGCTGGCGCGCTCCGCAGGCGAGACGGTGGGCGTGCTGGTCACGGAACCGATTGAACTTGCACCGGCGCCGAGACTGCTCCTCGAGGCCCTGAGGCTACTCGGGCCGGTCTGGTTGCTGCGGCTGCCCCGGCGCTTCCGAACCGAGGTGCGGGTGCACACGGGAGCGCCCGGAGGCGCCTTCCGGATCAGCGAATTGCACGTTGCGGCAGAGCACCGGGGACGGGGAATCGGGAGCGCCCTGCTCGTCGAGGCGGAGCGGCGGGCGCGGGCGGACGAACGGCCCCTCATGAGCCTGGAGGTGCTGACTGCCAACCCTGCCCTGAGGCTCTACGAACGGTTCGGGTTCGAGATTGCCCTCACTGCGACCGACCCGGCCTTCGAGCGGGTCACGGGGGTGAGCGGGAACCACAGGATGAACAAGGTTCTGACGTAGACGGGAGGCCCGGAGGCGAGGAAGGGTGGTGAACCCTGACAAGGGGGGTCGGCCGGGCCGGGACTACACGGAGCAACAGGAGAGGACGCCTCAGCCTGGACGTACGAAGGCGGATTGTGAGCCTGTTCCTGGTGGTGGCCGCCGTCTTCGCCGTCGTGGCGGCAGCCTGTGGCGGCTCGGGCGACGGAGACCGTCCGGTCGGGGGGTCTTCACTCCCACTCCGGCGGGGACGTCAGAACCGGCTCAGACCGCGACCGCCACTCCGCCCCCTTCACCGGAGGTGGAGGATGTCGCTTCCCGGTTGAGCTTCCTGCGTGACCTCGCGGAGATTCACTCCAGTCCCCTCTCCCTGGCCTTCGATGCCGGCGCCGCCTCCGTCGAGCTTGCCGCCGCCACCTTCGATACCCCGGCCGGGCCTCCTCGCCAGTCCCGGGACGTCGCCGGCCGATCTGCTGCGGACCTGTATCGGGTCCCTGGCCGGCTGGCTCGTGGACGCCGCCTCGCACGACCGGACTGCCGTGGCACACCTTGTCTGTTCTGATGCTCTTCGGGACCTCTCAGCCTCCGGCGAGCGCCTCGTGAGCAACAGCTGTGTGGGAAAAGCGATCGGCGCAGGAACGGACTTCCGTGAGGCGATCGAAGCGTGCCTGGCCGAGGACCCGGGCGGCGGGGGAGGTGTCGCGACTGCGGCGGCGACCGCAACCGCTGCTCCCTGAGGGACGGTTGCGCGGAGTGAGAGGCACGGCGGCCTTTGCGGGGCCGGGGTCCTGGCCCACAATGCGCGCATGGAACTGAAGACCACGCTTTTCGACGTAGCAGGCGGAATTGCAACGATCACCCTCAACCGGCCGCACCGTCTGAACGCCTGGACGGGTCGGATGCACACCGAGTACAGGCATCTTCTCGCGCGGGTGGAGGACGACCCGGCGGTGCGGGCCGTCGTCGTCACGGGTGCGGGACGGGGATTCTGCGCCGGTGCCGACTCGCAGGCGCTCGAGGGGCACATCGAGAAGGGGCGGTACGATCCGGGCACGGGGGACGATATCGCGAAGCCGGGCTACGGTGTGCAGCCGCAGTTCGACGCGACTTTCGCCTATCACTTCGGACTGACGAAGCCGGTGATCGCGGCGATCAACGGGCCGGTGGCCGGTGTGGGGTTGGTGCTGGCCTGCTTCGCCGACCTGCGGTTCGCGGCGGAGGGTGTGAAGCTGACCACCGCCCACGGGCGTCTCGGCCTGCCCGCGGAGTACGGCCTTTCGTGGCTCCTGCCGCGGCTCATCGGGCTCGCGAAAGCGAACGATCTGCTTCTCTCGAGCCGGGTGTTCATGTCGGAGGAGGCGATGGAGATGGGGCTCTTGAACGGTCTCCACCCCGCCGGTGAACTGTTGCCGCGCGTTTACGAATACGCGCGGGAGCTGGTGGACCACGTCGCGCCTACATCGCTCGCCGCCACGAAGCGGCAGATCTACGCCGATCTCCACCGCGATGTTGCCTCGGCGGTCGACGACTCCGAGCGACGGCTGGAGGCGATGACGGGCAGCGCGGACTTCCGTGAAGGCGTGAAGGCACTGGCGGAGAAGCGGCGGCCGGAGTTCCGGCGGTAGGTGCCGCGAGTACAGCGGTGGGTACCCGCCAACCGGGTCCGAGCCGCGCCCGGAAGGGCGCCGGAGGG
>CAZHMF010000236.1:0-2228 GCA_964533605.1 uncultured Anaerolineaceae bacterium
GAGCCCGCCCGCTAGGCTGGATCGCACTGTTTCAGCACCGCCCGACGGCGCCGGGGAGATTCATGACAGAACCGCGGACGATTATCGAAAAGATCTGGCAAGACCACCTCGTGAGGCGCGATGAAGGCAAGCCGGACCTCCTCTACATAGACCTTCATCTCGTGCACGAAGTGACGTCGCCACAGGCATTCGAGGGCCTCAGACTCGCAGATCGACGAGTGCGCCGGCCCGAACTGACGCTTGCCACCGTGGATCACAACGTTCCGACGATCGACCGCGAAAAGCCGTGGACCGACCCGCTCTCGGTCCAGCAGGTCGAGGCCCTCGAGCGGAATGTGAAGGAGTTCGGTGTCCCTTACTTCGGGATGGACGACCCACGCCAGGGGATCGTCCACGTCATCGGCCCCGAGCAGGGCCTTTCCCAGCCGGGAATGACCATCGTCTGCGGCGACAGCCACACCTCGACGCACGGCGCGGTCGGGGCGCTCGCCTTTGGCATCGGAACGTCGGAGGTTGAGCACGTTCTCGCCACGCAGACACTGCCGCAGGTTCCCCCGAAGACCATGTCCGTTGAGATCACAGGAAGACTGCCGGACGGGGTCACATCCAAGGACGTGATCCTCGCCATCATCAACGAGATCGGCGCGTCGGGTGGCGTCGGCCACGTGATCGAGTACGGCGGGGCCGTCATTCGGGCACTGTCGATGGAGCAGCGGATGACGGTCTGCAACATGACCATCGAAGGTGGCGCACGGGCCGGGCTGGTCGCCCCCGACGGGACGACGTTCGCTTACCTGAAGGGCCGGCCGTACGCACCGTCGGGAGAAGCCTGGGAGCGGGCCATGGAGCGGTGGGAAGAACTCACATCCGACGAGGGGGCCCGGTTTGACCGAACCGTCGTGCTCGCCGGGGAGAGCATCGAGCCCAGAGTCACGTGGGGCACAACGCCCGCCCAGAGCGTGCCCGTCACCGGAAGTGTTCCTGATCCCACAACTGCTTCAACACCGCAGGCGCGAGAACTCGCCGAACGCTCGCTTGCATATATGGACCTGAGGGCCGGCACTCCCATCCGGGACATACGTCCCGATCGGGTCTTCATCGGCTCCTGCACGAACTCCCGGATCGAAGACCTGAGGGCAGCCGCGAACACCGTTCGCGGACGGAGCGTGGCGCCCTCGGTTCGCGCGATGGTCGTGCCAGGATCGGGGCTCGTCAAGCAGCAGGCGGAAGCTGAAGGCCTCGATGAAATCTTCCGGAATGCCGGATTTGAGTGGCGTGACGCGGGCTGCTCGATGTGCCTCGGAATGAACCCCGATGTCCTCCTGCCGGGCGAGCGCTGCGCGAGCACCTCGAACCGCAACTTCGAGGGAAGGCAGGGCCCGGGGGGACGCACGCATCTCGTCAGCCCCCAGATGGCGGCGGCGGCGGCCGTCGCTGGGCATTTCGTCGACATTCGGAACTGGGAGTAGATTATGGAAAGGTTCACGAAGCTCAGCGGAAGGGCCCTGCCCCTGAACCGGTCGGATGTCGACACGGATCAGATCATCCCTGCGAAGTACCTGAAGCGGATCGAGCGCACCGGTTTCGGGGAGTTCGCGTTCGAGTCATGGCAAAGCGATCCCGACTTCGTTCTCAACAACTCCGACTATGATGGCGCCTCCATCCTTCTCGCGGGCCCGAACTTCGGCTGCGGGTCCTCCCGCGAGCACGCACCATGGGCCCTGGAAGGGCTCGGGATAAGGGCCATCCTCGCGCCCTCTTTCGCGGACATCTTTCGTAACAACTGCGCGAAGATCGGGCTCCTCACCGTCGTCGTGTCCCAGGAAGACGTCGACAGGCTCGTCGCCCGCTCGGAGGAACTTCCGGCAAGCGAGATCGAGATCGACCTGGAAGAACAGCAGATCGCGACACCGGACGGTGCATTTGCACGCAAGTTCGATATCGATCCTTTCGTGAAATACTGCCTCGTGAACGGCCTCGACCCCATCGGTCTGACTCTCCTGGAAGAGGACTCCATCGCCGCGTTTGAGGCCGCACGCGACACTGATGCCTACCCGAGAGTTCCCGCCTGACGGGATCTGAGAACAGTCCGCCGGAGGCCAGACGATGTCCGAACAACAACCCAGCGCCGCCGCGGTGATCCGAAACTGGCGCAACTCACCGCTCCCTTTTTGGAGGAGGCTTCGCGCCCTCCTCATCAACAACGCGCTCAAGCTGCGCCGGCTCGA
>CAZHMF010000237.1:0-2219 GCA_964533605.1 uncultured Anaerolineaceae bacterium
GCGCTCGGCGCCGACCCGAAGCGTCTCGCCTGGGGGGTCGAAGTCGCGCGTCAGGCAGCGGCGGACGTCGGGCGGGCCCCGGACTCTCTGGCCTTCGGAGCCTATGTGAACGTGGTCTGCCACGATAACCTCTCAGTGGCCCGGGAGATCGCACGCGCCGGCACCGGCCTCTTCGCGCGCTTTTCGGTGATGCACGGCGAGGTTTCGGGACCGGCGGACGACCGCCAGACGCAGGTGTTCCGGGACCTCCACGACCGTTACGACATGAACGCCCACGGCCGGCAGGGTGGGCCGCAGACCACTGCTTTGACGGACGAATTCATGGACGTCTACGCGATCCTCGGCGGACCCGACCACTGCATCCGGCGGCTGAGGGAACTGGCCGCGCTCGGCATCGAGAAGTTCGCCGTCAACGGCCCCAACTTCACGGCTCAGTCGGGTGAAGCGCTCACGGCCGCCTCCCGCTTCACGGACGAGGTGATGCCCGCCGTTCGGGAGTAGGTTCCGAGGACGCCGCTCGTTGTCAGTTGGTTTGCCACACGGTCCGACAGTCGAACACGTTCGGGTCGCCTCCGGGATGCAGTTCGTCGCTTCGGCGGCAGGCCAGGGTGCGGCATGAAACAACTATGGCTGTTGTTCCAGCTGGGGCAGGAAGCCGTCGCCTCTGGTAGCCCTCACCCCCTGGGTGAGGGCTGGTTACTCTCTGTTCGGGACCCTTAGCGGACAATGTCAGGCGAGTCTCTGAACTGCGAACGACAATGAGCGGGGGTCCATTGGCGCTCGCGTTGGTAGGCTGCTCAGGCGCACATCATCTCGGAGACGCCGTTTGTGACTGCCCCCGCCTTGACGACGCCAGATCTCGATTTCATCTTTCACCCCCGATCGATCGCCGTCGCCGGCGTGTCGGCGAAGGCGACGGTCGACTCCGGGGGGTGGGAGTTCGTTGGTTCTCTGCAGGAGGCCGGTTTCCCCGGGCCGATCTTCCTCGTCCATCCGACAGCAACCGCGATTCGCGGGCTGAAGTGCTATCCGACGCTGCGGGACATCCCCGACCAGGTCGACTACGTTATTTCCTCGGTGCCGGCGAGAGCAGTGCCGCAGCTGTTGGAGGACTGCATCGCCAAGGGCGTGCGCGTCCTCCATCTCTTCACGGCCGGCTTCACAGAGACGGGTGACGAGGAACGGGCGCAGATGGAGCAGAGCCTCGTGGCGCGGGCCAAGACGGCCGGCGTTCGATTGATTGGCCCCAACTGCATGGGCCTCTACGTGCCCGAATCGCGGATGGCCATGATGTCCGGACAGGTCCCTGAGCCGGGTCCGGTCGGCATGGTGTCGCAGTCCGGAATGAACGCCGGCGAGTTCCTCGACGAGGCGCTCCCGCGCGGCATTCGCTGCTCCAAGGTGATCAGCTTCGGCAACGGCGCCGACCTGAAAGCAGCCGACTTCTTCGATTATTTCGCTGACGACCCGGACACCGAGATCATCATGGGCTACCTGGAGGGCATCCAGGAGGGACCCCGGCTCGCGAAGGCAATGCGCCGGGCGGGCTCGAGGAAGCCGATGGCTGTTCTCAAAGGTGGCCGGACCGAAGCAGGCTCCCGGGCCGCGAATTCGCACACGGCATCGCTGGCCGGGTCCCTCGAAGTGTTCGACGGTCTCTGCCGGCAGGCCGGTGCTCTGCGCGTCGAAAGCCTGGAAGCGCTGGTCGATATGGCGGTGACGTTCCGCTTCGTGAAGGAGCTTCCGGGCCCGAACGTCGCGCTTGTTGGTGGTGGCGGTGGCGTGAGTGTGCTCGCCGCCGACGATCTCGCCGCTGCCGGGTTGAACCTCCCGGCGCTGCCTCCCGAGACCCTGAAACTGCTGGCGGAGATCACCCCCGACGCCGGGACGAGCATCCGTAACCCCATCGACGTATTCCTGAGCCGCGAGTTCGAGCCGACTCTGATGGCCGCAGCCACCGCCCCGAACATCGATGTGGTGCTGTTTCACACGAGCTTCGGTCCGGGCATGAGCACCACCAGAGGCGACCACCGGTCGCGGGCGCAGAAGCTGGCGGCCGCGCTGGCAGGCGTCCACGAGCGGTCGGGCACGCCGGTCGCGGTCGCGATCCGGACCACTCTGACACCGAACGCCGTGGATGCGGCCAACTACCTGCAGGAACAGTGCTGGCGGAACGGTCTGGCCACGTATCCGAGCATCTCGCGGGCCGCCTCCGCCCT
>CAZHMF010000238.1:0-2216 GCA_964533605.1 uncultured Anaerolineaceae bacterium
GCATGATCTACACACGCCACCCCCGCGTGCGGCAGTGTCGCCTCGAGGAGGCGGGCCGCGTCGGCGCGCATCGCCGGCGCGTCGTCACCGGAGCCTCGATGAGAGGCTCGACGGCCGGCCGCCCGATCCCGAGGAGCTTCGGCGCCGCGAACGCGCCGCGCCGCGAGACGTCTCCCCGCAGGAAGCGGACGAGGGCCAAGCGCTGAAGAAGGGGGTCAAGGTCCGGGCAAACTGGTCCACCCCGGTTCGGGTCAAGCTGGTCCACCTTTATCGTGAGAGAGCGCAGTGAGGGGAAGCCGGAGGGTGCGCGGGGGAGGGGCCTCCTTGAGAAGATACCGGGCGGCTCGCAGCCGCCACCGATTCCGCAGAAACCGGGAATGGCCTCCCGGTTTCGAGGACTCCGGAAAGGAAGTGAAGAGAAGCCTCGGAAGAGGCCGGCTGGTGGCCTTCTTCTTGTCAGTCTTTGCGCCACCGCGACGGACCTCTACCTCGACGGGGGTGCCTAACTGTTTTGTTCGAGGACATTTGTCCGGAATCGACCCGGCAAACATGCACGCAGATGTCCTAGAAACTTGCTAGGGCGTCGCCGACATTTGTCCGGTGAGAGGGTGTCGCCGAGCTGGTCAGAGACAGGAACGAAAGGAGCCCTGTCATGGCCAGAAGGCACAACGAACAGGTCGAGGCGTCTCGAAATGCGCGGGTGGCGAGGGACGGCGATCAGGTCCCGGCTCCCCGCGGCCGGCGGAGCTTCCCCGAGGAGGTGCGTTCGCACGCTCTGCGGGAGGTTGCCGCGGGACGCACGGGGGTCGAGGTGGCGCGGGAGTACGGGATTCATGTGACGACGATTTCGAGGTGGAAGCGAGAGGCGCGAGAGGCAGCAACCCGGCCGGTCGCCGCTGCACCGCACGGACCGCAAGGCACGACGGCGCGCGGGAGGGAGCCGGTGGCATCGCCGCGGCCACCGCAGCCGCCCCGGGAGACCGGTCGCTACGCCGCCGCGTTCAAGGAGGACGTGCTGGCGCAGGTCGCCAGCGGACGCAAGCTGGTCGAGGTCGCCGGCCAGTACGGCGTGCCCGCCAGCACGATCGCGCGCTGGCGGCGAGACGCCGCCGCCGCCGGTGGAGCGTTGCCCGCCCCCCAGAGCACCCGACCGACCAGTAGCGGGCCGTCGCCGATCGACCCGGACCACCGCCGGCTGGTGCTGGGGCTGAAAGAGAGCCATCCGAACATGGGCCTGGCGCAGCTGCAGAACCAGCTGAGGCGCTTGGAGGGCGTGAAGCTCGGTCGCCACATGATCGGGCGCATCCTGAAGGAAGCCGGAATCGCGCTACTTCATCGACCATTCGGTCATCAAGAGCGGCCACGCGTTCACCAACGGGAAGCTGGAGTCGTTCAACCGGACGCTCGAAGCCGAACTGCTCGACGTCACGGAGTTCGCCTCCCTCGCTGAAGCGGAGGAGGCTCTCCGGCGGCACGTCCAGGAGTACAACTTCCTCCGGACCCACATGGGCATCGACGGCCTGGTGCCGGCCGACCGGTACTTCGGCCTCATCGAAGAGGCCCGGCAGGCACTCGCCACTGGCCTGGGGAGGCTCGGGCCCGGCCTGAGGTGGCTCAAGGGACTCGTCAACCACGACGGGCCGGCACTGCGGCCGCCCTCGGTGCTCCAGATCGTTGTGCGAGACGGCAAGCTGGAGCTGGTGGTCCTGGGTCGGCGATTCACGCTCGCGTAGCCGCAGGAGAGTCGGGAGGAGGGCGCGTGGGCGCCCTCCTCGCTCGAGTTTTCGGTTGACGGCCAGAAAAAATCCCTCACTTTCGATCGTGGAAAAGAAGAGTGAGGGACGACATGGCATTCCGCCACATCGGTGTTGATCTTATGCTCCGAGGCACGCTCTTGGCAATCCTCGATCAGCTGTTTCCTCGAGGCGCGCCAACTCTCCAGGGGACCGCCGCTGGCCTGGGAATCGACGTGCGCCAGCTGCATCGGATTCGCACCAAGGTCCGGCACTGCGGCGGCGAAGCGCCCCAGGAGAAGAGCCGGCGGCCAAAACGAACCGGCGATCCAGCGGCTGATCGCGACGGCTCTGGAGCTGGGCGTGGCGGTTTTCCAGCAGCTCTACCACCAGATTCCGCAGGAAGGTATCGACGGCAAGAGCCCGGCGCAGCGGATCGAATCGTGCGACGCGCGCATCGGGGTCATTGGGCTCGGCTACGTG
>CAZHMF010000239.1:0-2190 GCA_964533605.1 uncultured Anaerolineaceae bacterium
GGGCACAACCCCCGTCCCTCCCACCCCGCCCTGCGCCACCTCAGCGAGGTGGGCGACGGTGGTCTCGTGTCCGAGCCTCTCCAGCTCCTCCCGCGCGACCCGGTAGCGGCGCTCCGGCTTATCACCGAGCGTGAACAACGCTTCCCGACATCCGGCAGCGGCGCCCGCCCGTGCGATTTCGAGCACCTCCTCCCGGGACATGAACGCCCGCTCTCCCGGCCGTGGCGGGCGGGCGAACGTGCAGTAGTGGCAGACATCGCGGCAGAGATGGGTCAGCGGGATGAACACCTTCCGTGAATAGGAGACTGTGTTCCCGTGGCCCCGGTCCCGAAGCTCGCCGGCGGCCCGGAGAAGGGCAACGTTGTCGGTCTCCCCGGCAAGGGCGAGCGCGGCCCCTTCCGGAGCGTCCTCACCGGCCAGCACGCGGGCGAGCAGGTTTGCCGTCGATTCGAGCATGTCCGCCTCCCTCCCGGGTCAGCGCGACCGGGTTCGTGGGTATCATTACTTCAAGAAATGAAGTAACCTCTTCGCGTGTGAAGCATATCGCAGCCCACCCCCATCCGCCAGCCCCGGGGGCCCACGAAATCGTAGGGGAGAGAGGAAAGAGTATGGCGTCCGTAACGAAAGACACCGCTGAGAAGCCGGTGGGGCAGCGGTCCCCGACGGAGACCGCGCCGCCGCGTTCCGTTCGCTGCCCGGTCGCGGCGACGCTGGGAATCGTCGGCGACCGCTGGACGCTCCAGATAGTCCGCGACCTCCTTCGCGGCAAGACTCGCTTCGGACAACTGAGCGAGTCCGTCGAGGGGATCCCGCCCGCCGTCCTGACCAAGCGCCTGCGCCTGCTCGAGGCGCACGGCATCGTGACCCGGCGCAGGTACGGTGACCACAGCCAGCGCTTCGAGTACCTGCTCACCCAGAAGGGCCACGGTCTGGGAGTTGTCGTGGGAGCGCTGTCGACCTGGGGAGAACGCTACCTCGAGCACGACGTCGGGCTCGTCGATGAGAAGTGCGGACACGGCCTGACCCTCGTCTACCACTGCGCGATCTGTGCGCGCGAGGCGCCCCGGCGGCGGGTGAGAATGGTGCAGCAGGCCTAGCGGGCCGGTATTCTGGGCGAACTTCACACCGGGAGTCGCTGTGTTTCAGAAGGTACTCGTCGCGAATCGCGGCGAGATCGCGCTCCGAATTGTTCGCGCCCTTCGCGATCTCGGCGTCCAGTCGGTCGCCGTCTACTCGGACGTCGACCGTCTCTCCCCCCACGTCCGCTACGCCGACGAGGCGCACTGCATCGGTCCCGCTCCGGCGGCCGAGTCTTACCTCGACGGGGACAAGATCATCGCGACCGCCCAGGCTGCCGGCGCCGATGCGATCCATCCGGGCTACGGATTCCTCGCTGAGAACACGGATTTCGTGGAAGCCTGCCAGAAGGCGAGCCTGGCCTTCATCGGACCGAGCCCGGACTCGATGCGCCTCCTGGGGGACAAGTTGAGCGCGCGAGCCGTCGCCCGGAAGGCCAACGTGCCACTGGTACCGGGGACGGGCGAGATCTCGAACGTCGCCGAGGCAGTCGCCGCGGCCCGCCGGATCGGCCTGCCCGCGATGATCAAGGCTGCCCGTGGGGGCGGCGGACGCGGCATCCGGCGGATCGAAACCGGAGAAGAGATCGAGGACGCCGTGGCGCGCGCGGCTCACCCTCTCGCGCTGGTCGCTGGCGGATGCCGAGCCCCCGGAGAGCGTTCCCTCCGTGATCGCCGTGGCCGGCACGGCAACCAATACCGGCACCCGTGCCTGCGTCGCCGATCTGACCCACCGCGACAAGCAGGTGGGGCGCAGCGTGGGCGGCCGGGTGCGGCGACATAGGTGCTGATCCGCACAGGTCGGTATGAACCTCGGTTAACGAGCCGGATTGCCCGCATCGACCAAGCGTTCAGGACGAGGCAATGGCTGGGACGGGGGGACTCGAACCTCCAACCTACGGTACCAAAAACCGGTGCTCTACCAGTTGAGCTACGTCCCAAGCGCGCCGGACCATAGTGCGCGCCCCTGTCCCGGACAAGCCGGAAATCCCGCTTGCGGCGGGCCGGTGAGCCCTATATATCGGCGCGACCGGCGGCGGAGTGTAGCTCAGCTTGGTAGAGCACTGTCTTCGGGAGGCAGGGGCCGCAGGTTCAAATCCTGCCACTCCGACCA
>CAZHMF010000240.1:0-2184 GCA_964533605.1 uncultured Anaerolineaceae bacterium
GAGCCCGGGTCGCCGTTGCATTCCCGGCAGGCTGCGTGCCATGAGGATATGGTGTGCGGAACGAACCGGTGAGGTGAAGCTGTGGCCATCACGTCCGAAAGCTCCGCATATCCCGTACACCTGACAATCGACCATCAACCGGCGCCGCGGCGCCGGCTGACAGTCTTCTTCCGCATCATCTGGATCATCCCGGCGTTCATCGTCATCGCACTACTCGACAGCCTTATCTTGCAGCCGCTCCTGTTGATCCTCTTTCGCCGGAAGTATCCGCAGTGGTGGTTCTCCTTCAATCTCGAACTCGCTCGCTTCTCGACGCGCGTCGGCGCCTACCTGGCGCTCCTCACCGACGCCTACCCATCGACAGACGAAGAACAGGGGGTCCATCTCGACATCGAATACCCCAACGCTCAGGAAGAACTGAATCGCTGGCTGCCGCTGGTGAAATGGCTGCTCGCGATTCCGCACTTCATCGTCCTCATGTTCCTGGGCCTCGCCGCGATGGCGGTCGTGGTAATCGGCTGGTTTGCCATCCTCTTCACCGGATCGCTGCCCGTGGGGCTCCACAACTTCGTCGTCGGCGTCATGCGTTGGGGTCTTCGCGTGCAGGCCTACGCACTCCTGCTCATGACCGACCGCTATCCGCCCTTCAGCCTCGACGAGTAGCGCCGCCGCGGTGGGCGCGGGGAACGCCAATAGGTCCTGTACCGCGACCTTAACAACCCCAAAGCTGAACCGCAGAGGGCGGGATTCGAGCGAGGCCTGCCCGCTCTTCCCCCTTGCCCGCGCCTCTCAGCCGAGCGTCACCTCCCGCATGTCCGGGTCGGGCATGAGAGGGGCGGCCGTGATCGCCTGAATCTCCTCGAACGTCCAGCCGGGCGCGTGTTCCTCGAGGACGATCCGCCCTTGCTCCACCCGCATCACCGCCACGTCCGAGTAGATCTTCTCCACGCACCGCGCCGCGGTTACGGGAAGCGTACAGCGCTCCAGGATCTTCGCCTCGCCGTCGCGAGACGTGTGGGCCGTCATGACGAAAGTACGCTTCGCGCAGCGCGCCAGATCCGGGGCCCCGCCGGCACTGCCTGAGATCCTGCCGGGCCGCCAGAAGTTCGCGAGATTCCCCTCTGCATCGACCTGCAAGGCGCCCAGCACGGTGTAGTCCACAAAACCGCCCCGCACGAGCGCGAACGACTCGTCGTGACTCATGAGGCTCATCCCCGGGGCGGCCGCGACGAACTGCCCTCCGGCCGTCTGCAGCTTGTAGCCGTCCGGGACCTCATCCATGATCGGCCCGAACCCGAGCATCCCCTGCTCCGAGTGGAAGATGACCTCGACCTCCCGGGGCGGGTTCAGTCCACAATAGAGCGGCAGTCCGATCCCCAGGTTCACAACATCCCCATCTCGAAATTCCCGCGACACGAGCAGGGCCATGAATTCCGGCGACAGCCTCTCCCCCATCAGCGTGCCTCCCGCCACGACTTCATCGGTACGCCGGGGCGCAGGACCACTCTGTCCACCCGCACTCCCGGCACCTCGATTTCGCCGGGCTTCAGGGCACCCAGCGGCACGATCTCTTCCACTTCGGCGATCGTGACCCCGGCCGCCCCCGCCATCGTGGCGTTGAAACTGGAGGCATGCTCCCAGACGAGGTTTCCCTGCCGGTCCGCGGCGTGAGCGCGGATCAGCGCGAAGTCCGCCGGGAGGGCCCTCTCGAGCACGTGTTCAATCCCTTCGAATTCCCGGGTCTCCCGCCCTTCAGCGAGAAGGGTTCCGACGCCCACAGGCGTGTAGAAGGCCGGAACACCCGCTCGGGCGGCGCGTATTCGCTCCGCCAGCGTCCCCTGGCTCACAAGCTCCAACTCCATCCTTCCCTCTTCCAGCATCAGCTCGAGAACACTCTTCGCCGAGCCGCGCATCGCTGCTGAAAAGGTCGTGATCCCCTTCCGGACCTGCCCCCTCTCGATCAACAGCGCCACGGTTACGTGGTCCGGTGCCACGAACTGAGTGTTCGTGAACACCGACCCCCCGCCTCCCCCGGTGGCCGGCCCGACGCTGCTCGGCCCGACGCCGGACATGTTGCAGCAGATCACCGTGAGCTCGGAGGAGCCGTTGCGGGCCAGAGCGGCGATGAGGTAGGCGGGCCAGTCGGCCGGCCCGATGAAGCCTCCGACGTGGACCGACGAGCCC
>CAZHMF010000241.1:0-2137 GCA_964533605.1 uncultured Anaerolineaceae bacterium
CGCGGGGGGCTGGGCCGCGCCCCCGCGGCCCGCGCGGCAGCTGTGGCGGCGCGGGCCCGCGCCCTTCGCGAGGCCAGGGACAAGGGCCCTGTAGGTGTGCTTGTCGGAGGTACGGCGACCAACGAAGAGGCGCGGCTCGCGGTGGCACTGGCAGAGACCCTCGGTGGCAAGGCGGACACGTCGGGCGGAGCGGTCGCGCGCGCGGTCCGGGCCGCCCTGACCGAACGGCTGGGAACATCCAGACTGTCCGGCGCGCTAGACGCCGTGCCCGCGGCCTCAACGATCGTCCTCATACACGATGACCTCGAGGAGAGCCACAACGTCGCGAGCGTGAGGGTCAAGGACGCCGTCGTTCGCAAGGGGGCCCGATTGATTCTGATCGGAGCCCTGCGGAGCGAACTGGTCGACTTTGCAGAGGTCTGGATCCGTCCCGGGGTTGGCCGAGAGGGAGTGGCGGCAGCCACACTGGCGAACGCGATCAGCGACGCGTCGGCGGCAACCGACGAGAGCATAGCCGAGGCCGCGGCCTTGCTCAGGCAGGCGGACCACTCTGAAACCGTTGTGATCTGCGCGCCCAATCCCGTGAGCGCCCAACTCGCGGCTGCGATGACGGGGGGCGCCGCCAATGTCGCCGTTGCGCTGTTCGGAGAGGGCGCCGGCCGGCAGCTCTTCGTGCTGCCGGCCGAAGTCAACAGCAACGGGCTCGCCGACATGGGTGTCGGCGTCGATGGCGAAGGCCTGGACCTGGACGGGCTCGCCGGCCTCCTGGTTGTCCGGGAGGATCCGACCATGCGGCTGGCCGGTGTGAGCAGCCTCATCGAGACGATACCCTCGGTTGTCGTCGTGGACAGCGTTCTTCACGAGACGGCGAAGAGAGGGGAGGTCGTACTTGCTGCGGGCACTCCGCTTTCTTCGACGGGAACCTACACGCTGGCCGATTACCGGGTTCAGCGCCTCTCGAAAGCCGTAGTACCAGAAGGCGATGCGCTGCCCCTCTACGAGGTACTGAGCCTGCTCGCCGTGGAACTCGGTGTCGAGCCGCCCGCCACGCCCGACATGGCCTTGGAATTGATTGCTCGGGAGAAGCCCGTCTATCGTGACGCGGCGGACCTTATCGTCGGCGAGGGTGTCCGGCTTCCGGACTCCGGCGGTGGACCGGGGACGGCGGTCCCCGTGCCGGACATCGATGCCGCCGGTCAACTGTCCGTGATCGCCTCCCGGGATCTCTACACATCGGCCGACGCTGCGGCTCTCCGGCATCCTGAGGCCGACAAGCTCCACCGCTACGATCGCATCCAGGTGAGCGAGCCCCTGGCGCGTGCCAGGGGCCTCGTGACCGGCGACCGCGCGCGGATCAGAGCCGGTGAAACGGCGATCACGGCACCGATCACGGTCTCTGATCGCGTGCCGGACAATGCCGTCTACGTTTCGAGCCTGCTCCAGGGAGGCGCACCGGCCGGACTTTTCGCAAGCGGTCCGGTGCCGTCCGTCGAGCTTGAGCCGGCCGCGGCGGATCGACCTGATCCGGTCCCAGTGGAGGACACGGAACCGACAGGGAGCGGTCCCTTCGGAGAGGCAGCCGGCCATCCCTGACGGACGCCGCCCGCGCTGCTGTTCTTTTCCACCGCATAGTCCGATCTGCCTCAGGTTCGGGGTCCGGCCGCAGGCGGGAGACTGACGGAACAGCCGTGTCCCGGGGGGACGGATGGTGCCGGTTTTGCCTGATCCCTGAACAGCCTGAAGCCCGCCGGGGGGGCGGGCTTCAGGCTGTTCGGGGGGTTGCGGGGAGAGAGGTAGTTCCCGTTGAGCAATTGCTCAAGGGTCACAGTAGGTGGCCGAGATGAAGCGCCGGGCAGAGGACTGTAAACGTTCTGCAAAATGGCCTGCTGTGCCGCCGGCCGTCCGGCACCCCCGTCGGAGTGTGCCAATTCTCAGACGCGTTCGGCCATGCGGATCAGCGCCGGGCCCATCACCATCAGGAGCATCGACGGAAGCACCATTGTGACGAGGACGACGACCATCTTGACCGGTGCCCGTTGAGCGTCCGCTTCGGCTCGCTGCCTCCGCTTGAGGCGAACCTGGGCTGCCTGCGTCCTCAGTACCTGCCCGATAGGAATCCCCGTCTGCTCCGCCTGAA
>CAZHMF010000242.1:0-2089 GCA_964533605.1 uncultured Anaerolineaceae bacterium
GGTCGCCTTCGGCGCCCCTCGGCCCAAACCGGCCTAGACCGTGTAGGCTGCGGAAAGGCGCTCCGGGAGTTAGATCTGCGGTGGACATTGAGGCCGGAATTGGAAGGCCAGCTTCTGCAACTTTGAGCGTTATCGGGAATGCACGACAACTGACGACGGGATTCGAGTGGACCGAATGGGAGGGGCCGGAGATCGAGACATGTCGGCTATCGAAGGGAGATGGCGGATCACAGGCACGGACTTGTGGTGCGAGGATGACTTGGATCTCCTCGGCGAGGCCGAGATCGTCCTTGACCGCCGGGGAGTTGGCTCGATTCAGGTAGGTGCGCTCCAGGCGGAATTGGACTATCGCTTTGACAGAGTGGCGGGACCGCCCCGCGCGGATTTCACGTGGTCCGGTGCCGACGAGCTGGATCCGGTCAGCGGACGAGGCTGGGTTCTTCTTGAAGGTGATGCTCTGAAGGGCAAGCTCTTCATACACATGGGCGATGACGTGGCGCTCAGTGCGGTTCGTGTGGACACCAAGAGGCGGAGGACGGAGAAGACGAATGGCTGATATCGACGATCTGTTCACGGATCCGAACGCAGGCGCATACGAAGCCGAAGAGACACGAGTAGGTCCGCCGCTCACGTACGTGGGAGAGAAACTGCGGTACTCCTTGGAGCATGGGCATCGCGTGGCTAGGGCCACGGAGGCGAGTGCCACTGACGCAGCCCGGCGGGATGCAGACGCGGCGTTCCGCTATGGGGTCACAGCCTATCTCGGCCTCTACAACATGCTCGGGATGCTCATCGACCATCGAAAGCTCGACGCACTGCTGGATCTAGACAGCGATGCGTTCGAGGAATGGCTGGACACGGTTCAACGTGAAGGGTCAGTTCACGGCTAATGGTTGGGAGGGGATCACGTGACCACATGGCCAGAGCACTCCCGATAACAAACGAGTGGCGCCTAAGCCGCGCGCGGCGCGGCTCCGGAGAACACCGGCGCTAGCGGAGTGGAGTATGGGAGCGCTGCCGGTAGGATCGAAGAGAGTAGCCTCGTCGGTCGTGTGGACGCGCCGGCGTCGCAACTCTGGAACGTTAGGCGCCACCACGGAAGTCTTGTGGTACCACGATAGCCGGGATATCATGCTACATGATTCGGAGCTTCAAAGACTCGGCTACAGAAGATCTGTTCTACGGCAGACAGACGAAGGTGGCGCGAAAGCGCCTCCCGGTGGCACTGCGAGGCAAAGCAGCCAAGAAACTGGACGCGCTCGACTCCGCGGCGATACTCGAAGACCTACGGATCCCGCCTGGGAATCGACTTGAGGCGCTCCGAGGTGATCGAAATGGGCAGCACAGCATCCGGATCAACGAACAGTACCGGATCTGCTTCCGCTGGACCGATTCTGGGCCGGAGGAAGTCGAGGTTGTCGACTACCACTGAGGTGACAAGATGGTTCTAGTGCCCACGCATCGGGCTCCCACCCACCCTGGCGAGATGCTCCTTGAGGAGTTCCTCAAGCCCATGGGCATCACCCAGCGCGATCTGGCGAGCGCGATTTCGGTGCCCTACCAGAGGGTGAATGAGATCGTCAACGGACGTCGCGGTGTGACCCCAAGTACGGCTCTCCGGTTGGCCCAGTTCTTTGGAACATCGAGTGACTTCTGGATGAACCTCCAGCTTCGGTGGGACCTCTATCACGCCCAGCGGGCCGAGGCAGATGTCCTGAAGCGGATCCCCCGGTACCGGTCTAGGCGAGGTGAGAAGACGCACGCATAGGTTGGATTCGCGTGAGAGGTGTGTGGCAGCGCCTAACACCTATCAGGCCCCCCGGAGTCAAGAGCACGGAGGTATCCCCAGACGCGCTGCTGAGCAGCGCGACGCGGGAGTGAGCAGCGGGTCCTCGGGAACTCTGACTTCATTTCGAACGCGGGCGCGGAGTCCGGTCGGACTCTGCACCAAACACCTATTGAGGTTCAGCCGGCAGGGCTCGCCGGAGCAAGAGCGGGGCTCCCGCGACCTAGAAAACCATGCGTGCCCTCATACCGTCCGATTCAAAGAGAGTACGGGCTGGATGGCCGAAGCCATGGGCCAGTTATC
>CAZHMF010000243.1:0-2089 GCA_964533605.1 uncultured Anaerolineaceae bacterium
CTCGGCGAACGGCAAGGAGGTCATCATGAAGATCCCCGGCCGGCTGAAGTGGGAGAACATCACCCTCAAACGAGGGATCACAGACAAGATGGACATCTGGGATTGGCGGAAGCAGGTCGAAGATGGAAACGTGGATTCGGCACGGAGAAATGGCTCGATCGTAATGTACGATCAGCAGGGTGCCGAGGTGTCGCGCTGGAACTTTGAACGGGGTTGGCCCTCGAAAGTGTCGGGGCCATCACCGAAGGCGGACTCCAACGAGATCGGCGTGGAGGAGCTCACAGTGTCCCACGAGTACATCGAGCGGGTGACCTAGGCCGCCATCTGAAGCGGGCGAGCCGGCTTCACCCGGATCTGCCGCCTCGGGCCGGGTCGAAATCTCATGAGCACTCTCCAGACCGAGTTCCCCTTCACTCTCCCCCGTGGCTACGTCGATGGCGCTGGTAATCTGCAGCGCGATGGCGTTATGCGGCTGGCAACCGCTGCCGACGAGATCGCACCTCTCCGCGATCCCCGCGTCCGCCAGAACGATGCCTATCTGGTCATCATTCTCCTCTCACGGGTCATCACGCGGCTCGGGACCATCGACCAGGTGACCCCCCACGAGATCGAGAATTTGTTCACGGCCGACATAGCCTTCCTCCAGCGGCTCTACAGGCAGATAAATGACAATGACACGTCCCTGGTGGTCGCTACCTGCCCGGGGTGTTCGACCGATGTCGAGGTGGATCTCTCGAGCCTGGGGGGGTCTCCGGCTACCCCCTCGACCGGCTAGGCGAGGAGGTAGCCTATCTCGCGTTTCACCTTCACTGGTCTCATGAAACGCTGATGGATATGGAGCACGCCGACCGCCGGCGCTGGGTCGAACGCGTCGCCGCAATTAACACCCGCCTCAGCGGCGAGGAGTAGGAAGTCACAATGACGTCCGGGCAATCGCGAAGCGATCCTCTGCTGGCCTTCCGCTTCGCGGTGGAGATCGACGGCATCGAGGCCGCCGAGTTCCTTGAATGCTCCGGGCTCCGCGCCGAGACCGAGGTCTTCGAATACAAGGAGGGAGGGCTCAACTCCCGGTCGCACAAGCTCCCGGTGCGAACCAAGTTCTCGAATCTCACTCTGAAACAGGGATTGAGCGAGTCGCGGGAACTCGTCGACTGGTTTCAGCAGCTCGTCGATCGAGGATGGTCGGCCGAGGACCGGCGCGATCTGTCGGTCGTCGTACATGACTCCGAGGGCAAGGAAGTGCTGCGCTGGAACCTGACTCGCGCCATTCCCGTGAAGTGGGACGGGCCCTCCTTCAAGCCGGACAGCAACGCCGTCGGCATCGAGACGCTGGAGCTTGCTTTCGACGAGATTTCGGCGGTGACGGGCTGAGATGGGGCTGGTCGATTTGCTCGGAAGACTCGTGGGGCGAAGGGGTGAGGCCCGGGAGGCGGCCGGCCCACCAGCGGCCACGTCTGTGCCCGGGAGGCGCTCTCCCCGTCCATCCTTCGAACCGGATCAAGCCATGGTTGCCGGTGTGCGGCGGCGGGCCGACCCGCGACAGCTCGGCGTTCGAACGGGCCCCGATTCTCCGCGGAACCTCGTTGCCCTGTCACCCGATTCGTTCAACAGACTGAGCCGCACGGGGGCTCACATCTCCACCTTACCGCGCCCGATCGGGTCCCTTGCAGGGGAGGCCTTCGAGACGTCACTGGCGCGGGTCTCGGGGCAGTCCGAGGGCAGCTATGAGGACGAGCAGGCGGAATTCCGCTGGCGTTCTGGATCCCCGCCTCCCGCGCAGGGCCGCATCTCATGGCCACCGGCTGCCGCCGGCATCCCCGCTGCACCGATGAGGCGAACGGAGCCGACGGCGCCGGCAGGCTCGAGTGCCGGCCCGGGGCTGTCACGAACCACACCCAGCCCGGCGCTTCGCCGCTCTGCCCGGATCCCGCGGACGGCCGGGGAGACGGCTCCGCAAGCGCGACCACCGGCACGTGACCTGAGCCGCACGTAGCTGCGCGCGCACGCTCGCAGAATTGAGGCCGGGAAATGGACCCAAGCCGCGAAGCGGCGCTAGCAAACATTACGTTTCAACTGGCCACATTGCCCC
>CAZHMF010000244.1:0-2077 GCA_964533605.1 uncultured Anaerolineaceae bacterium
CGGCCGGCGCAACGCCCAACCTACCGGCCGCCGGGCCCGAGCCCGGCATCGTGGCGAAATCTCCGAAGGCCTCCCTCGCACAGCGCCAACCGGCCGCGGCCGCCCCCAGCAAGGTGGCGCAGCTGGACGAACTGCTCGACCGCTGGAATACGCCGGAAGAAGAGGTGATCGACCTCCTGGGCACCATGAACGCGACCGAAAAGCGAACCGTGATCGCCGGCTACCAGAGGCGGCTCGCCAGGGCTCTCAACTTCGACGAGATGCGCCGGGCGGTCATCGCGCTCGGAGCCCAGCTGCCGGTGAAGCTCGACTGGCTCCAGGAAGCGGTACTCCTCACCAGCTCCATCTCCTACAGCGAGATCCGGGGCCTCATCACGAGCGCGCCGCAGGGCGAACGAGACATGCTGAACAACGGCCATTGGCGGTCGTTCTTCACCTCGGTCTGCGACAACAGCACCATCCTCACCGCCGTCGCCGACCTGCATTTCGACCTCCCGACCCAGCTGCGCTGGGTGAGCGGAGAGGCCAATGCCCTCCTCTCTCTCGACCTGAGCATGCTGCGGTCGCTGCTGACCGGCGCCAGCCCGGCCGAGCTGGCAACGGTCTCCGGGGACGCCTGGCGGCCCTTCTGGACCGACGTGTGCACCAACGCCACGGTCTCCGATCTGGTCGACATCCTCTTCCCGAACAGCCTCGTGAGAAAGCTCGAATGGATGGCCGCGGAGGGGAGCGACCTCGCCATGGTGCAGGCGAAGGTCGCCGCCACGACCGATGCCGCGCAGAAGCTCGCCGTCTTCGCCAGCCCCGCGGTGCGGGCGCTGATGCTCTCGCTCTGTGGTGGCGCCGAGATGATCAGCTTCGTCCTGAGCCTGGGCGGCGACTGGACACACTGGCGCGACTGGACTCGCGCCGCGGGTGTCGCCGACGGCGACCTGGCACGGGGGGCCCTCGCAGCCGGTCAGATCAGCGAGCCATCGGCGGTCGGGCTCGTCCGCCTTCTGGAAGAAAGCGGGTCGGCAACGGAGGCCCGGGACTACGTTCGCAACCTCACCGATGAGCAGCTCTCGACCCTCAGGGGCGACCCGATGGCAGCCGACGTAATCAGGGAGGCCTGGGGCCCCGCTGCCGAGCCGGTGTTCGCCGCCCTCGACGGCGAGCTGGCGGCCGAGAAACACACGGCCAGCGTCGAGGAGACGTTGCTCTCCGGCCCCCCGACGAGTCCCTTCGTGGAGCGAAGCTTCGGTGGAGATCATCGCTTCACCATCAGGTACACCAGGACGGCGGTACATGTAGACGTCGGCATCGCCCTGACACCGGTCGACGATCGTGCATCCGAGCTGCTTCCGGCGGCGATCACGACGTGGCGCGCAAACATCCAGGGGGCCTGGGACAACCAGTTCAACATCACCAACGGAGAACGCACCATCCCCCTGCGGTTCCACGCCAACCTCGGATCGGGACCGAACCCCGTAAACGTCCACTCCGGCGTCTGGGCCTGGCCGCAGCTCAACGCCGGGAACTGGTTCGCGCCCGACACCGTCAACGTCCCCGAGCAGGCAGACGCCGTGGCCAGGGCACCCATCCACGAGTTCGGACACCTGATCGGGAACCAGGACGAATACATGCTCAGCGCCGCTCACTACATCGCCGTGACCGGCGGGCCTGCGACGGCACCCGGGACCGTCCCCGAGACCGACACGGCCGGGACCACCCGCTACTCCAATTCGGTCAGCGTCATGGGCACGGGGGGGCCGGTGCTTCAGCGTCACGTGGAGGGCATTCTGACCTGGGTGAACAGCAATCTGCGGGCCGGCGAGGCTCCCTTCAGCTTCGCGCCATGACCGGCGCCGGAGCCGACGCCTTCCCGATCCGGTACGCCGTGCACGGCGGGCTTCCCGCGGTCGACTTGGCGGTCGAGGTCGCCGCCGACGGCGCGTTCCTCCTCGATCTGCTCACCGAGGCCTCGCTGGCGCAACGGCAGCCGGCCCGACTCGGTCGCTTCGCGGGGCCGCTGGAGGCCTCCCTCGCCACCCGCCTCGCGCGTTGGGCCGCCGCCGCGCCCGCCGTGTCAGGAAGC
>CAZHMF010000245.1:0-2068 GCA_964533605.1 uncultured Anaerolineaceae bacterium
CGGCGAGCAGCTTCCCCGCGTACGGCGAGGAGATGAACTCTCCGAGTTCGATGACACGCACACCCGTCAGAGTGGATCCCGCCAAGGTCGCGCCCTCCCCCAGGCAAACCCTGTGGGCGCGATTATGGCACAGCCGTCGCACGCGGCGCGGAGGATTGGTCATTCCCGGGCTGGCTGCCGACGGTTGGACGGTTGATCGGAGGCCCGAAGCCGCAGCGTCTGTGCGCGTCTGCCCCCCGGGTCTGGTAGAGTGACCGCACTTTCGCCAGAGGTGGAATATGGCAGGCCCGGAAGACGACAAACTGATCCGCGTGAACATGACCGACCAGACCGTGACGATCGAACCGTTCCCCGAGGAGTGGAAGCTTCTGGGCGGCCGCGCGCTATCCGCCAGGATCCTGGCAACCGAGTGTGACGCGAAGTGCGATCCGCTCGGGCCGGACAATTTGCTCGTGATGGCGCCCGGTGTACTCGGTGGATCGGCGGCCCCGACTTCGGGTCGCATCTCATTCGGGGCGAAGAGTCCTCTAACCGGAGGCATCAAGGAGACCAACTCGGGCGGGAATCCCGGGCAACATTTGATGAAGCTCGGCTACCGGGCCGTCCTGGTCGGCGGCCAGCCGGAGAACAGAAACCGGCGCTGGGGACTGGAGGTTTCAGAAGACGGTGTCGAAGTCGTCGAGGCAGACGACACCAGGGGTCTCTGGAACTATGCGCTGTGCGAGAAGCTGCGGGAGACACACGACGACTCGGCTTCGTTCATCTGTATCGGCCCCGCCGGGGAGAACAGGCTGGCGGCGGCTTCGATCGCAACGACCGACCAGGACAACCGATTCCCCAACCGGCACGCCGGACGCGGTGGCCTCGGGGCGGTGATGGGAAGCAAGGGCCTCAAGTATGTTGCCCTCAGCCCGGGCAAGGCGCGGGTGCGAAGCGCGGCGAACCGCGAGGGATTCACTGCTTTCAATCGCAGGATGACCGACGGCTACCGTAGCGGTCCCCAGGCCTTCCAGGGCGGCACGTCCGCCTTCGTCAGCGTCGCCAACGCTCTGAACACATTCCCCTATAAAAACAGGACGGAGGGCCAGTCGCCGGATGTGCAGACGCTCGACGGATCAGGGATCATCGAGAGCTTCAAGACCCGAGGCGGGAAGATGCACGCCTGCCTCAGCGGCTGCGTAATCCAGTGCAGCAACATCGTTCATGATGCTGATGGGAACTACAAGACCTCGGGACTGGAGTTCGAAACACTGACGCTGCTCGGCTCCAACATCGCGGTCAAGACGTGGGAGGAGGTGGCCGAACTCGACCGCCTCTGCGATGACGTCGGGCTCGACACGATCGAGACAGGAGCGGCGATCGCCGTGCTCATGGATGCCGGCGGGGCGGAGTGGGGCGATACAGAGACCGCGAAGCGGATCATTGGCGAGGATATCGCACGCAACACGGAGCTGGGCCGGATCGTGGGCAACGGCGCCGTCGCGGTCGGCAAGGAGTACGAGCACTGGCGGGTCCCCGCGGTCAAGGGCCAGGCTTTGCCGGCGTGGGATCCGCGACCGCTCAAGGTCATCGGCGTGACCTACGCTACGAGCGCGATGGGCGCTGATCACACTGCCGGGATGGCCACCGATCCGAGCATCCCCGACGAGAAACTTGCGCAGACGTCCCAGCAACTCCAGATCACAAACGCCGTGGCGGACTCCTCGGGATTCTGTATGTTCCTGAGCCCAACACTGGACGACATCCGTGAGGCCTACGGGCTCATGTACGACCTGGAGGTCTCGCGCGACCAGATTGCCGACATCGGCTGGCAGTGCCTCGAGGACGAGTGGGCGTTCAACGACGGGGCGGGATTCGAAGAGGCCGACGACGATCTGCCCGCCTGCCTCCGGGAGGAGGGAATCGGACCGGACGGGATGTTCAAGTTCGACGTGAGCCCGGAGATCATCAACCAGGTGAAGACGAGAATGCCTCTTCCAGACGAGGCGTTCAGCGGAGGCGCGACGGCCTAGCAGTCCCGCCACGCCGGTGCGAGCATGTGGCGGTGGGGACGGATTCACTGATTGAC
>CAZHMF010000246.1:0-2036 GCA_964533605.1 uncultured Anaerolineaceae bacterium
GCGACCCGCTGTCGCGGACTCATCAACGAGTACCGAGAAGCTGCGTGAGCCGGCACGACGGGTTTTTCGGCACCGACAGCCGTGAACCGCGGCTACAAGCGCCGCGACTACGAACGGATGGTTGGGGCGACCCGCGGCCCCCACAGAGCCGCGCTCGGAAGAGCGCCGGCGGGGCCGGGGAGTGGGGCGGTCGCGGCCGGGCGTTGCCGAGGTCGTGCCGTCCGATCTTAGGTACGCGCCAGGCGCTCACGCTTCCGCGCACGGTCACGGCCGGTTTCGCCGAGAATGGACTTCCGGAGCCGGAGCGACTTGGGCGTGACTTCCAGGATCTCGTCGGAAGCCAGCAGCGAAAGGCTTCGCTCGAGTGTTGGCGGCTGCGGGGGTACGAGCTTGACCGCGATGTCGCTCGTCGAGCTGCGGATGTTCGTATGCTTCTTGGTCTTGCAGACATTCACCACCAGGTCGTTGCCGCGGCTGTGTAGCCCGACCACCTGGCCCTCATACACACGCAGGCCGGGCTCGATGAAGAGGGTGCCTCGGTCCTGGGCGTTGGCAATGCCATGAGCGACGGCCGCTCCCGTTTCCGACGCCACGAGCGCTCCGGTGCGGGGGCGCTCAATCTCCCCACCCCACTGACCGTAGCCAAGGTATTCGGTGTTCATGAGGCCTTCGCCACCTGTGGTCGATGTGAAGACGTCACGGTAGCCAATGAGACCCCGGGTCGGTATCTCGAACTCGAGGCGGACGTCGCCGTCACGATCGTTGTGCATGGCCACGAGTCGCCCTCTTCGACCCGACAGTGTCTCGATCAACGTCCCGGTGGCCGCGTCCGGAGCCTCAACATGAAGGCGTTCCCAGGGCTCCGTCGGTCCGTCTTCACCATGGTGAATGATCGCCTCCGGCATGGTGACCCCGAACTCGTAGCCATCGCGCCGCATCGTTTCGATCAGGATCGCAAGGTGTAGCTCGCCGCGACCACTGACAACAAACGAGTCGGACGTGCTTCCTTCCTTGACCCGCAGCGCAACATTCGTCTCGATCTCTCGAAGGAGGCGCTCACGAAGCTGGCGGCCGGTGACGAACTCACCCTCTTGCCCGGCAAACGGCGAGTCGTTCACGCGGAATGTCATCTTCAGCGCAGGTTCTTCGATACTGATTGGGGGCAGCGCACCCTCCGCTTCCGGGGAAGCCAGAGTCTCACCGATCTGGATCTCGGGGATCCCGGTCAATGCCACGAGGTCGCCGGCGCTGGCCTCCTCGAGCTCCATCCGGCCGATGCCCTGGAAGCCGAAGACCTGGAAGACTTTCGCCGGGGCTGCGTTGCCGGCATGGTCGTAGCGCACGAGGTGGTCTCCGGGCCGAACCGTGCCATCCCGGATTCTCCCAACGGCCGTCCTCCCACGGTAACTGTCGTATTGCAGCGTCGTCACAAGCATGCGGAAGGGCGCGGCGAGGTCACACTCCGGGCCCGGCGTGGCGGCGATGATGGTCTCGAAGAGAGGACGCATATCACCGCTCCTGACATCGGGATCAGAAGACGCATATCCCTCCTTGGCGTTTGCGTAGAGCACGGGGAAATCGAGCTGATGGTCCTGCGTTGCGAGGTCCAGAAAGAGATCCTGGGTCGCAGACAGAGTCTCTTCCGGCCGGGCTGTTCCCCGGTCGATCTTGTTCATCACGACGATGGCGTGGAGGCCCATCTCCAGGGCCCTGCGGAGCACGAACTTGGTCTGAGGCATGGGTCCCTCGGCCGCATCCACAAGCAGCAGACAGCCGTCGGCCATGTTGAGCACCCGTTCAACCTCACCGCCGAAGTCGGCGTGCCCTGGCGTATCGATGAGGTTGATTCGGGTCCCCTGGTATTCGACGGCAGCATTCTTGGCCAGAATCGTGATGCCCTTCTCCCGCTCCAACGGGTTGGAGTCGAGGATGAACGAGCCCACCTGCTCATTGCCGCGGAAGACGTTCGACTGTTTGAGAAGGGCATCAACGAGCGTCGTCTTGCCGTGGTCGACATGAGCAATGATGGCAAGGTT
>CAZHMF010000247.1:0-2017 GCA_964533605.1 uncultured Anaerolineaceae bacterium
CCGAGAACCTGATCGATACCGTCGCCGAGTTCAATGCCGCCGTTCAGCCGGGCACCTACGACCTCGACCGGCTCGACGGCAAAGGCACGGCGGGGATCGTCCCGCCCAAGAGCAATTGGGCACTGCCCCTCGACGAGCCGCCGTTCCTCGCCATCCCCGTCACGGGTGGAATCACGTTCACGTTCGGCGGTCTCAAGTGCGACACCAGCGCGCGCGTGCTCGACACTCGCGGTACGGTCATGGACGGCCTCTACGCGGCCGGCGAGCCGATCGGCGAGATCTTCTACGACAATTACCCCGGCGCATCATCCGTGATCCGGGGAGCAGTCTTCGGCCGGATCGCCGGTCGCCATGCCGCCGGACGAGCCAACGTCCCCGAATGACTCCAGAGGCCCTGGACGAGCATCTTGAGCCTTTCACCCAGGCGCTCGTCGCGCTTACCGAGGGCCGGTCCAACGAGGTCCGTCTCGTAGCGGAAACCGCGGAGATCGTGGCCGAAGGCGGAGCCGGCTGGCTCGCCCTCGAGCTGATCGGCGGTCCGGGCGATCGATCGGAGCCCAACGACTTCCAGGTCACGCTGCTGCTCGCCACGGGTTTCGAGCCGGACGACGAGATTCCGGATCCGGCGATCTTCTCGCTAATCCTCGAACTCGACGCAGGAGAGACCTGGGACGAGCAATCGCTGAGGGACACGGCCGCCCTGGCTCTCGGAACGCTCTACTACGTCTACGGACTGACCAACCCGGCCGCCTACACCCTCAGCTCAGCCTGAGATCCGATCCGCCGCCGCCCGGGAGGGCATCAGTCTTCGCCGGCGAGAGACTGCCACCTTGCCAGCGCCGGGCGCCGGTCTCCTCCATTCGTGCGCAGCGCGACCGATTCGAACGGGGCGCCCACTCCGGCCGGATCATTCGGAAACGACCAGAGTGCGATCGCCACGTCGAGGCCTTCGATGAGCTGCCCAAACCTGTCGACAAACTCCGCTTGCTCCTCCGGACTTCCTCCGTACGGCGACTGAGGAGCGGAGACCAGCGGCGCGGCCGGCCAGCCGATCTCCGTGAAAGCGAGCGGGACGTTCGCCAGCTCGGAGACGTCCTCGTAGTAGGCATCCGGCACATCGGCCGGCGACTCGTGGTCGAAGAACGGGTAGGTGGTCAGCCCAACAAGGTCGAGCTTCCCTTCGAATCTGCTGATCAGGTCCAGAGACGGTTGTCGGTCACGGACACCATCCATCAGGAAAGCGCCCCCGCTCAGGTGCTCGTACTGGAACACGGTGAAGACCAGGGTCTCCGGCGACGCCTCCTTCACGACGTCGTAGGCCCGTAGGTACAACTCCACGAAGCTCTCGAAAAGAGCGGGATCCGAGGCCGCGAGTAGATTCACCTCGGCCCCGATGGAGAGAAACGCCGGCCGTTGCTCCCTGGCGAGCGCCTCCACTGCAGTGAGGAACGCCGCCTCATCATCCCGATCGCCGAGCCGGACCGTCGGCTCCACGGCGCCGCCCCCCAGCGTGCGATGCACCCCGAGCGCCGCCACAACCGTGACGCCCTGCGCAGCGGCAGGCCCGGACACCGCCTCGAATACGGCCGGGGGTCTGCTCGCCAGCTGCGGGGAATCTGCCCAGTTCGTGTACACACCGAGCAGTGTCCCGGTCTCTCGAAGCGAGCTGTAGAACTCCCGCCAGTCGTCCGCGCTCGAGTCGGGAAAGTGCGCAGGAATGACTCCGGCGACACCGAACCTCGTTCGAATTTCGATCGGTGTCGGTGTCGACACGGCCGGCTGAGGGGTGCTCTCGGCGGCCGCCGGGGAGCCTCCCGCCGGTGTTATCGACGCCGGAGTGGACGCCGGGTCCTCCTGGCCGTCCCCGCCGCATGAGAGGCCCGCGGCCGTCACCAGAGCCAAGAGGCCGCCGGCCGCCCGGGCGATGAGACGGCCGGGGGAAAGTGAGTCCACGCTGCTCCCACCAACAAGAACCCGCCCGGCACATGTCCGCAGCGGCCACCGCGCATGGGCGCTG
>CAZHMF010000248.1:0-1980 GCA_964533605.1 uncultured Anaerolineaceae bacterium
CGTTCCCAACTCGAGCGCCTTCGCGAGGCTGCGCGGCAGGCCCGGCAGGAAGCTGCTCGGGTTCGTGAGCAGGCTCGAGAACTGGAGCGAAAACTGCGCGAAGAAGCGCGCGAACAGAATCGGCGTCTTCGCGCCGAGCGCCGAGAACAGCGGCAGGAGCGCAGGCAAGCCGCCCGAACGGAACGCTCTCACCAGGGAAGGGCCGCCGGCGAAGCGCTCTCCCTCGACGGCGTGCGCCTTGTCTCCCTTCACCAAACGGCCGGCCAGCTCACCGTCAGGACCTGTGAGTCGGGCGAGCCGGCGGAGATAACGACGCTGGCCGACAGAGCCACCCCGAAGCTCACGGTCTCCCGGGAGGGAGACATCCTGAAGATCGACGTCAGCCTCTCAACCGGCTGGCTCTTTCGTCGCCGGCGGGGGGCCAACACAACGCTCGCCCTGGAAGCCGGCCCCGAAGCCCTCGACTTCGACCTGGGTGCGGGAGACGTCCAGCTTCGCGGCGTGGCAGCCGACAGAATAAAGGTCTCCACCGGGGCCGGCGTGATCGGGTCGGTTGCATCGAGAGGCAGCCTTGAGGCCCGGGCCGGCGCCGGTAAGGTCACCATCTACAGCCATCAGGGAGAAGTACGTTGCAACACCGGCACCGGCGACGCGCTGGTCGACATCTCTGGAGCTTCACCAGGCGATTACCGGATCGACGTCGGCATCGGGCGGGCCGACCTGCGCTTCCCACCGGAGGCGAAAGTCCACCCCGAAGTGCGAAGCGGCATAGGGCGAGGCAGGCAAGAGTTCCCTGATAGCGGCCCCGGCGCACCCATCAAAGCCACCGTCAGCGCCGGGATCGGCGAAGCATCGATACGGCAACGCGAGGATACAAAACAAGAGGACGCCGGCGATACCACTCCTTCCCGACCTCGGACAGCGAAGAGGACCGGGGCGGACGTCCGGCAGGCGGAGGAGCTCCGCATTCTTCAGCTTCTCGAGCAGGGCCGGCTCAGCGTCGCCGAGGCGGGAGAACTCATTGCCGCCCTCCACGGCGCATCTCAGGCGACCCCGGCCGGGGATTCCGAGCCCGACGAAGACGATCCGGCGACCGCAATTCAGCCGGCAGCCGACTAAGGGTCGCGCGCCACCGCCGGAACCACCCGCCGGACACGAACCTCTCCCTCACCCAGCAGACCGGCACTCAGCCGCAGGCCGTTCCCCGCGAACGTCCCGGTAACCGCCTGCCCGGCGGCCGCATGAACCGTGTAGTAGCCGTCGGTACTCGTCCCGCCGCCGCCTGTGGCGGTGCCCAGGGGAAGACGGAACGGACCTACCGCGCCGGCCACCCCCACCAGCAGCCCCACCACGGCGAGGGCGGCGACCGGCACTGTCAGAGCCCGCCTCACTGGTTCACGACCAGAACGTTGAAGGACTCTCCGTCGGCCAGCGGATCGCCGGCAGCGAACAGAACCCAGTGCTCGGCCGAAGCGGCACAGGTGGTCGTCGGCGCGTACGCGAGTGCCAGAGCTCTCGCATCGGCGGCCGAGGCCGCCAGGCCCGAGCCGGAGACGGGGCTGACGAGAACGATTGCATCCGGCACAGCATCCAGGAGCGGGCTCGTGAGGACCGTACCGCCGGTCCCGCAGGTGTTCGCACCGTCCCCTTCGGTGACCACCGTGTGGACGAATGCAGGGCTCGGATCTCCGGTCATCCGGAGCGCTCCACCGCCGAGATGAAGGGCGACGCCGCCGTTCGCGGACTGAATCCGCGCCCCGGTATCCCCCTGGAAGAAACCGCCCAGTCCATCAGGACCGGTCGCCGACGCCTCGATGCCGATGCCGGCGGAGCCGCTTGCCAGCCCTCGGACCCCGGGGTCACCCTCGGCAGCCGACTCGCCCTGGACGCCGGCGCCGGCGGCGGCGTTGCAACCAAAGAGCGCCGGGGCCGCAGTAGCTCACGTGTCGCTACCGAGGGGCCCCTCGACGAGAACCTGGT
>CAZHMF010000249.1:0-1980 GCA_964533605.1 uncultured Anaerolineaceae bacterium
CGCTGTGAGAGCGGCGCGGAACCGGCTGTGTCTAGACGAGGGCTGCCTCGAGGAAATGGCGTGCCGACGGGAGTTGTCGGCGAGCGATCGAAGCCAGGGCGGGAGGTCTTACGCGAGCGTCCCGGTCGCCCTGAAGCGCAACGAGTTCCCCGGCGCCGTAGGTTACTGCCGGGTCGCCCAGATCCTGCGCCAGGGCCGCCCGGACACGAAAGTCCGGGTCGGCGGCGAGGGAGGAGAGGTCTCGATCCATGAACTCGGGCCCCATCGCAAAGAGGGCGTCGAGAGCCGCTCGTCGGAGGAGGCCATCTTGGGAACGAAGCCGTGCTCGCAGGATGCGCTCGGCCTCCGGTCCGCCGCAGGCGGCGAGGGCGGAGAGCGCCGCAAGGCGGATCGAGGCGTTGCGATCATCCGCAAGTTCCCGCACTTCGTGCCAGATCAGTCCCCGCTTTCGAAACAGCTCCGCATAGGCATGAAGGGCCGCAATGCGAACATTCACTGATTGGTCCGAGAGGAGGCGTCGCAGCTGTTCCGTTCGCTTGCGATCGTCGCGCGTCTTTTGGAGTCCGAGGTTTCGAGCCGCGATGGCGCGCGTGACGGGATCATCGTCGTGGCTCCCCTTCAGCATGGCGTCGAGGACCGGTTGGTCGATGGGGAGGTCCGGCCGGTTCTTGAGGAGGCGCGATAGAGCGTAAAGACCGGCACGGCGAAGGGGGGGAGTGCGGCCGGCAAGATCCAGGTAAAAGGGGATCCATGCCGGATCGCGAAACCGAAAAGTGTAGGGAACCGCCAAGGCGGTGAGATCGGTGTCCGACTCCCGCCTAAGCGCAGCAAGGCAGAGCTTGCCGGCTTCTCTCGAGGCTGTCTTGGTGAGGGCCTCGAAAACCCGGAACCGGACCAAGGAATCGGGATCCTGGATGCGCTCGCGGAGCATGCTCTCGCCGTCTTGGTCTCCGATCTCGCCCAAGGCGAAGGCCGCTTCCGCCCGGACGGAGGGTTGCGCATCTCGCAGAGCAGGAGCCAGCTGCACCAGGGAAGCGGAATCTCCGATGCGGCCAAGCGCCAGGAGTGCCCGCCTCCGAATCCCCGGTTCCGGTGATGCGAGGAGGCCGATGAGAAACCCATCGACTGCGTTGCGATGGTCCTCGTGCCAAAGAATCTGAGCTTCGAGGGAGACGGACGTTACGGCCGGCGGGAGGGTCTTGGGAGGGGGCTTTTTCGCCGGGCAGGCGGCAAGCACGATCAACGGCAGGAGGCAACCGGGGAGCAGGCGGCAGGGACGGGACCCAGCTACCCGGGTCACTTGCCCGCCTTCCGGGAGAGGCTGACGACGCGCTCGGTGACACCGAGGCCGGCACCGTTTGGAAGATTGAGCTTCCCACGCGCAATCCGGACGCCGCTGTACGGGTCGGCCGAAAGCAGCAGGTTCCCTCCGAGATCGACATAGTCGACGAGAGGCGAGATGTGGGCGGCCGCCGTGACGGCAAGCGAGGACTCGATGTTGGAAGCCAGGACGACCTTCATGTGAAGGGATCTGGCAACATGGATCATCTTCAGGCACTCCCTCAGGCCGCCGGATTTCATCAGCTTGACGGTGATGCCGTCGACCAGGCCGCTCAGTCTTGGAATGTCTTGCGCCGTGATGACGGATTCGTCGGCGATGATGGGAACGGCTACCCGCTCCCTCACGAACTTGAGCCCTTCGATGTCCGCCGGCGCCACCGGCTGTTCGCAAAGCTCGATGCCGAACCGCTCCATCGCCCGGATCCGCTCCACGGCCTCCCTGGCCGTCCAGGCCCCGCAGGCATCGACCCTCAACGTCTTGTCGGTGACGTCGCGGACGGTCTCCAGGATCTTCAGGTCTCGGTCGACACCCACGCATACTCTGAGCGCGGGATAGGCGTGGGCCTGCTTGACCTCCTCCCGGATCGTGGGGAGACCGTCGATGCCGATGGTGCAGGAGGTGACCGGCGTCTGGTACTT
>CAZHMF010000250.1:0-1954 GCA_964533605.1 uncultured Anaerolineaceae bacterium
GATGGCGGGCCCAGCACCGAGGAGAGCGCGATGAGCGTAAAGAACGAAACCGTCGTAGCGGGGGAACAATTCTTTCGCTGCACATCATCGATCGACTGTGGCGGGCGCTGTCCTCTGGTCGTCCACGTCAGAGACGGCGTGATCACCCAGATCGAGGGCGATGACCACGAGGACCAGGAGAAGCAGCTGAGGGCCTGCGTCAGAGGCCGCGCCTACCGCGAGTACATCTACCACAAGGATCGCCTGCTCTACCCGATGAAGAGGGTCGGCGAGCGGGGTGAGAAGAAGTACGAGCGGATCTCCTGGGACGAGGCGATGACGACGATCGTCACGGAGCTCAACCGCATCAAGGAGACCTACGGCGAGAAAGCCCTCTTCTTTACGTCCGGGGGTCATCTCGGCGCCCTGCACACGGCCGGGTCTCTCGCCAAGGCGCTGGCGATGTTCGGCGGCTACACCACCCTCTACGGGAACGTCTCGTCCGAAGGCGCAGTCTACGCCGTTATGTCGACATACGGCGACGTCATGGTCGGTCACGGCCGCGAGGACCTGATGAACGCCAAGATGATCATCCTCTGGGGCTGGGACCCGCTGCGGATGATCTCCGGCACGGACACCGTCTACAACCTCACAAAAGCCAGGGAGGCCGGGATCCCGATCATCGGTATCGATCCCCGGTACACCGACTCGATCTCCGTCTTCGCGGACGAATGGATTCCCATCATTCCTGGGACCGACGCAGCCATGATGGCCGCGATGGGGAACGTCATCATCAAGAACGGTCTCCACGATCAGGCATTCCTCGACAAGTACACAGTCGGGTTCGAGCAGTACAAGGCCTACGTGACGGGGGAGGAAGACGGGATCGAGAAGACGCCGGAGTGGGCGTCCAAGATCTGCGGCGTTCCGGCCGAGCGGATCGAAAGCCTCGCCCTCCAGTACGCCAATACCAGGCCCGCCTGTCTCATGGACTGCCAGGGCCCGGCGCGCGCCGCCATGGGAGAGCAGTACAACCGGAGCGCCATCGCACTGACGAACATCACCGGGAATGTCGGCAAGCCGGGCGGCGCGGCCTGCGGCGGACTCATGGGCATCCCTTACGGCCACATGTTCCGGTCGGCGGGCGTTCCCGGGATGAGGAACCCGGCGGAGGCCGGCGGGCCTTCGATCCGGGGCACCCTCGACCTCGACCTTCGGCTCGTGCGCCGGATCCATACCAACAGGGCATTCGACGCCATCCTCAACGGCACGGAAGCCGGCTACCCGGCGGACATCAAGGCCGCCTGGTTCGCAGGCGGCAACCTTCTGGGGCAGCGCGGGAACATCAACAAAGGAGTCAAGGCGCTCAAGAGCCTCGAGTTCACGGTCGGCCAGGACCTCTTCCTCACTCCCACCATGCGTTTCTGCGACATCGTCTTGCCCGTCGCCAGTTTCGCGGAGAAGAACGACCTGACCCGCCCATGGCCGTCAGGTCCGTACTTCACCTATGCCAACAAAGCGATCGAGCCTATGGGGGAGTGCAAGACGGACTGGGAGATCGGCAACATGTTCGCCGACTACCTGGGGTTCGAAAGCTTCAACGAGCACGACGAGGACGAATGGCTGCGGATCTTCGTCGAAATGAATCCCGAGTACAAACAGCACATCCCCAACTACGAGATCTTCAAGGCCGAAGGAATTCATCGCATAGACATGGACGACGCCTATGTGGCTTTCCGGGACCAGATCGAGGACCCGGAGAACAACCCGTTCAACACTCCTTCGGGGAAGATCGAACTCTACTCGCAGCGCCTGGCGGACCTGGACAGTCCCATTATTCCGCCGGTGGCGAAGTACCTTCCCTCGCCCGAAGACCGAAACGACCGGTTGGTTGAGAACTACCCGCTCCAGCTACTCACGCCCCACCCCAGGGTCCGGGCCCACTCCACGCTTCAGAACATCGGCTGGCTTCAGG
>CAZHMF010000251.1:0-1950 GCA_964533605.1 uncultured Anaerolineaceae bacterium
GCGAAGGAGAGATCACCGGCCTGCGGGACAGGGGAGTGGTATAGGGGGAGTTCCGGGTTCGGGGTTCGGAGTTCCGGAGTTCCGGAGTTCCGGGTTCCGGGGAGCGAGTTCTTGCGTACGCGGCCGGGCTGAGAGCTGCTTCAGCCGCGAAGGAGATCGGAGGCGTGGGAGTCGCCGGCCTGCTCGGCTGCTCGCCGGTGCACGCTCTTCCAGCAGTCTTGAAGGCCGGCACGGCCGCTGCCTACAATCGCATCGAATCCGTCCCGGCAGCAAGACTGTGACCGCACTGCGGGACCCCGAGTCAGAAAGAATGTGAACTGATGCGCAGCGATCAGATCAAGGAAGGCATCGAACGGATGCCCAATCGCGCCCTGTTGTACGCCACCGGGGTGACGCCCGATCAGATGAAAAAACCGTTTATCGGTGTCTGCTCGAGCTTTACAGATCTCGTTCCCGGTCATATTGGGATGCGCAGTCTGGAGCGAAAAATTGAGTGGGGAGTCTGCAGCGGTGGCGGAGTGCCGTTTCTCTTCTCCGTTCCGGGCATTTGTGACGGGATCGCGATGGGGCATTCTGGGATGCACTACTCGCTGCCGTCGCGCGAGCTTATCGCGGACCTCATAGAGTCGATAGTACAGGCGCACCAGCTGGACGGTCTGGTCCTCCTCACCAACTGCGACAAGATCACTCCCGGCATGCTCATGGCGGCCTGCCGCCTCGACATTCCGACGGTCGCGGTTACCGCGGGCCCGATGATGTCGGGCCATCATGACGACCGAAGACTCTCCCTGGTCCGCGATACCTTCGAGGCAGTAGGACTGAGCAAGGCCGGGAAGCTGACGGAGAGCGATGCGATCTCCCTCGAGTGCGAGGCCTGCCCCGGGGAGGGGGCCTGCCAGGGTCTCTACACCGCCAATACGATGGCTTGCCTGACCGAGGCGATGGGTATGAGTCTGCCGGGTACGGCAACTGCACTCGCCGGCTCCTCTCGGAAGGCTCGGATAGCAGAACAGGCGGGGGAGCAGGTTGTCGCTCTCGTGCGGGCCGGGCTGACCACGCGGCAGATCGTCACGAAAGAGGCGATCGAAAACGCAATCCGCGTGGACCTCGCCCTCGGCGGCTCGACGAATACGACGCTGCACATTCCCGCCATCGCCCACGCCGCTCAGGTCGATGTACAGATCGATGCTTTCGACCGGCTGAGCCGCGAGGTGCCGCAGCTCGCGTCGCTCCGGCCGGGAGGCGAGCAGATGATGGAGGACCTGGAGTGGGCCGGCGGGATACCCTCCGTGCTCAAAGCGCTCAAGCCGCTTCTCAATCTGGATTGCGTCGGTGTGTCCGGGCAGACGATGGGCGTGCTCTGCGATGCAGCACCGCGGGGCACCCCGACCGTCATCCGGACTCTGAACGACCCCATCGCGACCGAGGGGGGGATCGCCATCCTCAAGGGTTCGCTTGCACCGGAGGGCGCCGTTGTGAAGCAGGGGGCCGTGAGCCCCGACATGGTGCAGTTCACCGGGACGGCGCGCGTCTTCGAATGCGAGGACGACGCCATGGCCTGCCTTCTGGCCGGGGAAGTAGTACCGAACGATGTGCTCATCGTTCGCAATGAGGGCCCGAGGGGCGGGCCCGGGATGCGGGAATCGCTCTCGCTGACCGCGGCGGTCGCGGGCACGGGCCTGGGCGACAAGATCGCGATCGTGACCGACGGCCGCTTCTCCGGCGGGACCCGCAACCTGAGCATCGGGCACGTTTCGCCGGAGGCGGCGGACGGCGGGCCAATCGCGCTCGTCAGAGACGGAGACCCGATCCAGGTTGATCTGCCGGCACGGCGGATCGACCTGCTTGTCGAGTCCGAAGAGTTGGAGAGCAGGCGGGCGGCCTGGAGGCGTCCGCCGGCGAAGTTCAGCCACCGCCGGCTCGGCACATACGCGGCGCGTGGCCTGTTCT
>CAZHMF010000252.1:0-1950 GCA_964533605.1 uncultured Anaerolineaceae bacterium
ACCACACGACGTGTCAGCGGGCGCGGGATGTGTTCGGATCCGTTGGGGGTCCGGCGCCCTTCCGGGCGCGGCTCGGACGCTCGTGTGCTCGGGCACGGACTGTCAGCGCTCGGCCGGACGCTCGTGTGCTCGGGCACGGATTGTCAGCGCTCGGCCGGACGCTCGTGTGCTCGGGCGCGGTGTTTCAGCGGGCCTCGGGGAAGTTCCGGATGATACTCATCAGCGGTCCCAGCGCCACCTGGCCGAGACCACAGATCGAGGTGAGACGGAGCGTCTCTTCCAGCTCCTGCAGCGTCCGGACCGAATCCTCGCCACCACCAGTCCGCCCGTCACTGTTGCCCCCCTGGTCACTGCCGGGCCGGCCGGCGGCGACGGGCGGCCCGGAACCTGCTCGATCTCTCAGGGCTGCCACCAATCCGACGGCTTTCCGGCTGCCCACCCGGCAGGGCACGCACTTGCCGCAGCTCTCGTTGGCGAAGAACTCCAGTACGTTGGCCCCCAGCCCGAGGAGGTCGGTGCCCTCGGCGACGGCGACGAACGCACCGGACCCGAGCTGGCTTCCAGCTTCCTGGAGTGGCCCGAAATCGAGCTCAACATCGCTCTTCTCTGCCGGGAGGAAGTTCGACGAGGCTCCGCCCGGTGCGAAGGCGAGAAGCCGCCGGCCGTCCTGCATGCCCCCGGCCCGATCGATGAGCTCCTTTGCAGTGGTTCCCAGCGGGACGCAATAGACTCCGGGACGCTCGACATGGCCGGACACGGAGATGAACTTCAGGGGCCGCCTCGAACCGTCCGCACTCGTGTCCCCACGTTCGGGGAATCCCACGATCGACGGCACATGATGGAGGGTCTCGACGTTGTTCACGAGGGTCGGCCGGCCCCAGAGCCCGTCGGTTCCAGGGTAGGGCGGCCGGTTGCGGGGCTCGCCCCGCCGGCCTTCGAGACATTCAAGCAGGGCAGATTCCTCGCCGAGGATGTAACCTCCGGGGGAGGCGACGACCTCGACTTCGTATTCTCCCCCGACCAGACCGAGCCCCCGTGCCCGTTCCACTTCGGCCGCCAGCACCTCCCTCTCGGGACCGTACTCGTGGCGCACGAAGACGATCCCTTCGCTCGCGCCGACCGTCCACATCCCGAGCAGTAGCCCTTCGAGGACCAGGTGCGGAAGCTGGCGCATGATCTCGCGATCCTTGAAGGTCCCCGGCTCGCTCTCGTCGGCGTTGCAGATGGCGTATTTCGGGGTGGTTACCTCGGCCGCGACGAGGCTCCACTTGCGGCCCGCCGGAAAGCCGGCGCCGCCCATGCCTCGGAGGCCCGACTGTTCGAGCCTGTTCAGCACCTCCTGACGCGAAAGGGCCCCGGAGAGCGCCCGGCGCAGCACGCCGTAGTGCTGGTCCGGTCCGCCGTAAGGATCCGATGGCCAGTCCTCGAACGGCGCCTCGATGGCCGGCGCGTCACCCCCGTTCACGATCGCGGCCACGTCCGCCGTCCTGCAGGGACGGTCGTTGACCGTGGCGGCGGGGGCGGAGTCGCAACGCCCGAGGCACGACGCCGGTCTGAGGGTGACGTCGGGCCGCCTGCCGAGTTCCGCAGCGAGCGATGCCGCCTGTTCTCCGCCGCCCCTCAGCCAGCACGACATGTCTCGGCACGCCCTCACTTCGAACCGGGGCGGTGGCTCGCTCCGGTAATGGGGGTAGAAGGAGCTCAGGCCCTGCACTTCGTAGAGCGGTCGTCCGGTGCGCCGGGAGAGCCGCTCGAGATCTTCGCGCCGCAGCCAGCTTTGCTCCGCCTGGAGGTCGTTCAACTCGTGGATGAGCGTGCGTTTCACTCGGGCTCGATCCTGACGGCGCAGAACTTGAACTCGGGGATCTTCCCGATGGGATCGAGCGCGTCGTTGGTGAGGAGGTTCGCGGCCGCTTCGCGGAAGTGGAAGGGGATGAAGCAGGCGCCTTC
>CAZHMF010000253.1:0-1886 GCA_964533605.1 uncultured Anaerolineaceae bacterium
CCTCAACGGGCGGGGCCGGCCGCTAGACTGGAGGAGCCGGCCTTCAGCGCTCCCCCGGGAGCCTTTCACTCCACTCACGAGGTGAACGAATGCGGTTGTTTCACGAGATCGACCTTGGGAACCAGGCGGTCACGACACGCGAACTCGAAGGGGAGGCCGCCATCGAAGCCGGCCGCTTCCTCATCGCGAGAAGGCTGCTGGAGAGAGACATCGCCACGGCCGACCCTCTGGGACCCGACAACCCGCTGATCTTCTCCGCGGGACCGTTTGCCGGCACATCGTTCTCGAACGCGAACCGAACGAGCGTGGGCTGCAAGAGCCCTCTGACCGGAGGCGTGAAGGAGGCAAACGGGGGCGGCACGTTTGCGTACGGCCTCGGTCAGCTGAAGCTTTCGGGCCTCGCGCTCGAGGGCGAGGCACCGGAGTGGACGGTTATCCATCTCGGGCGAGACGGCTCGATCGGCTTCGACGACGCCACACCCTACCTCGGTCGCGGCTGCTTCGACGTCACGGAGCAGCTTTTCGCGCATTACGGCAAGCGGATCGCGATCGCCGTCTGCGGTCCCGTGGCTGAATACCGGGGTCTCCTGGCCGGCATCAGTTTCACCGACAAGGACGGCCGCCCGTCGAGACTCGCCGCCCGGGGCGGCGTCGGGGCGGTGATGGGCTCGAAGCGGGTGAAGGCGATCGTCGTGGACCTGGACCGGCTCCCTCCCTTCGCCGACCCAAAGAAGGTCAACCAATCCATCAGGCGCTATGCCCGCCTCGTCCGGGACGACGACACGGTCCAGAACTTCTATAGACCGCTCGGAACCATGGGGATGGCCGACCTGCAAAACTACCTCGGTGGGCTGCCCGTGCGGAACTTCAGCGCCGGCCGCCTCGCCGACCCCGCGAAAGGCGAGACCTTCAGGATGGGCGCCGAGTATATCGGCCCCCTGAACACGTCCCGCGGCGGCGAGCAGACTCATGCCTGCATGCCCGGCTGTCTCATCCAGTGCAGCAACCTGTTCCACGACGCAGACGGGCACGAAGTCGTGTCACCGGTCGAATACGAGACGCTGGGTCTCCTCGGCGCCAACTGCGGCATCACCGACCCCGACGACCTCGCCGCCCTGAACGCGATCGCGAACGACCTGGGGATCGACACCATCGAAACGGGCGCCACGCTCGGCGTTCTCATGGAGGCCGGCGAGGGCGGGTTCGGAGATGTCGAGTTCATGCGCGCCTGCCTGGACGAGATCGGCCGCGGGACCGACCAGGGGCGGCTCTGGGCTCAGGGGACGGCCCGGGTCGGGGAACGATACGGTGTGCGCCGGATCCCGGTCATCAAGCGCCAGGCCATCAGCGCTTACGACCCGCGGGTCGTCGAGGCGACGGCCGTCGCGATGATGGCCACCGCCCAGGGCGCGGATCACACGGCCGGCAACCTGCCCCGCCTCGATACGAACGAGATGGAAGTCCCAGAGGTCATCGAGCAGAGTCTGGCACACCAGGCGCGGGTGGCGGCGATGGACTCCCTGGGCCTCTGTGTGTTCGGAGGCACCGCAACCTTTCCGAACGTTTCCTTCCTCGCCGAGGCGCTCAACGCCGCTCACGGGACGGCGCTCGACGAGGGATTCTTCGAGCGCCTCGGAATGCGGACGCTGGCGCTCGAGCGGGACTTCAATCGCTCAGCCGGATTCACCGAGGCGGACGATGACCTCCCGACGTTCTTCTACGAGGAGCCGGTACCGCCGACGCAGCGGACCGCACGTATCCGCGGCGGCGACGTGCATGGGATGTACGCGGGCCTCGAAGCCTGAGGCTCAGGCCCCGTCGAGCTCCACCCGATGGATCGGGGCGAGCTCGCGGTCAACCGCCGCCGTGCCCACGAGTCTCGGCCG
>CAZHMF010000254.1:0-1869 GCA_964533605.1 uncultured Anaerolineaceae bacterium
GGGGGGGCCGTGTTCATTCTCGGCATGGTGGGGGCCGTGGTCGACGTCGGCCGGATCCTCGGCACTCGGGCAGAACTCCAGAAGGCGGCAGACACTGCAGCGCTGGCCGCCAGCCAGGATCTTCCCTCCACTGAGACGGCGACACTTGTGGCCGGCCAAAACGTGGGAATCAACGCCGGGCAGGGAACGACGTGGGAGACATGGGCAATCCTCGAGGTTGACGCCGGCTGCAGGAAGCAGCATTGCTCCGGGACGGTTATGGAGCCGGCCGCCATCGGAACGGAGGTTCCCGATGGCTGGAGCACCGAAGGTGCCGTGGACCCGCCACCCGGACTGCAGTATGTGGGCGAGGAGTTTTCCCTGACGCAGTAGTCCTCTCGACGGGCTCGGACGGGCGGACGTGACACTTCTGCGCCTGCCGTTCCCTGTCGGCTTGCGCAGCTACATTCGTTGACGCGTCCCCCGGCCGCACTTAGCATCGATAGAGCATCGCAGTCCGCGGGGGGACATGCCGAAGTACATCTTTGTCACCGGTGGCGTCGTCAGTTCGGTTGGTAAGGGCATCTCCACCGCTAGCCTCGGAAGAATCCTCAAATCCCGCGGACTCTCCGTCACCATCCAGAAGCTCGATCCGTATCTCAACGTCGATCCCGGGACCATGTCGCCGTACCAGCATGGGGAGGTCTACGTGACCGCGGATGGCGCCGAGACGGATCTCGATCTCGGACACTACGAACGTTTCCTCGATCAGGACCTCTCCAGCGCTTCCTCGGTGACGAGTGGCCAGGTCTATATGGCCGTCCTTGAACGTGAGCGACACGGCGATTATCTCGGGGGGACGATACAACATGTCCCTCATCTGACGAATGAGATCAAACAGCGAATCCGGGCCGCTGCGGCCGGGCACGACGTGGTCATTTGCGAGGTGGGCGGCACGGTCGGCGACATCGAAGGCGAGGCATTTCTTGAGGCTATCCGCCAGATCCGCCACGAGGAGCCCCGCGATACCTGCCTCAGTGTGCACGTTACGTTCATGCCGTTCATCGGTGCCACGGGTGAACTGAAGACCAAGCCGACCCAGCACTCGGTCCGCGAACTTCGCTCCAAAGGCATTCAGCCGGACGTGATCCTCCTTCGCAGCGATCACCCCGTCAGCCGAGAAGTCATGGATAAGGTCGCGCTCTTCTGCGACGTCGACCCCGTCGCAGTCATCCCGATGGAGACTGCGCGCTCGATCTATGAGGTGCCGTTGATCCTCGAGTCGTTCGGCCTCGGGGACTACGTCCTCTCACGACTCGCATTCCGCGGCGAAGGAGACCTTGACTCGTGGCGCGAAATGGTCGAGCGGGCTGCGCACCCCTTGCGCGCAGCAGAGGTCGCGATCGTGGGCAAGTACGTTGAGCTGCGGGACGCCTATATGTCGGTGAAAGAATCCCTGGTCCACGCAGGCATCCACCATCAGGCCGACGTCAGAGTGCGGTGGATTCACGCGGAAGAGCTCGAGACGCAGCCGGCCGAGGCCGTGCTTCGCGGCGTCGATGGGATCGTCGTCCCCGGAGGGTTCGGCGAGCGCGGCTGGAACGGGAAGATGAAGGCGGCCGCGTACGCGAGAACAGAGCGGATCCCCTATCTCGGGCTCTGTCTCGGAATGCAGGTGATGGTCACCGAATTCGCACGCAACGTGGTCGGTCTCGAGGGAGCCAACTCAACGGAACACGATCCGCAATCTCCGCACCCGGTCATAAGCCTGCTCGACGAGCAGCAGGGCGTGGAGGACAAAGGCGGCACGATGCGGCTCGGTGCATATCCCTGCCGTCTGGTGCCGGAGACGCTCGCCGCCTCCTGCTACGGGGAGGAGCTGGTCTTCGA
>CAZHMF010000255.1:0-1867 GCA_964533605.1 uncultured Anaerolineaceae bacterium
TTCCGCATGCGGAGCCTCGAGATCGTGAATAATGGCGCTCATCGCGGGGCAGTCCCGGCAACGTGCTCGGGGCGGAGGCCCGGCCCACCGGGAGGACACCCAAATGCCACTCACCACTCGCGCGGCAATCAAGGCCGTGCACGGCGCGCCGCTCCTCGTCGAGGAGATCGAGCTGCCCGACCCCGGTCCCGAGGAAGTGCTCGTCAAGCTCTTCGCGACCGGTATCTGCCACTCCCAGCTCCACCAGATCCACAACCCGCTCTCACCCATACCGCTTCTGCTGGGCCACGAGGGCACCGGGGTGGTCCTCAAAGCCGGGAATCGCGTCTCTCACGTCCGCGAGGGCGAGCGGGTGATGATCCAGTTCGTGCCGCGGGACCTGCCCGAGGGGCAGACAACTGCAGCCCGGACAAGCTTCCGCTGGCGCGGGGAGACCCACGAGGCCGGCGTCTACACCTGGGCGGAGCACTCGCTGCTCAATGAGCAGATGGTCGTACCGCTGCCCGACGACGTCCCGACGGACGTGACGGCCATCATCGGCTGCGCCGTGATCACAGGCGCGGGGGCGGCGCTCTACACCGCGGACGTACAGCCCGGCCAGTCGGTTGCCATCTTCGGTGTGGGCGGCGTCGGGACCAACATCATCGCGGGGGCGAAGATAGCCGGCGCCGACCCGATCATCGCAGTTGATCTCCAGGAGGCGAAGCTCGGCTATGCGAGGGAGATGGGCGCCACCCACGTGATCAACGCCACGGAGGTGAACCCGCCCGACGCGATCAAGGAGCTCACCGGCGGCGGAGTCGACTTCGCGTTCGACGCCATCGGGGTCGAAGCTGTCGTTCGCCAGGCTATCGAGAGCGTCAAGGCCGGAATCCTCGGTGTCCGGCGAGGAGGGACCGCGGTCATCGTCGGGATCGGCCAGGGGGAGGTAGCATTGCCGCGTCTGTTTCCGTTCGGGGAGCGATCTCTCATCGGCTCGATGGGTGGCTCCGCTCGCCCTGCCGAGTCCATGCCCAGGTACGTGCAGTGGTTCAAGGAGGGGAAGCTGCCACTCGACAAGTTCGTGACGCGCCGGTACTCAAACCTCGATGAGATAAACGAAGGAGTGCGGGCCCTGGAGAACGGAGAGATCGAAGGCCGGTCGATCATCGTCTACGGAGCGCCCGCATGAGCCCCGAGGACTTCGTCCAGTCGCTACGTAACCGGATCAGGGCGATGAATACGCTCTGGGACCGGGCCCTGAGCGACCTCACGCCCGACCAGATGAATCACCACGAGCGCCCCGGCGTGCTCCCGCTCGCCTTCAGCTTCAGCCACTTCATCCGGATGCAGGATGCCACCATGAGTGGCGCCATCCTCCGTGAGCCACCGCTCTGGGTCGCCGGCAACTGGCAGATGAGGGTCAACCTGGCGCTGGAGGCTGCCGGACGCGAGGAATCAGTCGAGGTGATGGAGCAGCAGAGGATCGGAGACCTCGAAGCGTGGAAGCTCTACCAGGCCGAGGTCATCTCTCGCACTTCCACGGCGCTCGACGAGCTGACTCCGGCGGTGCTCGGGGAGGTGCTGATACCCTCCCTGCCGTCCAACATGGAGAACATCTTCTGCGCGATCGTGATCGGTCCGAACGCTCCGCTCCGCAAGCTGGATGCACTCGAATGCTTCGTCTATCAGCACGGCCTTCGGCATATGGGGGAGGTCGAGCACGGGCGGGCACTCGTCGGGCTCGGGGGGATGACCAGCTAGCTCAAATCAGCCTTCGAAGCTGGGCCCGTGTGATGTTGGCGCCGGAGACCACGAGCACAACCTTGCTGCCGGCCAGCCTGTTCTTCTCTTTGAGAGCCGCCGCCAGCGGCGCCGCCCCGGCCGG
>CAZHMF010000256.1:0-1864 GCA_964533605.1 uncultured Anaerolineaceae bacterium
TCCCGCCCTACATGGAGCAGCCCGGGGACCACAACGAGGCGCGGACCGCCGATCTCGCGAAGACGCTCGAGTGGGCTATGACCGTGGATTCCCTCGAAGAGCCGGCGGTTAGTGCGGCGCTGGTCGCCGACCTTCGGGCCAACCGCCCGGACCTTCATGAGATGTCCAACGTCGAGCTCTGGACGCATGCTCGCGACCTCCTCCTGACACACTTTCGCCGCCTCTTTGGGGAGCACATCTACATCACTTTTCTCAGCTCCGTTCCGGTCGGTGCACTGACTCAGATCTGCGCCGCCGTCGGGCGCGAGAGCGATGCGCTGAAGATCATGTCCGGAGTGGGAGATGTGGCCTCGGCGGCCCCGTCGGTGGCAATGTGGAGGTTGGGCCGGTTGGTGGCGGGCGCGCCGGCGCTCGGGGCTGCCTTCGATGCCGGTCTGCCCGGGCTACTCGAACGGCTCCCGAAGGCCGGGGAGGCGGGCGAGCAGTTCGCCCGGGAGTTCGATGCCTTCCTCTACGAGTTCGGCTGCCGGGGTCCAAATGAGTGGGAGCCCCGCTGCCACACCTGGGAGACGAAACCGGAGCTGGCCCTGGCGCTCATCGATCGGATGCGGCTCGCCGGCGAGGACGCCGATCCGGAGCTCCACCAGAAGGAGTTGGCGGGTACACGCGAGCGTCTGGTCTCAGAGATCTCGGACCTGCTGGCCGGAGATCCGGAAACTCAGGGGACGTTCCTCGCCGCGGCCCGTGCCGCCATCATCTTTCAGGCCGGCAGGGAACGGACGAAGACGAATGCCGTGAGACTCGGTCAGGAGGCGAGGATGGCCCTTCACACGCTCGGTCGTCGCCTCGTCACCGCAGGCCTCTGCGACGAGGTCGACGATTTCGCGTTCGTTCTCGCCGATGAGGTCGACGGTTGGCTCTCCGACCCGCAGCCGCTTCGAGAGACGGTCCGGAAGCGGCGGGCGCTCTACGAGGAATACCTCGCACTGCAGGAGCCGTTCATCTTCGTCGGCGAGATACCCGATCCCTCGACCTGGCCGGCGAAGTCTGACCCCGACGTCACACCGGTGCGGGCCGGGGACGTGTTGACGGGTTTCCCGGGCTGCGCCGGCACTGCCACCGGCATCGCCCGGGTGGTCCTCGACCCGTTGGACCCCACGGCGCTGGAGCCGGGGGACATCCTCGTTGCGCCGATCACCGACCCTTCGTGGACTCCGCTCTTCGTTGCCGCCGGGGGCGTGATCGTCGATGTGGGGGCCCAGCAGAGTCATGCGATGATCGTCAGCCGCGAGCTCGGGATCCCCTGTGTACCGTCGGTGACCGGAGCTACGAAACGGATCCCCAACGGTGCCACGGTCAGAGTCGACGGAGACTCCGGCACCGTCACGGTCCTGGCTCTTCCCCCGGGGGCGGCGGGTGGCTGACGGCAGGCGGGCCCGACACTGGGTATATGACTTCTCGGACCCCCTTCCCGAGGGGAGCGATCCGGTCGGTCTGCTGGGCGGCAAGGGCGCGAACCTGGTCGAAATGAGCCGCGTGCTTGGCCTTCCCGTGCCTCCCGGCTTCGTCATCACGACGGAAGCGTGCCGGAGCTATCTGGAGTCGGGCTGGCCCGAAGGTCTGAACCGCGAAATCGCAGACGCACTCGAACGGCTGGGGGATCTCCTTGGTGCGCGCCTGGGTGACGTCGAGGCGCCGCTTCTCGTCTCGGTCCGCTCCGGGGCGCCGGTGTCGATGCCGGGGATGATGGATACCCTCCTCAACGTGGGAATGACACCTGAGATCCGCGAGAGCCTCGGGGCCCGGACCGGCAGCGCCGAGTTCGCCGCCGACACATGGCTGAGGTTCAGCCGGATGTACGCGA
>CAZHMF010000257.1:0-1838 GCA_964533605.1 uncultured Anaerolineaceae bacterium
TGACACCTGATAGCTGATGGCCAAGACCTGTATGGTTCCGGCTCTGCCGGGTTAGGGGGGCGAGCTTGAAGTCGGTCGAGCCGTCCCGGTGTTCCACGTTGCGGTGGTGCTTGAAAAAGGAGACGTCGTTGGTCGTGGTCTCGATGCGCAGAATGCGGCCGAACTTGTCGTACATTTTGATCGATGCGGGGCCCATGTAGTGGCGAATGCGCGTTCCCTGGATGCGGGTGTTGAAGTCGTTGCCGAGCTCGGCGCTGAAGTTGCCGCCGAGGCGGCGTCCGAGGAAGGTCGCGACCTGCTCGGGTTTGACGGCATGAACGGCCGTGCGGCTGATCGCCTCGTACAGCGGAGCGAGGGCATTGCGGTCGCGGAAGATGATGTCCGTTGCGTACTCGATCTGCGTGATGCTCCAGTGGTAGCTGAGCTGCAGCGTCTTGACGACAGGGCAGCACTTACGGGCGTAGCGGTCGAGCAGGTGGTGCAGCTCCCGAGCGTCGAGGCCGTCGGCGAGCTTCTGCGCGGCCTCGAAGTCGTCCACGTCGATGAACGCGTTGTCGATGAGCGTGTAGCGGATGCCGGCCTTGTCGAGCTTCGAAGCGAGCCGGTGGTGGCCGTTGAAGTAGAACTGCAGCCGGAACGGGCACCACGTCGGTACGCGCAGATGGCAGAGGCCGTACTTGGGATCGACGAAGTAGAAGTAGTAGTGCAGGCACTTGCCCGAGTCGGGTCGCAGGTACGTCTTGTGCTCGTTCTTGTCGTGCCAGGGCCTGTACGACTGGCACGCCTCCATCGCCGAGAGGATGCACACGAGCCCGGGCTCGTCACCGCGCTCTGCGAGGATCTTCCGGACGACGTCCTCCTTGCGGGTGTTGCGCTTGCGCAGGAACTGGATCGGGAGGTCGTTGTCCTCGGCGAGCTTCTCGGCGTTGCGGCGGATCTGATCCCTGAGCGGCTCGGCGAACTTCGTGTAGTCGAAGATGCGGATGCCGCTGGCCCGGAGATACGACGTCATCCCCTGGCTGTAGTTGAAGCCCGGCAGCGTGCCGTGGATGATGACGCGGTCGTAGCAGGACAGCACGCCGGCGATGTCCTTTTCGTGGCGCTCGGTCAGCAAAGTCATGGTTGTCTCCTGTGTGGACGCAGAGCCTGCTCTGCCCGACGCGTCGGCGCACGGCTGTCGCTACCCGTAGAGGATTCGATGAGAGATTTCCGAGAACTGAAGGTCTGGCAGAAGGCTCACCAGCTCGTGCTCGAGGTCTACCACCACTCGAAGGGCTTCCCGCCCGAGGAGCGCTTCGGGCTCACCGCTCACCTTCGCAAGACCGCCACCTCGGTCCCGTCCAACATCGCTGAAGGCTGTGGGCGAGATGGCGACAAAGAGCTGGCCCGGTTCCTCAACATCGCAGCCGGGTCGGCGAGCGAGCTCGACTACCAGCTACTCCTCGCCCGCGACCTCGGCTATCTCGCGAGCGACGACCACCGCCACATCGCCGGTCGGGTTGGCGAGGTGAGGCGGATGCTCTACCGGTTCGTCGAGTCGCTCAGCCCCGCTGATACCTGACGGCTGATAGCTGATGCCCAAGCCTGTTTGGTTCCGGCTCTGCCGGGTTAGGAGACGCAGCCGCTCGGCACCGTGGGGTCCGCGTGGCAGTTGTAAGCCGTGGGCGGCTTGGACTGGTTGACGCAGCTCGAGTCGTAGATCGGGGCGCGGATGCAGGTTGCCTGGGGGCAGCAGTAGATGCCGCCGTTGGTGATGTACGTGCAGCCGGGAGTGCCGACCGGCTGCTTGCCGCTCTCGCATGCGTACGCGTAGGGCGGGACCCCGCAGCCCGGTGGGC
>CAZHMF010000258.1:0-1837 GCA_964533605.1 uncultured Anaerolineaceae bacterium
TCCCGGTCGGAGTTCGCGAGTGCTCGATCCAGCGCCGCCACCAGAAGATCATCGAGGAGTGCCCGAGTCCCGCCGTCGACGACGACCTCCGCCGCCGGCTGATCCGGGCCGCGGTCCGGATCACGAGAACGGCAGGCTACACCAGTCTCGGGACGGTGGAGTTCCTGCTCGACCAGGAGAAGAATCACTACTTCCTGGAGGTCAACACCCGCCTCCAGGTTGAACACCCGGTTACCGAGATGGTGGCGGGCATCGACCTCGTGAAGGATCAGATCCACGTTGCCGCCGGTGAGGAACTCGCTTACGAGGGGACCGACCTGCTCCCCACGGGCTGGGCGATCGAGTGCCGCCTGGTCGCCGAGGATCCGTTCAACGACTTCCTCCCGTCGATCGGGAGGGTCGTGCTCGCGCGGGAACCGGCGGGACCGGGGATCAGGGTGGAGAGCGCGCTCTACGACGGCATGGAGGTCACCCCCTACTACGATTCGCTGCTTGCGAAGGTGACCGCCCACGCCCGCACCCGAGATAGAGCGATCCGCCGCATGAAGCGCGCGCTCTCCGAGTGCCGGGTCGTCGGCGTTGCGACGAACATCCCTTACCTGCTCCATCTCCTGGACCTGCCCGACTTCATCGAGGGCCGCATGGACACCACCTTCCTCGACAACCACCGTGTGTTCGTCGAGGAAGCCGTTCAGGAGCAGCGTCAGACGGCCGAGATCGCGGCCCTCCTGCTCTCCACGAGCTCGCCCGCCCCGTCGACCAACGGCCACATCGCGGGCGCGGGCAGGAGGCGCCGCGGCCCCAGCGCCTGGCGCCAGGTGATGGGTGGCGTCAACGGAGGGAGTAGCGGCCGATGGCTGAAAAGTATCTGATCGCGACCGACGACGAAGAAGTCACGTACGAGCTCGATACTTCGGGCGATGAACCGCTCGTGCGGCGCGACGGCAATGAACGCTGGCACCGAGCAGAGCTAGAGCGCATCGGCGGCACCGATCTCTACCTCCTCCTGATCGACAACCGGCCGACGGAGCTCTACCTCGAACGGACCAGCGGCGGGGCCCTGGTGACCCTCGGCCGCCACACCTTCGACGTCGATGTGCGTTCCTGGCGTGCCGGGACAGCAGTGCCGAGACGGGCCCGAGCGGCACCGAGCGGCATCCTCGCAGTCCGCGCGCCGATGACCGGCACGATCATCGAGGTTCGCTTCGGACCGGGGGACACGATCGACGAAGGTGATGTCCTCCTGGTCGTCGAGGCAATGAAGATGAACAACGAGATCAAGGCTCCCGCAAGCGGCGAGATCACCGAGGTCGGCACATCATCCGGTGACAGAGTGAGCGCCGGCGACGTGCTGGTCTCGATTCGAGCGGGCGGACCGGAGACGAGAGACGCCTGAGGTCCCGAGGGTCGCCCGGAGCAGGCTTCAGGGGATGCCGCAGCACGGCTATTGACCGGCGGCTGGCGCTGCTCTTACGGTAGCTGTGGCCGTGCTAGACGGGGAGCTAGCGGTGCCCTGAACCCGCAATCCGCTACAGCGGGGTTGAACTCCTGCCTGAGGCCTCTCCGAGCAGGGACTGCTTCCCGGGAGCGGCGTTGAAGGCCTGGTCCTGCGCGGCGGAGCGCTGCGAACCTGGTCAGGTCCGGAAGGAAGCAGCCATAAGTGGTTAGCCCCGGGTGCCGCAGGGAAACCGGGCTGGAGCTTGCTTCAGGGCGGCAAGCCTGTGACGAAGGTCGAAGGCGGGTGCACGGCCTGATTCTGTGAATAAGAAGAACAGCCCCGGACCCGGGAAGCGGCGACGGCAGGCACGCCGCGCCGGCGCCCCGGTGAGGCGCTCAG
>CAZHMF010000259.1:0-1831 GCA_964533605.1 uncultured Anaerolineaceae bacterium
CTCCTCTCGACCACCGCGGCGAGTTCTACCGGGCCGACCTGATGACACCGCTGTTCGTGCCTCCTCCGCTCGGGTTCGAGCCTCCGCCGATCTGGGTGGGTGCACTCGGGCCTCGAATGACCGAGACGATGGCCGCGGTGGCCGACGGGGTGGTGATCCATCCGTTCAGCACCGGGGCGTTTCTGGCTGAGCGGACAATGCCACTGGTCACGGCGGGTCTGAGCGGCGCCGGTCGTTCGCTGTCGTCTCTGTGTCTCAACGTCGGTTGCATCACGGCGCCGTGCCTCACCGACGAGGAACACGCTCGGGCCACTCGTGCGATCCGGTTCAACCTGGCGTTCTACGGTTCGACCCCGGCCTACCGAGTCGTGCTCGACCACCACGGTCTGGGCGACCTCCAGCCGCGGCTCCGGGCGGCCACCAAGTCGGGCGACTGGTCGAAGCTCGGAGATCTGATCGACGACGAAACTCTCGACCTTCTGGCGGTGCGGGGCACGCCGACCGAGTGCGCGGCCCGGCTCGCCGGAGAGTACGCAGCGATGGCCGACCGGTTGTCGCTCACCATCCCCGACGGCGTGACCGACGAGTCGCTGGCCGCGATGGTGGCGGCCTTCAGCGGAAGCTCCTGATCGCTCGGGCCTGCGGACTACGGTGGGTCGATCATGAGGATGCGGCGGCAGCGGCCAATCAGGAGAACGGGGGCACGCTCTGGAGTCCTCCGTCTCTTGGTCGTACTGGCTGCGGCTGCGGCGATCGTCGTGGCGGGGTTGGGGGTGTTGCCGGCAGGGGCGACCTACTCGTCCGGCGGCAGCTACGGGTACGACGCGGGGGTGCGTGCCGCGGATGCGGCTGTCACGACCGGCGTGGATGGAGCCGGGGGCCGGGGCGTCGCAGGCGTGGGTGCGCAGCCCGCCGAGGTACGACGCGACTCCGGACTTGTTGCCCCAAGAACAACACCGGGAACTGCCATCGAGCCCATGTGGGCGCAGGCCCCGAACCGCGGCTTCCTCGGCGGCTGGAGCCGGGCTGATACGTTGGAAGCCGTAACGGTGATCGACCGGTACGGCGGCGAGACTGGTCGGTTCTTCTCGCCGCAGGGGACCCCGCTAGATGCCCGATCGCTGCCGACAGGAGCTGGTCCTCTCAACACTTACGAGGTACTCAAGCCCCTCGACGTACAGGGCGGAGTTGTTGCCCCGCGTTCGGGCAGCCCGGCCTTGGCATTCAATACATGACAGACCTGCCGGTAGCTGACCTGATCGAGCAGGGCTTCCTGAAGGCGGCTGGGTAGCTATGAACGTCCGCGACGCTGAAGAGATCTGCACAACTGCCCAGGTCGACCCGACCTACTTCTCGATTGGGTCGGAGCGTCACGAGGCACTCTGCATCGTCCCCCACGGCCAGCGATGGCACGTGTTCCTGTCTGAGCGCGGCGAGCGCTTCGAGGAACGAGAATTCGCGTCCGAGGATGAGGCGAGCGTGTACTTCCTGAAGCGCCTCTTCCGATTGTGGAGACCTCGGTGAGCCTCGGGCTCGTGTGGCTGCTCCCGTCTACGCACGTGAGGGAGTCGGCTCTAGGACTATTGCTGATTGCGAGCTTGGTGCTCGGGCTGCCAGGGGCTGCGACGGTGGTGTCCGCATGGTCCGGGTTCGGAAACGAGGTCCCAGCCTCTGACTACGACGTCGGGTCCGCCATCGCGCACGGCCGCGATGCTGACCCAGCCGTCTCGGTAGAGCGCGCCGCGACCTCGGCAGGCGTCGCCCTAGCTCATGTCGAGGTTGACAAGGTCTACGACGCGACCCGCTCACTGGTTGCCCCAAACACGACAGG
>CAZHMF010000260.1:0-1801 GCA_964533605.1 uncultured Anaerolineaceae bacterium
GTCGAGCCGACCCGATGTCACGATTCCATCGCTGGATTCCCGACGCCGAACCGCCGGAGGGCGCCCGGGCAGCGCAGCTTCGCCTCGCGGCGGCGATCCGCCGCGTGAACAATCTGCTGCAGGAGGCAGAGCTTCCGGGGGCGGAACTCGATGCCGCAGCCCGGGCCGCTGAAGACCTGGCGGAGAGCCTGGCCCGGCAGCACGGGGCCGCCGTCCACTGGGGATTCGCCGAGGCCTCGACCGCCGGCGATACGCACGCCCATTTCGACCGCAGTCCCGTAATCGGCCTCGGCAACGCGATCGCCCCGCCGCTGGCACTGGACATCGAAGGCGACTCGGTACGCGGTCGCGTCACATTCGGCGGCGCCTACGAGGGACCTCCGGGACATGTCCACGGCGGCTGGATCGCTGCCGTGTTCGACGAGTTACTCGGGATGACGCAGTCGCTGAGCGGCAGCCACGGAATGACGGGTACCCTGACCGTTCGCTACCGGCGCCCGACTCCCCTCCACATTCCGCTCGACCTTCGAGGTTTGGTGGACAGGGTCGAAGGCCGCAAGATTTTCACACTCGGGACCCTGACGGCAGGGGAGACGCTCTGCGCTGAGGCAGAGGGGATCTTCATCTCCGTCGGCGAGGAGGCGTTCGCCGCGCTCGCCGGCCGGGAAGAGGCCGGCTTCGAGGGACGCTAGCACACGGAGGTGGGTGCTCAGCGGACGTCGTCGTCCGGCTCATCCTCGCTTATCTCGATCGACTGAGATGGCCAGATCTCGGCTGCTCTGCGAGCCGCCGTGAGCTGATCGCCCGCGGGCGAAGGGACGAGGACCTGCGGGTAGCGGTCGTCGCCTTCGGCGAACAGCTCCGGGTGGAGATAGGTGCACTGGCCGGACCGCAGACAGCTCTGACGGTTCACCCTCAGGTGGGACAAATCTTCACTCCTCTCGCTTCGCTCCAGCCCCGGCGGCCGGATCACTCGCATGGGCGCGCGACTGGACCACGAGGCGGTAGCCGACATTCCTTACGGTCTCGATGAAACTGCGGTCGTGGACTTCGATCTTGGAACGGATTCGCCTGATGTGAACATCCACGGTGCGTGCCCCGCCGAAGTAGTCATACCCCCAGACCCGGCTCAACAGCTGCTCTCGCGTGAATACCCGCCCGGCGTTCAGCGCGAGGAATCTGAGGAGCTCATACTCCTTGTAGGTCAGCACCACCGGTTCCTCGTCCACGGTCACCCGGTAGTTGGAAAGGTCTAATTCGAGCGCACCACAGTTCACCCGGTTCTCAGTGTCCACACCATGCCGCCTCCAGATCGCCTTCTCCAGGCGGCGTGCAATCTCCCCCGGCGAGGCAGGCATGACGACGAAGTCCTCATAGCCGCTGTCTGGTGCGATGAGGTCGAGGTGCGTCTCGTCGACCAGCGCGATCATGAGCATCGCGCTGGCCTCAAGAACGTCGGACACATCGGTGCGCGCGGCTGCCGAGAGTTGCCTCAGATCGAGGATCGCAGCGTCGGCCCTGGGCACCACCTCCGCTTCGTAGAGGTTCGCGGCGACGGATGTCGTCACAGCGAAGCCGAACCTCTCGAGCTGGCGCGGCGTCTCCTCGAGATCACTGTTGCAGGTGATGAGCACTATGTTGCGCATGGATTCCGGCCCGGGTCGCCCAAGTATACGCTGAGGTCCCGGCTATGCTCTGAGGAGTGCGCTCGTTACGCTACGGTCCGTGGTCGAACAGGCAGCCCTCGATGCCGTTGCGCTCTCCCGGGACGAGTACGATCTCCTTGTCGGCCGTCTCGGGC
>CAZHMF010000261.1:0-1798 GCA_964533605.1 uncultured Anaerolineaceae bacterium
CCGAGTTCCGAGTTCCGAGTGCCGGGTCGAGCGTTGAACGTATGATGGGACGTTGGAATCCCATCGTTTGAAGGAGGCAGCGTGAAGCTCGGCGTCTTTATGTTCCCGGCGGACTACGCGATTCGGATCGATGACCTTGCGAGGGCTGCTGAGGAACGCGGCTTCGAATCCCTGTTCGTCCCCGAGCACACACACATCCCCGCCGGCCGTCGTAGCCCCTGGCCGGGTGGCCCGGAGCTGCCGAAGGAGTACTGGCACACGCTCGATCCCTTCGTCGCCCTGTCCGCAGCCGCGGCGGTCACTACGCGACTGCGGATCGGCACGGGTATCTGCCTTCTGACGGAACGCGACCCCATAATCACGGCGAAGGCAGTCGCCAGCCTGGACATGCTCTCCCGTGGCCGCTTCGAGTTCGCGATCGGCGCTGGTTGGAATGCGGAGGAGATGGAGAACCACGGGACTTCGTTCTCTACGCGGTTTCGGGTCATGAGCGAGCGGGCGAAGGCGATGAAGACGATCTGGACCGAGGAGGAGCCGGCCTTCGCGGGCGAGTTCACGGAATTCGAGCCCATCTGGTCCTTTCCAAAGCCAGTCCAGAAGCCGCATCCTCCGATCCTCATTGGGGGAGAGTCCATCCACACGCTGCGACGCGTGGTCGAGTATGGGGATGGCTGGTTTCCTCGCGCTCGGGGTGGCTTCGATGCCGCCGAAGGGTACGCGCGCCTGAAGGCCGTGGCCGAGGCTGCCGGACGCGACATGAACACGCTTACAATCTCGGTGTTCGGCGCCCCGCCTCAGGCCGATGTGCTGGATCAGTACCGTCGGGCCGGGATCACCAGGGCCGTGCTTGCACTCCCGCCGGCCCCTGCCGACGAAGTCTTACCCGCTCTGGACGAATACGCGAAGCTCTTGCAGGGCGTCTGATCGGACTCAGGGCCGGCGGTGGAGGCGAGCAAGCCCGATGCCCGACTCCCCGGCCAGGGAGTAGAGGAGGTAGAGTTCCCGCCCTTCCCTGAACAGCGCGGGATCCCGCAGCTGCCTGGCCCTGGCGGTGATTTCGCCGCGGATCGACGTGACGAGCGGCAGGTCGGCTCCTTCGTAGTCGCGCTCGGGTTCGAGCACCGTCGCCACTGAGCCGGTGCGCCACCGCATCCAGTCCGGCGACAGGTCGATGGTTGTCACCAGGATCTTCTCGGGCGGCGGCTCACCGACGTTCGTGTAGAAGACGGTTAGCTGGTTCCCGTGCACGAGGACGGCGGAGTGGCGCATGTCCTTCGAGAAGAGGGTGGGACCCTGCTGATAGGGGCCGAACGGGTTCTTCGAACGGTAGAAGATACCGGGCATCGTCAGGCCGTAGTGCCAGCCATTGTGCTCGAAGGCGCGCCAGTAGGAGCGCCCGAGAATCCGTTCGTGGGCAGTGAATTCTATTCCGTTGAGTGACGTTGCGACACGTGTGACCTGCCGGCGGTTACGCAGGATCCCATGGAAGTACATTCGCAGTCGATGCTCGGCCTGATCGACGTGCACGTCCGGTGATGCGATATGCGGCTCCGGGATCACGAACCCTTCGCGGATGCGTGAGTCATCGACCGGGTCGAGGTCCGTCGGGAAGTGCGAGTCGGCGTGTTGCAGCGTGCCCGGCGTGTGGATGTGCCAGGGGCCGGCGAGCTCGTCGGCGTAGGCAAGCCGGATGTAGCGACCGTTGTGGTGAGAGAAGTAGAGGTAGTACCGGCCGAGCGGAGCCTCCACCCAGTCGGGGACGCGGATCAGCGAGGGGCCGTTGATGTTGGCCCCCATG
>CAZHMF010000262.1:0-1779 GCA_964533605.1 uncultured Anaerolineaceae bacterium
ACGTCCGGGCGAGCGCGGGCGGCGGGTGTGGTAGCCGGTCTCCCTCAGTGGTGGTGAGGTCCGCCCGGCCAGGGCCGGCCCCGGGGGCCGCCGATGATCGTGTACATCTCGTCTGTGTCCTGGGGCGGGACGAATATGTGGGCCGTGCGCTCCTCCAGGCTCATCGCATCCTCGGAACAGACGAACGAGCAGACCCCGCACCCGAGGCAGAGGTCGTGGTTGACGGTCGCCTTCAGCTTCTTGTGGCCGCTGACGGGCTCCATCGAGACCGCCTCCACCGGACAGCGCTCGACGCAATCCTGGCAACCGTCGCAGGCATCCTGATCGACCACCATCCAGAAGGCCGAGGGAGCCACGCCGAAGGGAATGGCCAGCTCGGTGACCGAGCGCATGAGGAAGCAGCAGCAGCGGCAGCAGTTGCAGAGGAAGTGCGGTTCACCCTTCACGTTGCTCGTGACGTGAACGAGGCCTTCGCGTTCGGTCTGGGAGAGAATGTCGATGCCTTCGTCGACTGAGATCTGGCGGATCGAATGACGGGCCTGGGCAAAGGCCGGGTCGAAGACGGGAGAGTGCCCGGCGGCACCGGCCTGCGACTCCGGGCTGACGAGGGCCATGCACACGTTCAACGGGTTCTCGCAGTTGCCGTAGGCGAGGCGGCAGACGCAGGGCTGCAGATAGAGGCGGTCCTGTCTCTCCAGTACCCTGGCGACGTCCTCGAAGGGCATCACCTGCTCCTCCGGCGTCCCCTCTTTGGGCGGCAAGACCCGCGCGATCTGTATCTCGCCCCCGTGGAGCTCGTGTCCGAAGCCCTCGTGGAAGTAGCGCTCGTACAGATCCGCGAGTTTCTCCAGGTCGGGCGCTCGCTCCTTCAGGTAGAACGGCATCTCGAAGAGCCCGACCACGATCGGCAGAAGCCGGAACACACGCGTGCCGTCGGGGCGAACAAGGCCGCGGATCCAGGTGCGGGTCGCCATCCGGGTGAGGGCAGGGGCGGCCTCGTCAACGGAGACGCCGGCGCGGGCGGCGATCACGCTCTCCGGTTCGAGATCGCGAAATCCCATTGCGGCGGCCAGGTGGGCCTCGAGGGGGTTGAAGTAGAACTTCAGGATCTCGACGAACGTGTCGTTCGCGGGTCCGCCGGTTGGATGGGCCGCGTAGTGCTCGGCGAGTCGCTGGTAGGAACTGGTGAGAACGCCGGACGTCAGAGTGCCCTCCTCACCCCGGCTCGGCTCACGCGGCCGGAGTCACGAGAATGTTCGGCCTGCCGCCTTCCTCCCGCCATGACCTCGATCATTCGACCCTCGCACCGAAAAATTCAGACCCGCGAAGAGACGGGGGACCAGCATCCCGGTAGGATTGGAAGGATGACAGAGGCAGACCGGCAATCCATCGACGACATCAAAGTGGATCTTCAGAACCTCTACCGCGAAGAGACCTTCACGGACCTGCGCGTGGGCTCCATCCGCCGGCTGAGCCCCGTCAAGCCGGACGGCTCGACGGATGCCGGCCGCAAGCCGCTCTATACGGGCGAGACCACCATCATGAGCCAATCCGGGCCGCTTCCGCTGAGCTTCAGCATAGAAGCGACATCCCTCGAGGACGCCTGCCGGAAACTGCCGCAGGCAATGAAGAGTGCAGTCGAGAACCTGATGGAGGAGGCGGCGGAGATGCGGAGACGCGAGGCTTCACGCATCGTCACTCCGGGCGAGATAGGGCTCCGAGGCGGCCTCAGTGGGCTGGGACCGGGCGGATCCGTTCCCCCGGGAGGAGGCCCGATCA
>CAZHMF010000263.1:0-1747 GCA_964533605.1 uncultured Anaerolineaceae bacterium
CGCTGAACGCCTCCTTTACGATGGCGGCAGCCCGCCTCGGAGTGAGAAATGAGAAGCGGAATACTCGGCAGCGCCCTCGTGATGATGATGCTGGCCTCGTTTGCCTGCGGGGGAGGAGGTGACACGGAAGAGGGGACCGCGACCCCGGACGGGGGAGGCGAGCAATCCGGCGGGGTGGTGACTACGCTTGAGGACGTTCAATCCGCGACCGCGCTCATCGTCGCGCAGGGGACCTTTCTCGACCCAGATGTAGGCTTGCAGACCAATACCGCCGGCAGCGGGTCCGGTTTCTTCATCAGCCCTGATGGGATCGCCGTTACCAACAATCACGTCGTGACGGGTGCTGCGTTCCTCCAGATCTATGTCGGCGGGGAGGGTGATCCGCTCAACGCTCGCGTTCTCGGTGTCTCGGAGTGTTCGGACCTCGCCGTCATCGATGTCGACGGCGACGGCTTTCCGTATCTCGAATGGTACGACGGTGATATCGTCGCAGCACTCGAAGTGTTCGTTGCCGGCTATCCGTTCACGGAAGAGTATACGGTCACCCGCGGGATCGTCTCCAAGCCGAAGGCCGACGGTGAGACCAATTGGGCTTCCGTAGATTTTGTCATCGAGCACGATGCCACCGTAAACCCGGGCAATTCCGGAGGTCCGCTCGTCACCGGGGACGCTCAGATTGTCGGTGTCAACTACGCCGCGGCCCCAAGCGATCAGTACTTTGCCGTCGGCCGCGACGAAGCCCTCAAGATCATCGACCGGCTCAAGGATGGAGACGTGACGTCGATCGGGGTCAACGGGTCCGCTGTGCGAAGCGGAGGGAAGACCGGGATCTGGGTCGCCTCAGTGGCCTCCGGTTCCCCTGCCGACGCGGCCGGGATCCGGGCCGGCGACCTGATCACTGCCCTGGAAGGGCTGGAACTGGCCACCGACGGTACGATGTCGGACTACTGCGACATCCTTCGAAGCCACACGTCCGGCGATGTGCTCAGCGTTCGCGTCTTTCGCACGCCAACGGGAGAGGACCTCGAGGGGCAGATCAACGGCCGCGAACTTGCCGTGATCGGCGGTTCTGTGGCCCAGCCGCCGGTCCCGCCGTCCGGGCCCACTCCGGCGCCCGTGCCGACCGCTGAGAACCCCGGCGGGCCATACACGTTTCTCTCGCTGCACAACCACGATGAGTCTCTCGAGGTGTCCGTTCCTGATTCGTGGGATGACACACGCCAGGGCGTCTGGACCATAGACGGTGAGCGGATCGGGCTGACGCTTTCGGCAACCCCGGACTTCGAGACAATGCGTGACTGGCGCGCACCGGGTGTCTGGATGGCTGCCTCGAACATCCTCGCCCAGCGCGGAGAGACTCCGGAAAGCCTCCTCGGCTCGCGCAACTTCGCCGACTGCAGCGGTGGGGAGCGGCACGACTACAACGACGGCCGCTACGAGGGATTCTACAAGCTCTGGACCAACTGTGGCGGAAACGGACACAGGATGGCGGAGCTCGCCGTGACACTGATCGGCGGTGAGCAGATCGTCTGGGTCGAGACTCACGTTCAAGACCCGCGAGACGAGGAGGCTCAGCAGAAGGTCTGGGACACCTTCATCACCGCCGACGTGCTGACCATCCCGCCCGAGTAGGCAGGGGAGAACCAAGGAGAATCAATGGCGGAGAGAACTCCCCTCCCTCAGCCAACCCCCGAGACGCAGCACTTCTGGGAAGGCACCCGTGGCGGTGAGCTTCGGCTTCAGCGTT
>CAZHMF010000264.1:0-1745 GCA_964533605.1 uncultured Anaerolineaceae bacterium
AAGCGCAGCGGCTCGATGAGCTCGAGGTTCATGTCCTCGGGAAGGCCGCCGACGTTGTGATGGGACTTGATCTTCGCGGCACCCTTGCCGTGAGATGCGCTCTCGATGACGTCGGGGTAGAGCGTCCCCTGGGCGAGGAACCGTCCGCTTTCGACCGCTCGGGCCTCCCGTTCGAAGACCTTGATGAAGGTGTTGCCGATCCGGACGCGCTTGGTCTCGGGATTGGTGACCTCCGCGAGCTCGGCCAGAAACTCCTCTTCAGCTCGGACACGGCGCAGATTCATCTGCATGTTGCGGCCGAAGGTCTCGACGACCTCTTCCGCCTCCCCCGACCTGAGGAGGCCGTTGTCGACGAAGACGCAGACGAGCTGGTCGCCGATCGCCCGGTGAATGAGGGCGGCGGCCACGGCGCTGTCGACACCGCCCGAAAGACCGCAGATCACCCGTTCGCCGCCGACCCTCCGGCGGATCTCGTTGACCGCTTCCTCTATGAAGCTGCCGGCCGTCCAGCTACCCGGGCAGCCGGCGACGTCGCGAACGAAGTTCCGGAGGATGTCTTTCCCCCTCGGCGTGTGGACGACCTCGGGGTGGAACTGAAGTCCGTAGTAGCCTCGCGCCGGGTCCCCCATCACCGCAACCGGCGAGTTGGCGCTCTCCGCGAGCGGGGAGAACCCTTCCGGCAGGCGGGCGATCCGGTCTCCGTGGCTCATCCAGACATCCAGCGTCTGAGGCAGGTCCTTGAATAGAGGAGACTCGCCCGTCGCCAGGATCGATGCCGGCCCGTACTCGCGATCGCGCCCCGGCTCGACGGCGCCTCCGAGTTGGTGAGCGAGAAGCTGCATTCCATAGCAGATCCCCAGGATCGGGAGGCCCGATTGGAAGACCCAGTCGGGCGCCTTCGGGGCGTCCTCTTCGTAAACGCTGTTCGGTCCTCCGGAGAGGATGATCCCTTTCACGTCCAGTCCGCCGACAGCTTCGGCCGGGGCGTCCCACGGGAGGAACTCACAGTAAGTGTCCAGCTCGCGGACGCGCCTGGCGATGAGCATGGAGAACTGAGATCCGAAGTCAAGGACCACGATCGTCTCATGTCCGCGCCCGGGATCGTCGGCGGCCGGCTTCGGATCGGTCATGGGATGCTCGAAGTCAAGCAGCCCGCACCCCGGGGGGTCAAGAGGAACGCCGCGGCTTGCTCCCGCGAGGCATGCAACAATGCGCATGATGTCACCGCCCGCCGGAGCTTCTGCGTGCCCTGTCTATGCAGTAGACGATGACGGTATCTCGCGAGCTGTGACGGCTCTCGGCGGAGGGCGCCTGGTAATCGTCCCGACCGACACCGTGTACGGAATCGCGGCAGATGGGCGCCGGGACAAGGGGGCGCTCCGGATCAGTGCGGCCAAAGGCCGGCCTGCGGGGATGCCTCTCCAGCTTCTCTTCGCCAACAGCATCGATCTCGTCGGCCGCTACGCGAAGCTGTCCGGCCCGGCCGTCCGGTTGGTTGACGCGCTCGGCCCGGGCGCCTGGACAATTGTCACGCCGGCCGAGCCGTCCTTCCGGGCCGCCTACCTGGGAGAGGAGCGGACAATCGGCTTCCGGATACCGGATGCGCCGCTGATCCACCGAATCGTCGAGAGGATCGGCGGTCCGATCGCTGCCTCCAGCGCCACCCGTCACGGCGGGCCGAGCCCGCTCGTCTGCGCGGACGCGGTGAAGCAGGTCGGTCCCTCCTGCGAGCTGGCGCTCGACGG
>CAZHMF010000265.1:0-1736 GCA_964533605.1 uncultured Anaerolineaceae bacterium
GCGCGGTCCGCGCGCGCGTGCGGGACGGCCCCGGCTGCCAGGAGATAGGCTGCGGGCGGGAGTGCGAGCACCCGGTCCTCGGCCGCCATCCGCTGCCGGCCGGCCCGCTCATCGTCGGCGACGGGGACCGCGGTCACTCCCTGCGGGCGCCGCTCCTCGGAGAGCACAACGACGAACTGCTGAGCGGTGTGGACGTGCGGTCCCCGTCTTCCGCCGAGAACGGCAACGGCTCCCTGCAACAGCCCTTCTGGGGCATTCGAGTCATCGACATGACGGCCGTCTGGGCCGGTCCCTACGGCACCCGCTTCCTCGCCGACCAGGGCGCCGAGGTCATCAAGGTCGAGGGCCCGTCCTTCGTCGACCCCGTGCGGACGATGCTGGGCGCCCGAAGTGTGCCGGAAGTGAACCTGAGCCCCTACTTCAATGAGTACAACCGCAACAAGCTCGGGATCAGCCTGGACATCAAGCAGCCCGAAGGGATGGAGGCGCTGCGGCGGCTGATCGCCACGGCGGACGTCTTCATCGAGAACTGGAGCGGCGGCGTCGCCGACCGGATCGGGCTCGGGTACGAAGAGGTCAAGAAGCTTAAGCCCGACATCATCCACATCTCGATGCCCGGCTTCGGACACTCCCGGGGCGATGCCGACAGGATCGGCTTCGGGCCGACGATCGAACAGATGGGCGGCCTCGTCGCCCTTCAGGGTTACGAAGGAGGGCCGCCGCACCGGAGCGGGATCTCCTACGGCGACCCGGTCGGCGGCACCGTCGCCGCCGGCGCTGTGGCGCTCGCCCTGGTGAACCGCCAGCGGACCGGCGAAGGGTGCAAGGTCGTCGTGCCACAGCGAGACGCGATCTGCGGGCTGGTCGGCGAATTCGTCCTGGCGGAAGCTCTCGGTGTGCCGCTTCCCGAGCGGATCGGGAACCGCGATCCGCTCTTCGCTCCCCACAACGTCTACCCGGCGGCGGCGACGGAGCCGCGGCCGATGTACGCTCTGCCGGGCGAGCCGCCGGCGATGGAGTTCACCGACGGATGGCTCGCTGTAGCGGTCGACTGCGATGCAGCGTGGGATGGCCTGAAGCGAGTGATCCGGTCGCCCGAACTCGAGGATCCGGCCTTCGCGACGCTGGGCGGGCGGCGTGCCGGGCAAGACCGGATCGACGCTGCGATCGCTGCCTGGTCGGCTTCCCGTGACGCAGACGAGGCCGCCCGGGTCCTTCAGGCGGAGGGTGTCCCGGCTTCCGCCGTCCTCACGCCTCTGCTCGCAACGAAGGACGCCCATCTCGAGGCGCGCGGGATGTTTCTGCCCTATGACCATCCCGACGCGGGCGAGGGGAGGACGGCACGGCCGGTGTGGAGGATGATGCGCCGTCCGGCGGACGAAGTGCGGGCCGCGCCGGGCTTCGGAGTCGATTCGTGGGACGTGCTTGCGCGGATCGCCGGCTACAGCGAAGCGGAGATCGAAGCACTTCGCGTGAGGGCGGTGACGACGGACGATCTCATCGCCACGACGGCGGGCTGAGAGCGCTCGACGCTTGCCGGAGCGACGATCGTTTCATCCATGTCTCGACGAATTGTTCGAGGGCGGATTCGTAGCGTTCCGGGTCCACGTTCCAGGATCGCACGTGAGCGGCGCCCTCGAACCGCTCGTAGGTGACGATATCGGGCCGCCCGTCGGCGAGCCGGGGGCCGGTCCCCGCCCGGCGGCGGGGGGCCCTCCCTCCGCCGCGGGGGGGGG
>CAZHMF010000266.1:0-1727 GCA_964533605.1 uncultured Anaerolineaceae bacterium
AGATCGGCGGTCCGCGCCTCGTTGTGGTCCCCGGGCTGCTCCATGTAGGGCGGGACGCCGGGCTGCGACCCGTACCACATGTCGTCCATCGCCTGCGCCGACAGGCCGGGCATGCGCTCGCCCAGTATTCTGGTCACCGACGCATTCAGATAGCAGTAGGATCCGAACACGCCGAGGAGCTCCATCTTCCCGGGCGTAAACTCGTCTGCGGTGAACGCACCCATCTTGAGGTAGGCATCACGCCATCCCGTCTCCGTGTGAGACGGCATGAGCAGCGAGAATGTCAGCGGGGCGACCGGGTCGGGGAAGACCTCCCCGACGTTAGCCCTCGTCCAGAGCGGGAATCGATCGCTGGGCTCGCTCCCGACGACATATGGTTCGACCATCGCGACGGTCCTCCTCGTTTGTATCGTTCTATCATGGCGTTTCCTTCAGTTGTGCGGGAGGATCGCGGTTTGACCCCTTGCGGGGTCGACCTTAGATTCGCCTCCATGGCGCCGGCCCAACGTTTCGTTCAATCCCAGCGTCTTCGGATCTCCTGCTGGGACTGGGGAAACGAGAGCGCGCCGGCGATGGTTCTGGTCCACGGCGGTCGGGATCACGGCAGGTCCTGGGACCGCATCGCCCGGGCATTCACGGACGACTACCACGTCGTCGCCCTCGACCTTCGCGGCCACGGCGACTCCGACCCGACGCCGGGTGGCAACTACGGTCTCCCCGACATCGCGCTGGACGTAGTGCGGGTGATCGAGGCGACCGGATCCCCCGCGATCGTCGTCGGGCATTCGTATGGTGGTTCGGTCTCCCTTGTCGCCGCCGGGACGTTCCCGGAGCACTTCCGTGCTCTGGTTGCCCTGGAGGGCACGCACTCGCTGAATCCCCCGCAGTTCGAATCCGTCGGACCCGCATGGCTGCGAAGCTGGGCAGACCGGCTGCGGGACTTCGAGACCCAGACACCCCGCGTCTATCCCGACCTTGAAGCGGCCGCCCGCCGGATGCTCGAAGCCAACCCACGGCTTCCCGCCGACTTCCTCCCCCACCTGGCCAAGTTCGCGTCGCGACCGGTCGACGGCGGGTATGTCTGGAAGTACGACTTCTGGGTCAACGGCCGGACGTCGATGGAGCTTCGAAGGTCGGAACTCCCCGGTTTCTGGCGAGCAGTGGCCTGCCCGGTGCTGCTGCTGAACGGAGAGGACTCGAGGGTCCGATCGAGGCAGCATCCGGATGCGGGAAAGTATCTGCGGGATCTGCGCTCGGCGACCATCGAAGGAGCCGGGCACTGGATGCACCACGACCAGCCGGAGGCCGTCATTTCACAGATCCGGCGATTCCTCGCCGGCGTCTCCTGACCTCGGGTCACCGCGCATACTCCCGGCAGGCACCGGCTCGGGGATCCGTTCGCGGCCCCGGAAGCCGGCCGGCGGCTCGGCAGGTGCGGGCGTGGCTGTCCCTGGGACGGGAGCAGCGGGCACGACCTGCTGCCCGGGGGAGGGACCCTTCGCAGAGGAAGGATCCGTCATCCCAGGTATCTCCCGCATGGGGACATCACGGAGGAACAGCGAGACAAGGAACCCCAGCCCGGCGACCACCGCCCCCAACAGAAAGGCCCAGTGCAGAGCATCCGAAAGAGCGAGCCGCAGACCTTCGAGGGAGCTGATGAAGACCGCCTCGCCCCCCGGCAGTTGAGAGATGGCAGCGTGCAGTGAATCATTCACCTCCGGGCTTAC
>CAZHMF010000267.1:0-1717 GCA_964533605.1 uncultured Anaerolineaceae bacterium
CAGGCAGGTGGACCTCGAGGGTCAGGCCCCCCTCCGGCTCGACACCAAGAGGCACTCGGAGAAGGGAGGCGAAGCTGGGGGTGAGAAGCAGTGACCCCGCCACGAGCACGAGCGCGGCGGCCACCTGGACCACGACCATCGCATCGCGCAGGCGCTTCACCCTCCGGCCGACCGTGGAGGCGCGATCCCCGGATCGGAGAACGTCCGCCGGAGCCGTACGCGACATCCGTAGCGCGGGCGCCAGCCCGAAGAGGAGTAGGGCCCCCGTGGTCACGGTCGATGCGAAGGCGAAGACGGTACCTCCCACCTCGATCTCGGCAGCCATCGGCAGTGCGTCCGGCGCCAGGCGCAACAGGGTGAGTACCCCGGCCCAACCCAGGCCGAGTCCGACCAGGCCGCCGGCGACAGCCAGGAGGCCGTTCTCCGCGAGGATGCTCGCGATGAGGCGACCGCGCCCGGAGCCCAACGCGGCGCGGAGCGCCAGATCACGGTCTCGCCCCAAGCCCCGGGCGAACAGCAGATTCGCGACATTCACACAGGCTGTCAGGAGCACCAGGCCGGCCGCGGTGGCCAGGATCCATAGCATCGCCTGCCGGGTCGGGCCCACGATGTCCGCATGCAACGGAGCCAACCGGGGATACCATCCGCCGGCCTCCGGCTGGGCCTCTTCGAAGCCCCGGGCCAGCACCATCAGCCGCTGTTGGGCGGCCTCCAACGTGAGGCCGGGCGCCAACCGCGCGACCGCCGAGAGATAGTAGTTCCCAAAGTGGTTCGAGCCGCCCGGCCTCAGATCCAGCGGTACCCAGACGTCCGCCTTGGTACCGAAGGGGTTGTTGAAACCGCCCGGCATCACGCCCACGACCTCGAAGGAGGAGCCGTCCAGTTCCAGCGTGCTGCCCACGATGCCCTCGTCGGCCCCGTACCGCGTCGTCCAAAGCCGGTGGGACATGATGGCGACCCGGGCGATGGGCAGCGTGGAGGAGACGTTCTCACCAGGGCCGTAGCTCTCGTCTTCGTCGAAAGTCCGGCCTCGGAGGGGTCGGATGCCCAACGTCTCGAAGTAGCCTGCCGAGACCCTCACGACGGTCACCCGCTCGGGTTGATCGCCGCTGGTCAGGTCCGCTCCGACCTCCCGGTAGGTGTAGAGGGCGCCGAGGCCCTCGAAGACCTCGTCCCAGCCTCGGTACTCCGCCGTGGTGGGGCCGCGGAGGAACGGTGAGGTGCCCCATTCGTCGTGCACCTCGTAGACGCGCACCAGCCGATCAGGCTCGGGATAGGGAAGGTCCTGAAGCAGCACGGCGTTCAGGACGGTGAAGATGGCCGTATTCGCTCCTACGCCCAGCGCCAGCGTGAGCACGACGATGAACGCGAACCCGGGCGCTCTGCCCAGCCTGCGCGCTGCCTTTCGAACCTCGCCCCACCACTCCTTGGGTGACATCCACCACCTCCCGTTCTCTCCTCGGTTCCTCGCCGTGGCCCGCGGCCGCGTGCGCGCGATTCTGACTCCGGCCACGGCGGGATCCCCGAACCTCTCGATGAGCGTCTCCGCGGGCGTGCCGGCGGCCAACCCGTCCTCGAAGTGCGCCCTCAGCTCCCGGGCGACCTCACCGACCCCGTCCACCATGCGGAGGCCCGCCGCTTCCAGGACGCTGCGGATGACCTCCTCGCACTTGAGCGCGCGGGTGTGACCAGTCCTCGCCGCCCTCAGACCGACGGG
>CAZHMF010000268.1:0-1711 GCA_964533605.1 uncultured Anaerolineaceae bacterium
CGGTGCGGCGGGGTAACGGCTCGGCGCCGCTCGACCGTTCAGCGTGAACCCGACCATGCGACCCTTCCGGTACGGGAATCAGCAACGGGGGCAAGGTGCTGGCCGGAGCGGTGCGGGCACAAGAGGGGATGCCTTCGCCAGCCGACCTTCCTACCTTGCCCGTCGCCGAATCGCCACCTCCCCGTTGGAAAGCAGAGCTCATGCGTCCCTTTTACACGGCGGCCATCGCCCTCCTCCTCATGCCGCTCGCGGGCGTCGCTCAGGACTCGAGCGCCGACTACACCGAGCCCTACCAGCAGAAAGCTCTGGAGATCTACCGCACCATCGTCTCCTACCGCTCCTCGGAAGGGCACGGGCAGGTCCCCGCGGTCGCGGAGTACCTCGCCAAGCAGTTCAGGGAGGGCGGCTTCCCGGCGGAGGACGTGCATGTGCTCCCCTTCACCAAGGAGAACGGCGAGGAGGCCGCGGGTCTTGTCGTGCGCTACCCGGGCGACGGCTCCTCGGGCGAGAAGCCCATCCTGCTCATCGCGCACATGGACGTCGTGCAGGCGAATCCGGATGACTGGGAGCGCGATCCGTTCACGCTGATCGAGGAGGACGGCTACTTCTTCGGGCGGGGGAGCTTCGACGACAAGATGGGCGTCACCATGCTCACCATGACCTTCCTGGGCCTCAAGCACGACGGATTCGTGCCCAGCCGGGACCTCGTCATCGCCTTCACCGGAGACGAGGAGACGGGCATGCTCTCCGCCGAGCGGATGGCGACCGTGCACCGCGATCTGACCGATGCGGCCTTCGCCCTCAACGCCGACGGCGGAGGCGGCGTCCTGGCGGAAGACGGCTCGCCGGTCGCGTACTCGGTCCAGACCTCGGAGAAGACCTACGCGACCTTCGAGCTGACCGTCCGAAACCCCGGAGGCCACAGCTCGACGCCGCGCACCGACAACGCGATCTACGAGTTGGCGACGGCGCTCAAGAGGATCGAAGCGTATCGGTTCCCCGTGAGGGTGAACGACGCGACCCGGCTCTTCTTCCGCGAGAGCGCGAAAATCACCGAGGGGGCGGTCGGAGAGGCGATGGCCCATCTGGCCGAGAACCCGGACGACAGCCAAGCCGCCGCCGTGCTCTGGAACGAGCCCGAACTCGTCGGCATCACGAGGACCACCTGCATCGCGACGATGCTCCGGGCCGGCCACGCCGAGAACGCGCTCCCGCAGTCCGCGACCGCTACCGTAAACTGCCGGATCTTCCCGGGCGTCGAGGTCTCCGACATCGAGGCGACCTTGCTGCGCGTCGCGGATACGCGCGGACTCGAGATCGAGGGGGTGGGCGCCGCAACACCGAGCCCGGCGTCCCCCCTTAGAGACGACGTCATGGAGGCGGTCAACGCCGCTGTCCACGGGCGCTTTCCCGACCTGCCGGTGATCCCCTACATGGCGCCCTACGGCACCGACGGGAAGGCCTTCCGCTCCAACGGCATTCCCACCTACGGCGTCGCGGGCCTCTTCATGAAGGAGTCCGACCAGTTCGCCCACGGCCTCAACGAACGCGTCCCCGTGCGGCAGTTCTTCGGGGCGTTGGAGCACTGGCGGGTGTTGGTCCAGAAGCTCGCGGGGCGGCCGGCGGCGTGAGCGTGAGAGACCTTGCCGGGCGCCAACCCCGCCCCCGAACCCGGGACAGCCCCAAAGACCGCACACACACGGCGGCGGGT
>CAZHMF010000269.1:0-1705 GCA_964533605.1 uncultured Anaerolineaceae bacterium
CTCCGGGCCTCCCGCCTGCGCGCCGTGCGGTTCCTCGCGGGTGGACGGCTGATGGCTCTGGCCGGTGATGCCGCCATCAAGCCCCCAGAGCATGAGCCTGGCCGCCGCCCGCCCCCGCCGCCGGGCATCTTCCGACTCATCGGCGGCGGTGCGACCGACCTCGTGGAGATAGCGTCCGACGGCTCCGTCGCGTGGAGCTACCACAACGAGGCGATACACCACGACTGGACCTTGGTTGACGGTGAGCACCTGGTCATCCCGGAGTTCGTTGAGGTCCCCGGGGAGGTCGCGAAGAGAGTGCGCGGGGGCGTGCGCATGAAGGGCGAGAGACTGCCGCCGCTCATCAGCGATGATCTCGTCGAGATCGACAGAGATGGCCGGGACGTGGCTCGCACGCATCTGTGGGAGCTCCTGGACCCGGTCAGAGATCCGATCGGCCCGAACGAGCGGCGGTGGGAATGGACGCACACGAACAGCCTCGACACGACGGATGACGGTGACCTCTTGTTCTCCTGCCGCCAGAACAGCCGTGTCGGCCGGATCCGTCGGCAGTCCGGTGAGCTGGACTGGAAATATGGAGCCCCCGAGACCTATCACCAGCACGATGCGAGCGCGCTCCCCGGCGGAAACGTGCTCATCTTCGACAACGGCATGAACCGTCCTCAAGCGCTGCCCTACTCGCGGGTGATCGAGGTTGATCCGGTGAAGAACGAGATCGTCTGGAACTACACGGCGAACCCACCGCAACAGTTCTTCAGTGGTCACATCTCCGGCGCTCAGCGCCTGCCGAACGGCAACACGCTGATCTGCGAAGGGGCATCGGGGCGTGTGTTCGAGGTGACCCCCGCCGGGGAAGTAGCGTGGGAGTGGATCAGCCCCGTCACTCATGTTGTCGACGGGCAGCGGAGGAGCTGGCTGTTTCGGGCCTACCGTTACGGCCCGGACGCGGAGGAGCTTGCCGGGCTGAAGCCGGACCGCGACAGGTACTCGGAACTCAATCGCCTCTACGGGCTCGCCGTCTGAGCCCACGGCCCCTTGCCGGACCGGGGGGACGGCCGGTTAGCGCCGGCGCCCCCGGAACGCCTCTTTCACGCGCTCCCAGACGGACCCGCCGCCGATCCCTCCGAGAAACTCACCCCAGGCCTGCTCGGCAGAGGCTGCACGGTTGAGGCCTCGAACGCGCTCTTCGATCAGGTCCGTGACGCGGCCCTCCTCGCCGGCGTCCAGCCAGAAGCCGTGCTCGTCTTCACAGGCGTCGAGCTCCAGCGGGTTGGCCCTGTAGTTGAAAGCAGCCATGCGCTTGTCGCAGACCGGGCAGCGGAGTCCGCTTTCACGGCGCGCGTACTGAATTGTCCCGCGACGGGCATCGGGGTCGGGGGCAGAGGTACTCTCGAGTTCATCGAGTTCGTCGTAATCGAGCCAGCGTCCATTGCACGACGGGCAGCGGTCGACTTCGATTCCCTGATGATGCTCGGTCTTCAGGTCGGTCCGGCAGCGTGGGCAGAGCATGGGTGCGAGTTTACCAACCGCCGATCCGGGAGAGCGGTAACGAGCTTTACGTCAGCGACGGGTGCACCGCTCGCCTGTTCCTCTCGTACGCGGCGGGATGGGTGCCGGTCGGTGCGGGCCGGAGCATCCCGCGGCCGGGCGGGCCCCCCCGCGCCGGCGCGCCCGTCGTGGCACTGCCCCGCGCGCGCGAGGGGGC
>CAZHMF010000270.1:0-1694 GCA_964533605.1 uncultured Anaerolineaceae bacterium
AGTCGATTCGCGGCGGGGGTGGACGTCTCGGACGCCTTCAAGTTCAAGATCGGCACGAGCGCCGTGAGCACGAACACGCGCCTCACGATCGACGCCACGGGGAATGTCGGAATCGGAACGTCGAGCCCGAGCGCGAAGCTCGATGTCAACGGCGATGTCAGCATCCGCGGGACGGCGGGCGAGATCGACTCGCTGAATGCGGACCGAGTTGTTGTTCGCGGTGCCCTCTCCGTCGGCGATTCGTCCGACGCCGACAACGACTACGTTTACTTCTACGGCGACACAACCTATCTGACGTACGAGAAGGACTCCACCCGTTTTCGGTTCAGCGACAACCTGGTTGCCTATGGGACGATTCAAACGAGCCTGGAGACGAATCCGATCCAGGCGTCCTACTGCCGGCTCGCGGCCTCGAGCGCCCAGCATCCAAACTCGGGTGACATCTGGGCAGTAGCGGATCTCTTCGTCGCGTACGCGATCGAGTCAGGGACGAGTATCTATGCGAACAGCGACTTCATCGACCTTTCGCCCGGCCCGCCTATCCGGGGGACGAAGGGAAGCCGCGATTTGACGTCGGGCGAGGCGGACGAGATGCTCTCGGAGCTCACGCCGGTCGTCTTCCGGCGGGCCGCGGATCCCATAAAGGGAGAGACCATTTCGTCCGACCAGATCGGTTTTGTCGCGGGCGGCCTGCCGGAGCTCGTGACCGACCCGAAGAACGGAGGCATTCGCCCGCTCGACGTCGTCGCCCTCCTTGTCAAGATCATCCAGGACCAGCGAGCGAGCCTGCGCGACCAGGATGCGGCGATCGACACGCTCGAGGCGAACCTCGACGATCTCCGGCGGCGGCTCGTCGCCCTGGAACGGTAGAGAGAAAACCGAGGACGTGGTCGCGGGCGCCGGCCGGCCGGCCGGTCTCTCCCCTTCGCACCGACCGGGGGGCATGGGTGGGGCCCCTCTCGGCGATACGTAACCCAATGTGCTGTAATGGGTTGTGGCTCCGATCCGGTCCGGCGCCGTCCTTTCGTCCCCCTTCGGGTGGGGCCTCGGGTCAGAGCGCGCGAGAGCCCTCCGGAGGGAGGAACCCGGGCGAACGAGGAAAAACCATTTGACTTTTCCGGCAGATGGACGATAATCTGAACTACATATGGGTTCCTCATACCGACTCGACTCGCTCTCTACGCCCCTGCTGAATCGACAATCGGTCATGGAAAGGGTCCCCTCTCGGTAGGCTAGAGAAGCCTGCCGGGGAATCGTTAGTGCCGGTGAGTTTTCGGCGCGCGGACAAGCCGTGCCACCGGATCGGCCGGTTCGTTATTTTCTGGGGCGTAAACGGAGTGACGACTGACATGAAGCTGTACGTCGGCAACCTACCCTTCAGTGTGACCGAGGATGAGCTGCGTGCCCTCTTTGCCCAGCATGGGCAGGTTCACGAGGTGAACGTGATCATGGATCGTGACACGGGACGGCCCCGTGGATTCGGATTCGTTCAGATGGACGATGAAGAGGCAACCGCAGCCATGCGCGCCCTCGACGGCACGGAGATGGGTGGCCGTAACCTCAAGGTCAGCCAGGCGCGAGCCCGCACAGAGAACCGGGGGGGCGGCCAGCGCGATCGCTGGTAGTCTGCGCGTCTATCGGAGGCGGGCATACGGCCCGCCTTTATGTTGCCCCACCACAGCGCTCCCGACATG
>CAZHMF010000271.1:0-1687 GCA_964533605.1 uncultured Anaerolineaceae bacterium
GATTGGAGGGTTGGGGGCAGACGCTTCGCATCAATCTGTCGGGGCCATGGCTGAGTGCCCGCGAGGCAGCGCGCCGGATGCGGGAGCGTCGGGCGGGGAGAATCGTGAACATCGGCTCGATGAGTGGGAAGCGGCCGCTGGCAAGGCGCACACCCTACACAGCTACGAAGATGGGACTGGTCGGGCTGACGCGGACGCTGGCCGTGGAGCTGGGCGAGTTCGACATCAACGTGAACTGCATCAGTCCCGGAGCGACGACCGGTCCGCGGCTCCAGGAGCTTGCCGACAAAGCGGGGATCACGCTCGAGTGGCTGCTCGAGGGTGCCGCCGCCGGAGCCGCCCTCAAGCGCGTCAGTGAACCCGAGGACATTGCGGGCCTGGCCGCATTCCTGGCGTCCGACGATGCACGCAACATCACGGGGCGGACATCACCGTCGATGGAGGGGTGTGGTTCTCCTAGGAGCTGTTCTCCCCGGACCCGTTGCCGCCCTGGTCGCCGGCGAAGAAGCGGAGCAGCTCCACAGGAAGCGGGAAGACAATGGTGCTGTTCCGTTCCACGGCGATCTCGCTGAGCGTCTGGAGAAGCCGCAGCTGGAGGCTCATTGGCTCCCGGTTCATGACCTCGGCGGCTTCGCGGAGGCGTTCGCTGGCCTGGAATTCGCCGTCGGCGGCGATGACCTTGGAGCGGCGTTCCCGTTCCGCCTCGGCCTGCCGGGCCATGGCGCGTTGCATTGTTGAGGGGAGCTCGACGTCCTTGACCTCGACCAGGCTGACCTTGATCCCCCAGGGCTCAGTCTGCTCATCGATGATCTGCTGGAGCTTGTGGTTGATCCCCTCCCGTTCGCCGAGCAGTTCGTCCAGATCCGACTGTCCCAGGACCGAGCGGAGCGTGGTCTGGGCGACCTGTGACGTCGCGCGCCCGTACTCGGTGACGCGGGTAACGGCCATCGCGGGGTCGAGCACGCGGTAGTAAATGACTGCGTTCACCTTGACGGTGACGTTGTCGTGAGTGATCGCCTCCTGGGACGGCACGTCGTGGACGATGGTCCGGAGGTCGACCACGACCATCTTGTCGACGATCGGTATGAGCAGGAACAGGCCCGGCCCCTTCGCGCCGATGAGGCGGCCCAGGCGGAAGATGACGCCGCGCTCGTACTCCTTGACGATGCGCACATAGAAGGGAAACAGCGGTATGAGCAGCACGCCACCCAGTCCGAGCAGGATCCAGCGCGTTATCTTCGCTCCAAATCCCGCCGGTGCGTCCGAAGGTGGAGGTGCGTACATTTGATCGTCGGTCATCCCTCATCCTCCTCGGTCACCCGTAATTCAAGGCCATCTACGTGGGTGATTCTTACATGCCGACCTGCCTCAATGCCATCGGGCGCCTCCGAGACGGCCCGCCAGCGCTCGCCATCGATGAGCACCCATCCCTCGGGTGAGATGTCCGTCCGGGCCACGGCGAGACGCCCGACCATCGACGGGACGCCTTCGCTCACGCTTCTCCTCAACAGCGTCCCGGCGAGAGCCACGAGGGCCAGAGCGGAGACGAGAGCTAGCCCGGCCATGACCTGGGCCCAGGGGGGAGGCCGCAGGTCGGAGGGCGTGTCCCGGAAGGCGATGATGGCGCCGAGGATGATCGTGACGGCGCCGATCCCTCCGAGGACCCCGCCGGGGACAAACACCTCGG
>CAZHMF010000272.1:0-1686 GCA_964533605.1 uncultured Anaerolineaceae bacterium
GTTGGACGACGTCAAACGTTCGCCGGATAGAATCTAACGGAACGGCCGGCGAGCGACTCGGCTATCCGCCGAGGCGTCCCTGCCGGAGGGCGCGCCGGACCTCGCGGTAGACCGCGTCGAACTCCGGGAGCTCGGCCATCTGCGCCGCGAGGCGGACCTGCCAGAGCTTCTTGTAGCGCGCCTCCTTGGCGGCGAACTGCCCGCCGACCTGCGCCAGCGTCAATCGCCGGAACTCCAGCTTCCGCACGAGGGGATCGACAAGGTCGGGCAGGCGCACGTGGCCGCCCGCCGTGAGGAACCACAGGTCGTACAGGTCGCGGGGCTCGTTTCGGGCCCGGTCCAGGAGCGCCACCGTCTTCTCGACCGCCACCTCGTCGAGGGAATAGACCCGGACCTCGGCGTCCTCGGGCAGATCGTGGTACTCCTCGTACCCGCGCAGGACCGGACGATCCTCGATCGGCAGGACGATGCGCTCGCGAATCGTGATGTCGGTCTTGACGGTCTTCCCGCGCGCCGAGGGAAGAGGGCCCTCGTAGGCCAGGTAGAACGTGTGGCTGTTCTCGTGGGAGTGGCGGTCGAGGTGATCGAGGCGGAACTCCACGCCGGATGCCCTCCGGGTCTCCTCGAAGGCCACGGCGAGGTGTCGCTCGATCTCCTCCCACGACGTTTCCTGGGTCAAGGTGAAGTCCAGGTCCTCGGAGAATCGGTAGTCGGCGAAGAAACATTTCTTCAGCGCGGTCCCGCCCTTGAACGCGTTTCGATCCCGAAGCGGGCTGCGCGACAATCCGACCAGGAACCACGAGAGGCAGTAGTCGCGCTCGAGGACCGCCTCCGGGATGCGCCGGCCTCCACGCTCGGCGAGGCGATTGGAAAGAAGCGAGAGGTCCCGCTGCGGGATCAGGGGTCAGGTCCTCACAACGGCGCGCAGTTCCTCGGGGTCGACGTTCAGCTGAAGGCGCCACCGGCGAAGGCGTTTCCCCGCAGCCGGCAGAATGGGATCGAGCCGGACGTAGGTCGCGGTCAAGCCTCTCCGAAGCCGGTCCAGGTCCGGCGCCGGCGCCATCTCGTAGGTCTCCAGCAGAAACCCCAGCCGGCGCACGACGGCACCCACGCCGATCCTCTTCGCGTACTGCACGAGCCGGTCGACGTTCATGTCCTGCCGTCGCATCCAGAGGCCCTTGGCGACCTCGGTCAACCCGCCGCAGTGCACGGGCTGCTTGAGTCCGTCGATGATCGTCCGCTCCAGGTCGCTCACTCGCACCTTCTCCTGCTTGGTCACCCAGTGTTCGGTGAGGCCGAAGAGATGCCGGCGCTGGCAGCGGACGAACCGGAACTCCACGCCCAGCGCCGTCACGGAGCGCCGTGTCGCCGGCGTGCTCACCATTACCACCAACTGCGGCTGGGTCGTCATGCCGTGGATCTCCATCGCGGTGGCGTGGGAGAGGTAGTAGTCCTTGCCGTGCATGATCTCCCGGGCGACGACGAGAGGGTTGCCCGGGTACTGCCGCTGCCTCCCCAGCTCGAAGGGGACCAGGACATAGAGGCCGGGCTTGAGCCGGGAGGCCACGCCCCGATCCACGAGCTTGCGGACGAAGCTCCTCGCGGAGGTCTCGGGGAGCCCCGTGATGTCCCGGACGTCCTCGAGGCGGAAGAATGGACGCGTACATTCGTTGAGCGTCGTTACGT
>CAZHMF010000273.1:0-1679 GCA_964533605.1 uncultured Anaerolineaceae bacterium
GGGCGGCGGCGCGGCCGCGTCCGGGGGGGGCGCGTGGGTGGGGGGGGGTGGGGGTCCCCCGCCGCCCCCGCCGCAGGCCATGATGAGCACTGCGGCAAGAGCGATGACCACCACAGCAGGTGACGGGGCCCGGGTTGGGGCTGGGGTGGTCATGTCAGTTCCTGACGATCCTTTCCTCCCGAGAGTTCCGCCTCGCCGAGCGGGAACTGTGAGGCTGAGGCGCCCGCGCCGCTCACCTCATGTGGCGAAAGCAATCTCGCAGCTCCTGGGTGAAGAGCTCGGGCTGCTCGAACGCCGCGAAGTGCCCGCCCTTGTCCAGTTCATTCCAGTAGACGATGTTCTTGTACCGGCTCTCCGCCCACCGCCTCGAGCAGAGGAAGATCTCCTTTGGGAAGATGCTGCACCCGGTCGGGACTGTCACGTCCGGGCCCACCGGACGGCCGAAGCTCTCCCAGTAGAGGCGTGCCGACGAAGCACCGCTGGCCGTGAGCCAGTAGAGCATGATGTTGTCGAGCATCTCGTCCCGGGTGAGTGCGTTCTCCGGGTGACCGTCGCAGTCCGTCCAGGCCCAGAACTTCTCAACGATCCATGCCAGCTGCCCAACCGGGGAGTCCACGAGCCCGTAGCCCACCGTCTGGGGGCGCGTGCTCTGCTCCTTCGAGTATCCCGAATCCCAGTCGCGGTAGTGCTGCATGCCGGCCAGACCTCGCTTCTCGAGGTCCGTGAGATCGTTCATCGTGTCCGGGTCGGGCCGGGCGCTGATCATGTTGAGATGGATGCCGCGGCAATGCTCACCGTCTCTCGTGCCGATCGCCGTCGTCACTGCGGATCCCCAGTCGCCCCCCTGGGCGACGTAACCGCTGTAATCGAGGCGGGCCATGAGCGTGCCCCACGCGTCAGCGATCTGTTCCACGTTCCACCCCGGGGAAGCCGGCTTGTCCGAAAAGGCGTATCCCGGAAGCGACGGGCAGACCACATGGAACGCATCGGCTGGGTCGCCCCCGTGCGATGCCGGGTCGGTCAGCGGGCCGATCACTTTGAGGAACTCGACCACCGACCCCGGCCAGCCATGAGTCATGACCAGGGGCAACGCGCCCTGTTCCGGAGAGCGGACATGGATGAAGTGGATGCCGAGGCCGTCGACCTCGGTCTTGAACTGGGGAAAGGCATTCAGAGCCGATTCAGCCCGGCGCCAGTCATAGCGGTCCCGCCAGTATTCCGTCAGCTCGCTGATATAGGAGAGTGGCACGCCCTGCGACCAGTCGTCGACGGTCTCCGCCTCGGGGAGCCTCGTGAGCTCGAGCCGCCGGTGAAGATCATCGAGTTCGCTCTCGGGAATGTCGATCTTGAATGGCGTGATGTCCGTCATGGTTTATCTCCTCGATGACGCCGCGATTGCCGGGCGGGTCGACCATTGAGACTAGCACGGGGACGGCGCGCTTCCGCCGCTGTTCACACCGCTTGCGGGGTGGACAGGTGGGTCGGGACTCCCTCTTCTTCGAAGATCCGGTCGATCTCCGCCCGGTCTTCGTCCGTGAGCCGCCACTCGACGGCCGCCACATTCTCGGCGGCGACCGCGTTGGTGGCTTCACCAACGTCGATTTCACCGTAGCTGGTCGTGCTCTCCGAAGCCTATTGGGGACGTCTTGAGGTCGGTGTTGCCGATGGTGCGCTGCTCC
>CAZHMF010000274.1:0-1678 GCA_964533605.1 uncultured Anaerolineaceae bacterium
TCGCCAATGACGATGGAGGGGATAGAGCCAGACCGTCTTGGGACGGCCGTGGTGGTGATATCGGTTGCCCTTCTTGCCACGTCCCTGGGTGATCCCCACCTCGATCCAGTTCGCCGCCCGGTAGCAGGTTCCCTGGAAGCGGGCGGCGTCGACGAAGGTCTCGGCGAGGACGAGTCCGTGGCCCCAGGTCTGCTGCCAGTCCGCATGGAGTCGGCGCAGGTTCGTTCCGAGGATCTTGGAGGCGAGGTGGGGAACCCGGATCCACGGCAAGATGAGAAAGCGCGTGTTGTTGACCACGCCGGGCAGTCGCCGCTTGCGGGTGGCGTCATCCCAGCCGATGAAGCGGTCGCGCGCCGGACAGCGCAGCGCCGCGGAGGCCCACGCAAGGCAGGCCACGACCTGTCCTTCGAGATAGGCGGCGTAGCGGAGATGCTCGCCGACGATCGGGCGGTGTCGGAGGTAGTGAAAGCGATCGATCAGGATCTCCCAGCCCAACCACTCTTCCCGCGTAATCACACGCAGGACGAGGGTGTCGAGGTCCCCCTCCTGCATGGGAAAGGGATAGACGGGGAGGGGGTGCTCGGAAAGCGGACGCCGCCGACGCCCACCCTTCGGTCGGCCGGAGGTGCGGGGTGCAGGAAGAGCGACGAGCCCTTGTCGGTCCAGATGCCGCAGCAGGTCCCAGCAGGCGCCGGTCTTCCAGTCGCCTCGGGGATGGCGCCACTTCCACAGCTCGCAGAGCCGCTGGGCGATCTCCGCGCGCCCTCCGCTCCCGTGGGTCCCAATGACGACGTGGATCGTCTCGAGATCGGAGGGCCGGATCTCGCGAGTCCGGTAGCGCAGGAGGACCGGCTCGTCGGCGTGCGTTCCCTCCATCAGCCATCGTATGGCACATCGGCGCGCGCTACGCCAGCCCCAGATCTCTCCCGGGGATCAGGGCACTGAGCTCAGCTACCGTCTGCGTCGCTCGGAGAGTCGAGAAAAATGGCGAAACTCGAGGATAGTCCCCGATCTTGAGATCGAGCACCGTCTCCCTGGTGAGCTTCGAGATCTGTCCTGCCTTGAGCGCCTCGAGCCTGGCCTTGTGGCCCCTCTCCTCCGCAGCAAAGCCCTCGAGAGACTCTCTCATGTGCGGTTTCGCCATCTTCGAAGCCAGCTCGCTATAGAAGTCAGCAGCATCCTGCTCGTTCTTGATGGCGAAATCGAGTACCGCGTCCAGTGAATCGGGTCTCATCACGGCCTCCTTCGTGACCTGTCGGACCAGTCGCCCCTTCCGCTACAGGCTCTGGGCCTCACAGGTTCTGGTTGGCGAAATCCCAGTTCACCAGCTGCCAATAGGCCTCGACGTACCGGGGCCTGACATTCCTGTAATCGATGTAGTACGCGTGCTCCCAAACGTCGATCGTCAGAATCGGCGTCTTGCCCTCGGTCAGCGGGTTTCCCGCATTGGACGTGTTCAGGATCTCGAGCTCCCCCTGCTCGTTCCTCACGAGCCAGGTCCAGCCAGAGCCGAAGTTCGTCACCGCCGACTGCGAAAGCTCGTCCTTGAACTTGTCGAAGGAGCCCCATCTGGCATCGATCTCCTCCGCGATCTTGCCCGTGGGCGGACCTCCCCCGGTCGGCGAGAGGCAGTTCCAGTAGAAGCTGTGATTCCAGATCTGGGCGGCGTTGTTGAAGG
>CAZHMF010000275.1:0-1675 GCA_964533605.1 uncultured Anaerolineaceae bacterium
GTCCATATCGTGCCGCCCGATCCCGAGGCCGGCCCCATTATCTTGCAAGCGGCCGTTCCCGTCCTTCCGGACGACACAGCCGAGACGCTCGCCGTCCGGATCCTCGTCGAGGAGCATCGAATCTACCCGGAGGCCGTCGCCTTGGTGACGGCCGGAAGGATCCGCGTCGAGGGGAGACGGGTCGTCATCCTTCCGCCGCCTGGCTGAGACAAGCATGGAGATCTACCGGAAGCTTCTCGACATTCTCCAGGCGGGAGAGCCGGCCGCGCTGGCAACGGTCATCCGGACGGTCGGCTCCGTCCCGCGGCGCGAGGGAACCCGGATGGTCATCCACCCGCTTGGACGCCACGAGGGAACCGTGGGCGGCGGCTGCGGGGAAGCGCGTGTCATTCGGGAGGGGTTGCGAACCCTCGACAGCGGCCATGCCGAACTGGTGACGGTCGATCTCACCGAGGAGGTCACGCTCGACAGCAGCGGGATCTGCGGGGGCAAACTCTACGTGTTGACGGAGCGATTCGAGCCTTCGGAGGCGGCCCTGGTCGAGCGGTTTTGTGCCGGTTCCGGCGGCTTTCTCAAGATGCTCGACAAGGTCGGGGAAGGCGCGTTTCATCGCATCCCGCTTGTCTCCGATGCGCCGCTTCCCGACGCGGTCCCGGAGGGACTGCGAACCATGATCGCGGAGGCCCTGGCTTCCGGCCGCACCCGTCTCCTTCCGATGGACGACGCGGTTGCCTATCTCGACATCCCCAAACCGAAGCCGATGTTGCTCATCTGCGGCGCAGGCCACATCGCCTTGCCGCTTGCCGCGATCGGGGGGCTTCTCGGCTTTCGTGTCGTGGTCCTGGACGATCGGAAGCGTTACGCCAACCGGGAGCGGTTTCCGAGGGTTGACGAGGTCAAAAGCGAGCCGTTTGGAGAGGCGCTCGCGAGGTTGCCAATCGATGCGTCGACGGCCGTCGTCCTGGTCACCCGGGGTCATCAGCACGATGTCGAGTGCCTCTTGAAGGTCATCGACCGGGATCCCGGCTACCTCGGCATGATCGGAAGCCGCCGGCGCGTCCGCGGCGTCTTCGAGCTGCTCCTTGAGGAGAAGGGGATCGATCCCGCGCGGCTCGCGAGGATCCATGCTCCCATCGGGCTCGATATCGGGGCAAGGACACCGGGCGAGATCGCCCTGGCGATCGCGGGGGAGATCGTTCTGGTTCTCCGTGGCGGAACCGGGGCGCCGCTGCGGAAAGAGCTGGGATAGCGGTCTCGATGAGCGGCGCCGGAACCTTTCGCAAGAGACCGTCCGGCCATGAAACAATCCCGCCGCGGGCCATGATAGGCTACGGCGCTTTACAGGCCAGCCATTCCTAGCATGAACATCAAATCCTTGAAAGCTTTGGAGTTTCCATCGAAGCCGCCGGACAGAGACAGAGGATGCTGAGATGAACGTTCGAAGCGCCCCCTCCCTGCGCCGCGGAGGCCGCCGGCACGAACTACTGGCATTAGTTGCCAGTTGTCTCCTTGCGGCCGCAGAGCCGGCCTGGTGTCAGCTCGCGCCTTCGGGAGGAACTCTTCCGGGGGGCACCCCGCCTGCGACCGCCTCGAAGAAGAAGCCGACCTCCTTGAAGAACACGTCGGACCGGCGGGAACAAATGGGCGGGGGGGGCTTCGCTTTTAGCGGCAACTG
>CAZHMF010000276.1:0-1669 GCA_964533605.1 uncultured Anaerolineaceae bacterium
GACGGCCTGAAGGACCAGGTCATCGCGCCGTGGCACGGACGGCGTCTAGCGGAGAAGGTTCCGGCGGAGCGCCGGAAAGTCCTCTGGGTGGAGGGGGCGGGGCACAACGACCTGGTGTCGATGGCCGGCCAGCGGTACTGGGACGCCCTCGGCACCTTCCTCGACTCCGTGGGCCGCACCTCGGGCGCTCTGACGGATAGAAGCTGACGCGGCGCGTTAAGCCCTTCTTAGTGGAACATCGACGGGTCAACCTCCATCGCGACCTCGGAGATCTTGGTCACGGGGAGGCCTGCCAGCCGCGCGTGCTCGTAGACGGCGTCGGGGTTCGGGGCTTCATACTCGCAGTAGATCTTGCCCTCGGCCTCGGAGATGTACGAGCGGATCCAGACGACACCCTCCATTCCGGCCACGACCTCGTTGGACTTGCGTCCGACCTCCTCCAAGGCTGAGAGATCGATCTCACCCATCTCTCGTTCGATGATGTAACGCGGCATGGCTGTCCTCGATAATGGGTCTGCTGGTCTACGATGCCCTTTCGTCAGCGTCCGCCAATGTGGCACACGCCTGCGCGAGCGGCGAGTCCTGAGTCTCGTGGGCGATGGCCGCTGCTTCTGCGGAGAACTCCCCGGCGCGGTCCGGTGCCCCAGCGAGGAGCGAAATCTCGGCGAGCCGATGGAGTGCCCACCCTTCGCCGATCCTGTCTGCCGCCAGTCGGCGATGCTCTAGGCAGGACTGGTACGAGTCGTAAGCGCGAGTCAGGTCCTCCCGTTCGCGAGCGAGGGCTCCGAGGGCCGCGTGGCTGTCGGCTTCCCGCTCGACGTCCTCCGCGGCCTCATTGACTGAGCGCGCCTCTTCCAGAACGGTCTCAGCGCTGTCGTATTGGCCGAGGCGGGTAAGCACCGCCCCAAGCCCGTTCAGCACCGAGCCGAGACCGGTGGACCCCTCGGTGAGGCGCAGTCGGTCCGCCGCCGTCGTGTACTCGCGCCTGGCCTCGTCCAGGTCACCCTTCCTCCAGGCAGTGATCGCGAGGCTGTTTCTGATTCGCGCCTCTGCCGCGACGTCGCCGAGCTGTGTGGCCAGCGCCAGGGCGACTTCGTGGAGCGCGGACAGGCGGTCCGGGTCGGCCGAGCGCAGGCGAGCCTCCTTCTCGACGGCCTGCAGCACTCCAGCCTCGTCACCGAGGTGCTCGCGGAGAACACGGGTCTCCGCCCACGAATCGGCGGCACCCGTGTGGCCGGCTTGCTCCCTCGCTCTCGCGAGGTTCGCGGTGGCTTCGGCAAGTGATTGGTCCACTCCCAGCGTACGGAGGATCGCGGTCGCTTCCTCGTACCGCGACACGGCGGCCCCCGGCTGGCCGGTTGCCATCAGCGCGTCGCCATAGAAGCTGAGGCCCGCCGCCAGGTTGTCCGCGCGGCCCGTCTTCCGGGCCGTCTCTACGGCCTCTTCGTACGTCTGGGAGGATTCGTCGATGCGGCCGAGGTCCATCTGAAGGGCTGCGATGGCCAGCAGGTTGAACGTAAGACGAACCGGAAGGTGAGCCGCCACCGCCCCGGCGCGGGCCCGCTCGAACGCGGCCAGAGCATCCTCCGCCCTCCCCATGGCCCTGTAGAGGTGACCGAAGTAGTTGTTCGCATAGATCTTGTCGAGCTGTCCTCCCGAGTCGTTCGCC
>CAZHMF010000277.1:0-1666 GCA_964533605.1 uncultured Anaerolineaceae bacterium
GACCCAAACATTGTATCAATGCTTTCGTGGCCGGGCTCCGCCCACCCTCCGACAGTACCCCGGTGCGGACGAGGGAGGCCAACGACGGACCATGTCTGTTCGCGCTGCTCAACCCCTCAAAAACAGAGAGACGTCGTCACCATCGACTTCGATTCGGTCGACCACCTCCCGAAGGAGGAGCCTCAGTTCATCGAACTCGAGCTTCTCCCATTCGGCTATCAACCGCTCTCTCGCCTCCTCCAGGTGTCGCCGGCGATCCGAGTCGTTCTCAGTTGCCGCCGCTCGCGCCTTTGCTTCCCGGAGCTCGTGGTCGAGGGACTCCTCTTCACTCACCAGAGGGGCGCCGAGACCGCGGACCCGATCGAGAGACACGTGCCCGTGGGCCGCGTCCGCCACGAGCTGCTCGAGATCCCGCCGATTGCGCTTGATCCGGCCCTCGATGCGCTCCCGTTCCGCGAGCAGGTCGAGCATGTACGCGTCCACATTCCCGGCGCGGCCGATCCTGCTCGGCTGCAGTGCCTCCTCGGAGAGCAGCTCCCGCGCCCGTTGCTCGAACTCGGCCGCGCGCTGGGTGTTGTAGCCGCAGGAAGAACGGTTTGTCCGGCCCTGACACTGATAGTAACGGTAGGAGCCTCGGCGCTCCTCCCCGGATCTCGTCGTCCAGCGCTGGCGTCGGGTGACACCGATCATCCGGCTGCCGCAACGCCTGCAGCGGGCGAGTCCGCTCAACAGGAACGGCTCGACCGTCCGGCACCTGGTTGCCGGGTTCCTCGACTGGAGCCTGTCCTGAACGAGCCTGAAATCGTCGGCCGAAACCAGGGCCGGGTGGCTGCCCGGCACCTTGACGCCGAAACGGCTGTAGGTGCCCAGATAGACCCGGTTACGCAATATGTCTCGAACCGTAACCATGCTCCACTGCCCGCCTCGCCGAGTCTTGATTCCTTCCGAATTGAGCCTCCCGGCGATCCGGCGAACGCCGAGACCCTCCTGAAGATAGAGGCGGAAGATGTAGCGGATGACCTGTGCCTCCTCGGGGACGAGCTCCAGCTTCCTCCGCGGCCCGACGCGATATCCGAAGGGAGGTCTGCCGAGAGCTTCACCTCTGACCGCCTTCCTCCGCATCGCGGACCGCACACGCTCCGAAACGGGCGTTCCGTCGCCGCGGTCGGCCCAGGCCTCGACGATGCTCTGGAGAGCCTCGCGACCGTCAGTCATCCCCACGACTTTCGCGCCCGTCGCTTCTATGGCAAGAAGTCTCATCGCGGCGCGGCCGAGGTCCGAACCCAGTGCAGCGACCGACTCCACGGCGACGATCGTGAACCCGGAGCCGTCGCGCCTCAGGAAGGAGAGCATCTGCTCGAATCCCCCGGGCGCGCCATCGGTCTCCGTCTCCAGGAAGGTCGCGGCCACCTCGTAACCCTCACGGGTGCAGTAGTCGAGGAACATTCGGTTCTGTTCCCCGACCGAGGACACTCCGCTGCGGCGCTTCTTGCTCTCGACGAAGAATCCGACGGCTCGCATCTCAACCTCCTACGGACAACATGCGGTCGCAGTTCGGGCACTCGACCGGGTCGGGGCTCATCGAGGCTCGGCGCCGCACAGCGTCTGGTAGAGCGACGCGGCAACCCTGGCAGGCGCCGCCCCGCACGGCAGCGACCGCGATGCC
>CAZHMF010000278.1:0-1604 GCA_964533605.1 uncultured Anaerolineaceae bacterium
CGAGCAGGAGCTGCGCCACACACGAGCACCCGGAGCATCGGCGTTGCCCGCGCCGCGAGCTGGTGGTTGTCTGCCCGGAGGTCATGGCGTGATGAAACAGAGCGTCACGGCATTCCATGGGAGAAGCGCACGATGAGATACGGTGACCTGATCCAGTTCGAGCCGATCGAGACGGTGGTCCAGCTGCGGGACGCCGATCGGGAGTCGGCCGCCAAGCAGCTCGTCGCCACCTACGTCGTGAGCGACGAGATGGCCGAGAAGCTCACGGCGGTCTTGATCCCGCAGATCCAGTTCGACCAGCCCGCCGACAACAAGGGGTTCCTCGTCGTCGGGAACTACGGCACGGGGAAGTCCCACCTCATGTCCGTGATCTCCGCGATCGCCGAACGGGCAGAGTTCATCGATGCACTCACGAACCCGGGCGTCGTCGACGCCGCGCGTCGCATCGCCGGGAAGTTCAAGGTCGCCCGCACCGAGCTTGGCGCCACGACGATGGACTTCCGGGAGTTCGTCTGCTCGCAGATCGAGGAGGCGCTCACCGGCTGGGGCGTCGACTACCGCTTCCCGCCCAGGGACAAGATCCCGAACCACAAGCGGGCCTTCGAGGAGATGATGTCCGCCTTCCACGGGAAGTACCCCGAGCAGGGCCTCCTCCTCGTGGTCGACGAGCTTCTCGACTACCTCAAGAGCCGCAAGGACCAGGATCTGGTCCTCGACCTGAACTTCCTGCGCGAGGTCGGCGAGGTCTGCAAGGACCTGCGCTTCCGCTTCGTGGCCGGCGTCCAGGAGGCGATCTTCGACAGCCTCCGCTTCTCCCACGTGGCCGACAGCCTGCGCCGGGTGAAGGACCGCTTCGAGCAGATCCTCATCGCGCGGAAGGACGTGAAGTTCGTCGTCGCCGAGCGGCTCCTCAAGAAGACCGGCGAGCAGCAGACGCGGATCCGGGACTACCTCACGCCGTTCACCAAGTTCTACGGGAACATGAACGAGCGGCTGGACGAGTTCGTGCGGCTGTTTCCGGTCCACCCCGACTTCATCGACACCTTCGAGCGGATCACGGCGATCGAGAAGCGCGAGGTGCTGAAGACGCTCTCCCTCGCCATGAAACGGATCATCGACCAGGAGCTTCCGTCCGACTGCCCCGGTCTCATCGCCTACGACACGTACTGGAACACCCTGCGGGAGAACCCGTCCTTCCGGGCCGTGCCGGACATCAAGGCGGTGATCGACTGCAGCCAGGTCCTGGAGTCGCGCGTCAAGCAGGCGTTCACCCGCCCGGCCTACAAGCCGATGGCGCTTCGGATCGTCCACGGGCTCTCGGTCCACCGCCTCACTCACCGTGACGTCCACGCGCCGCTGGGCGCCACCCCGGACGAGCTCCGCGACGGCCTGTGCCTCTATCAGCCGGGCATCGAGGACCTCGGCGGGGAGCCGGCCGACGATCTGCTTTCCCAGGTCGAGACCGTCCTGCGCGAGATCCACAAGACGGTCAGCGGCCAGTTCATCTCCACCAACCCGGACAACCGGCAGTACTACCTCGACCTCAAGAAGACCGACGACTACGACGCCCTGATCGACAAGCGGGCCGAGAGCCTCGATGACAC
>CAZHMF010000279.1:0-1604 GCA_964533605.1 uncultured Anaerolineaceae bacterium
GTTGACGTGCCTTCGCTGTGATCGCATCGACGTCGGTGACGTGGACATAGGTAATGGGTGTAGATTTTGGATTTCGCCTGACCCGTTGATCTGAAAAGGGGTTGAGTGGAGCAGAGCCTTCTGCCAGAAACAGAGTATCCACATACACTTTAGCAGGAGGGTGCTCCGATGGCAGGATGCCAGAGTTTCGATCCCAGGAAAAGCCCCGCTTTGAGCCGTCTGCAACAGTTTGTCGCCGAGGTCCAGTCTTGTCCTGTCGGGGATCTCGGCTCTTTCGCCGACTTCGAACTGGCCGTTCGCGAAAGCGTGCTGGCGCTGGGCCGGGAGATCATCGCCTCGGAGATGGCGCGCTACGACGTGACCGCTTCGGAGATCGCCGTCGAGGGTGTCTTCCACCGCCCCAACCTTCGCTGCTCTCAGCGCTACATGAGCAGCTGCGGCCAGGTGCGAGTCGAACGCCAGTTGTACGCACCTCGCGGCGGCGGGGGACGTTCGATCTGTCCGCTGGAGAAGCAGATCGGGATCGTGAACGGTTTCTGGACGCCGCGGGCCGCCTATGAAGGGGCCCTTCTGGTGGCGGAGGTCCCACCGGGTCGTGCCGAGGAGCTCTTGGTGGCGCTCTCGGGGATGCGCCCCTCGAAGACGAGCCTGGACCGACTTCCGAAGAGCTTGTCGGCGGAGTGGGAGCAGTGTCGGGACGAGTATGAAGAGGTCCTGCACCAGAGCGTTGAGATCCCGGAGGATGCCGCGACGGTGGCCGTGTCGCTCGACGGGGTGATGGCCCCGATGCGCGATGGAGACCGCCAGACGAAGCGATCGCAACCCGAGAAGCAGCCGAAGGGGCCGGCCGGGTTTCGGGAAGTCGGATGTGCCACGGTGACGTTCTACGACGCCCTGGGAGATCGGCTTTCGACGCTCCGTTGGGCGCGGATGCCGGAGGTGAAGAAGGCAACCCTGTGCCGGCAGATCGAAGCGGAGTTGAGCTCGATCCGGGAACAGCATCCGGACCTGCGGTTGGTGAAGCTCTCCGACGGAGCCGAGAGCCACTGGGAGTTCCTCGTCGGGTTGCCGAAAGGGACCGAGGTCTTGGACTTCTATCACGCTTGCGAGCACCTGAAGCGGGCGCTCGACGCGGTCTACGGGGAAGCGAGCCCGCGCAGTCGAGCCGCGTTCGAGAAACATCGTGTGATCTTGAAGGAAGATCCCAGAGGTGTCGATCGCGTGATCCGTTCGCTGGTTCACCTGCGAAGCCATCGAAAGGGACGACGGGTGCTGGACAGGGAACTGGCCTACTTCCGGAAGAACCGGTCCCGCATGCGATACGCTTCCTATCGCCGGAGAAAGCTTCCGATCGGAACCGGCGTGACCGAGGCAGCCTGTAAGACGCTTGTCACCCAGCGCATGAAACAATCGGGGATGCGGTGGCTCCAGTCCGGTGGCCAGGCCATCTTGACCTTGCGCGGCCTGATCCAGAGCGATCGTTGGGATCTCGGGTGGACTCTGCTTGCCGGGGCGTTCAAGACCAAGATCCATGTCACTCCGTCGAAGGGGAACCTCACGCTGCTTCAGGCTGCCTGAGACGAAATATGGGATCTACACCCATT
>CAZHMF010000280.1:0-1580 GCA_964533605.1 uncultured Anaerolineaceae bacterium
AAGCAGAGGACGCCGCTCGAAGAAGTGATGGCAGCCCACGGCGTGAAGCTCGTGGCCCGGAACGGTCGCTTCGTTGCTCGCTGTCCCTTCCACGAAGACGAGCACCCGAGCCTCGTCGTCTACCCGGAGACACAGAGCTTCCATTGCTTCGGCTGCGGAGCCGCCGGCGACGTCATCGACTTCGTCCGCCGGAAGGAGGGGCTCGGCTTCAAGGACGCCCTCGACCGGTTGGCCAATGGCACCCATGCGCAGCAACGGCCCCGGCCGTCCCGCTTCCGGCTCGAAGACGAGGACCGGCTCATCCTCCAGGCCGCCTGCAACCTCTACGACTCCTCGCTGCTCCATCATCCGCCCGCGCTCCGCTACCTCGAAGTGCGGCACATTCCCAAGGAGATCGCGGTCGCCTGCCGACTCGGGTTCAGCCAAGGCACGTTCCTCAAGCCGCTCCTTCGGGCGAATGGGCTCAGCCTCGAGCGCGCGACCCGGCTGGGCCTCCTCCGAAAGGACGGCAGCGAGGCCCTGGCCGGGCGAGTGACCGTTCCCGAGCTCCGCGGGGGGCAGTGCATCTGGATGGTCGGGCGGGCCATCCACACTCACCGCCTCAAGTACCTGGGCCTGTCCCTCCCGAAGCCGATCCTCGGCTACGAACGTGTGCGCGGGCAACGGCGCGTCTTCGTGACCGAGGGGGCCTTCGACTACCTCACCGGGGTCCGTTGGAACCTGCCCATCTGCGCCCTTCTCGGGACCCACGTGCGGGCCAAGCGACTCCGCTTCCTCGAGCAAGCGGATGAGGTGGTCCTCGTCTTCGACGGCGATCGCCCGGGCCGTGAGGCGGCTGCCGGCTTGGCCGCGGCACTCGGCGAGCGGGCGAGGGTCGTACGATTCCCCGCCGGCATCAAGGACCTGAGCGACCTCGGTGCCAGGCCCGAAGGCAGGGCCATCTTCTCGGAGCTGCTCGGCGACGCCGGTGTAAAGGGAGGAGGCGACGATGCACGCACAGGCTGAGACGTCGACCGTCCTCTTCGAGTTCGTGCCGTCCCCAGCCGACGGCGAATCGGTCGTGCGTATGCGCGACGCTCTCGCCGGTAGCGACGCGCAGCACCCGTTCGCGTTGGAATTCACAGCAAGTCCGCGGAGTCTGCGATTCTTCCTGCGGGCGAACTCCAGCGAAGCCAGCGAGACCATCCTCGGACAGCTTCGCAGCAACTATCCGCAGGCCAGTCTGGAGCCGGTTCCAGATACGAGGCGGCGGCACATCGACGCTTTCGAGCTCGGACCCCATGAAGGCGCCGAAGCCGTGGACATAGTTCCCCTTCGTGAATCCGCCCTCCCGATCGACACGGATCCCCGGCACGGCGAGCCCTTCGTCGGTGTGCTCTCAGCCGCGTTGAGCGCCACCGCCGCCGACATCCGGGTGATCGGCCAGCTCATCGTCGGTCCCCGGCCCGCTGAACGCTGGACCACATCCCTTCGCGCTCGCTCCGCCCGCGAAGACCGCTCCTGGCGGTCTCCATCCCCTCCGAGCCCGGCTGCCGGCATGCTCCCCCTCGTGTCGGTGGCCGGGCTCGCCGCCGTCGCCT
>CAZHMF010000281.1:0-1539 GCA_964533605.1 uncultured Anaerolineaceae bacterium
TGGGTTGAAAGCCACAGTATGAGGGTAGCGATGGCCGAGGCCGGCCGCAAGTACCGGAGGCGAGGAGGAGCGAGCCAGATCGACGGGCTCGCCCTCGCCGGAGGTCCGCTGGGCGCAGTTCGGACTTGGCTCGGCCGGCCGCCGAGCGGGGTGGAGGATGCTGTAGACTATCGGGGGCTACCAGGTGCACCAGGATCCGGGGAGGGGAGGGGCGACGGCCACGCCGCCGCAGCACAGGAAGAGCATCCCGATCAGGGCCCCCGCGCCGTGAAAGCCGAAGGCGCGCCTGGCGATCATCCGCAGCTTGTTGTTGAAGCCTTCGGTTCGCCCGTTGGTGAGCTTGGTTTCGACGTAGGCGAGGATGCCGTCCTTGTACTTGCGGACGGTCCGTGCGGCCTTCACGAAGGGCTTGAGCTTGGAGCGGGAGGCCCAGGCAAGCCAGCGATCCAGCTCTGCCTCGGCAGTCGCCTTGGAAGGCTCTCGAAAGATGTCGGCGAGGGCCTCCTTGAGCAGGTAAGCGCGGTAGAGGGGAGCGTTGTGCTTCTGGATCGCGGCGAGTTTGTCCCACTCCTTGGCGGAGAGGTCCCAGGGGTTCTTGAGCAGGGCGTACCGGGACTTCTTGACCGCGGCGGCCTCCTCGGGGTCGTCGAGGTCCTTGAGCCGGCGCACCTTCGCCCGCCGCACCTCGTCGACGGCCTCGGAGGCGAGCTTGAGCACGTGGAAGAGGTCGTAGACGATCCGGGCCCCGGGCGCCTTGGCCTCGATGGACTTGATGAACGCGGCGGACATGTCGATGGTGACGATCTCGATCTGTTTGGCCCGCGCCTCCCCCAGCTCGTCGAAGAAGGCGTTGAGGGTCTCGGAGCTCTTGCCCTCGGCGGCCCATACGATGCGGTGCCTATCGTGATCGACGACGGTGGTGATGTAACGGTGCCGCTTGCGGTAGCTGAACTCGTCCACGCCGATGCGCCTCAGGCCGTCGAGCCGTTTCGGGTCGAGCCGCTCGGCGACGACGCGCTCGACGATGTTGCCCACGGTGCGCCAGGAGATGCCCATCATCCTCGCGACCTCGGTCTTGTTGGTGATCTGGGCGAGGTAGGAGGTCATCTCCTCGAACGGCCTGGTAAAGCGGCTGCCGGGCCCGGCCCAGGGGACCATCTCCACGCGGACGCCGCAGTCCGGGCACTCCACGCGCCTCGGAGCGTATTCGAGGATGAACCGCATCGCGCCGATGCCGAGGTGGACCCAGCGGACCGGCTCGTGGCTATGGTCGTAGCCGGGGCAGATCCTCCCGCACCCCGAGCAGCGCGGCAGTCGCCACGAGGGCTTCACCGAGAGGACGACACAGACCTCCTCGAGGTAGACGCCGGTGACGAAAAGACTAGCGATCCCGATCAGGACTCTGGCAAGCTTGGTGACGCGCACTGTTTTCCTCCGCTTTCGGGCGTTTGTGGTAAACACCAGAAAGCACGGAAAACCGTGCGCTTTTCAATTTTTAGGAACGGAATGGCGGAAATTCTGGCGTGGAACGGGTCAGGA
>CAZHMF010000282.1:0-1537 GCA_964533605.1 uncultured Anaerolineaceae bacterium
GACTCGATGGAAGCAGATCCGAAAAGCGCCGGTTTCGACCCGGCACGGCTGGAGCGCATCACCGCGCACATGGAACGCAGTTACATCGAGAACGGGAAGCTGGCCGGCGCCCAGGTCCTCGTCTCGCGCCACGGGAGGCCGGCCTACTTTCGTTCATTCGGCCTCCGCGATCGCGATCGCAAAGCGCCGATGCAGGAGGACACGATCTTCCGCATCTACTCGATGACGAAGCCGATCACCTCCGTCGCCCTCATGCAGCTCTTCGAGCAAGGCTACTTCCAGCTCGACGACCAGGTGTCGCGGGTCATCCCTGAATGGAAGTCCCATCGCGTGTACGTCTCCGGCGGCGTGGATGACATGGAGACGAAGCCGCCGCAGTCACCGATGACTTTCCGGCATCTCCTGAGCCACTCGGGGGGCCTGACCTACGGCGGGACCAACCATCCCGTCGACAAGGTGTACAGGCGTGTGGGAGCCAGTCGCGAACAGGGAGAGACGCTGCGCGGATTTGTCCAAAAGCTCGCTCAGGTCCCGCTGCGCTACGAACCCGGGCAGGCCTGGATGTACTCGCTCTCGACCGATGTCTGCGGCTACCTGGTTGAAGCGATCAGCGGCAGGCCGTTCGACGTCTACCTTCGTGAGGAGATCTTCGGACCGCTGGGGATGGTCGACACCGCCTTTCAGATCGCTCCCGAGAAAGTCGAGCGCTTCGCCGCCAACTATGAGCGAACGCCGGAGAAGACGTTGAGGCTGGTCGACGACCCCCTGGAGAGCAGCTACGCGAAAGAGAAGACGTTCTTCTCCGGGGGCGGAGGCCTGATCAGCACGACGGCCGACTACGCGCGCTTCTGCGAGATGCTCCGGCGCGGAGGCGAGCTGGACGGTGTCCGGATCCTGGGGCCGATGACGGTCGATCTCATGCACCAGAACCACCTCCCCGAAGGGCAGGATCTCACGCAGCTGGCGATCGGCACGTTCAGCGAGACGGCCAACGCGGGCGTCGGCTTCGGGCTCGGATTCGCGAAGACACTCGGAAGGGTCGAGGCCGGGAGCATCGCCGCCGGCGACTACTACTGGGGCGGCGCCGCGTCGACCATCTTCTGGGTCGATCCGGTCGAGGACCTGTTCGCGATACTGATGACCCAGCTTATGCCCTCGAACACGTTCAACTTCCGGGGTCAGCTGAAGAGCCTCATCTACTCGGCGATTGTGGAGTAGAGACGGGTCGGGGGCCTGGCGCCGGCGCTCCTCCCTACGTGAGCTGCGGCCAGCCACCGCCGAGCCTGTCCCAACGCGCCCGGAGTTCGGTGACCGTCTGTTCCGCCGGCGATAGGCCATCCTCGACCAGTTGCAGGTTGGCGCGCATGTGGGCCGGGCTCTTCGTGCCGACGATGGCCACGTGTACTTCGGGATGGGCGAGCGTAAAGCCCAGCGCAAGGGCGACGCTGTCGGCGGGCTCGGTCGGGAGGGCCACTCCCCCCCGCCGGAGCCGCCGGGGACGCGCCCCGCCCTCGTGGGCCGGGTGTGTTTGTTGCGC
>CAZHMF010000283.1:0-1513 GCA_964533605.1 uncultured Anaerolineaceae bacterium
GCCAGCTTGAGCAACGCCTTGGTGACGTTGCGCTCCCCGCCCAGGCCGGCCGAATCGCTCTTGGAGCCGACGATGACGAAGTCGTTGTACATGAGGTCCGAGCGCTTGACCCCGTAGCCGTCGGCGACGAACTTCTCTTCCGCCGGCTTTGCGTGCACCAGCAGAACGTCACCGTCCCCGTTACGCGCGTTTTTCAAAGCCTGGCCGGTGCCGACGGCAACGACGCGCACCTCGATGCCGGTCTTTGCGGTGAACTTGGGCAGAATGTAGTCCAACAGGCCCGAATTCTGTGTCGAGGTCGTGGATTGAACGACGATGAATTCACCGGCGACCGCTGCCGGCGCGAACAGCATGCTCGACAGCGTGACTACGAGCAGCGTGACGATCGTTGTTGTTGATCGCATTATTTTTCTCCTCGATTAAAGTAAACCGGTTTGCGCCGACAGGCATCACAGAACGATGCGGCCCTCGACGAAGTCCAGCAGGGACGCGGGAGCGTCGCACGATCACCACACTATTCGCCATATCGGTGGTGACCACCAGGCGCTTACCCAGCGCACCTCTCAAGAAAGTTGAGAGCTTGCTGTCGTTGCACAAACTACCCCCTGACCCCAGAAGGAGGCTCCCGTCGTCCTGGTGTGAGGCGCTCGCCTTCGGGCCAGTGTCCGGACTTCGCACGGTCAGCCGGTGTGGTCATCCGCCCGCTGCCCCGGCATCTGTTGTCCCGAGCTCGACCTGGGATTCGGTCCCTGCGGTTACCCGCCCGCTCTCCCAAGCTCGCGACGATGCGTCCTCGGGGATTCGGTCCCTGCGGCCGACGAACCGCACGTGGCTCCCCGGCAGCACCTCGACGTTGTCAGGTCCATGGTACGACAGCTCTCGGCCTCGTCGAGGTTCCGCAATCGTCCGAGCCCTGCAAAGCACCGCTCAGGAAACCAGGAATCCAGGAAACGGACGATCATGGCTCAGCGCCTCTGGTTCCTTCCTGGATTCCTGGCTTCCTGAGCGGCCACTACAAGCCCCTCGGGCAACGTAGGCACCCTGATCGGGCGCGACGCCAATGACCTACTGCCGCGAAGCGGCCTCCTGCGCCGGGCGAAGTCCCGGCTCAGGCGTAGCCCACTTACCCCTGAGCACCTCCGAAAAAGCGAGGCAAACCCGCTCGCGGGTCAACGCAACCTGCTCCGATCACTCCGCTTACGCGGAGTGTTCGACCGCGGAGTTTTTCACGCCGATCAGCGCCTCCGAAGGCGGAACCGGACGCTGGGCGGATTCCGGGTTCGGGGGCGGGCGGCGGGCGGCGGGCAGCAGGCTGCGGGATCGCGCCGGTGCCGGACGGGCGGCGGTGGGGCAATGGCCCTGTCCGAGCTAAACGCTAACAGCTAACGGCTTACAGCTAACCCGGCGGAGCCCCGACACGCGTCAGGACGGCGTTTTCGTTCCGGCTCCGCCGGGTTGGTCGGTAGTCGTGAAGTCCTGCGCAAACCTGGCAGGAGTTTTCAACGCAAAGGCG
>CAZHMF010000284.1:0-1510 GCA_964533605.1 uncultured Anaerolineaceae bacterium
TGGTAGCAGGGGAGAGACTCGAACTCTCGACCTCACGATTATGAGTCGTGCGCTCTTACCAGCTGAGCTACCCTGCCGTCTCAGACCCCGAGCGAGATTAGCATGCGCGCCCATGTTGACGCGACGCTGTGCCTTCAGGCCCGTCCTCGCCACCGATCCGGCGCCCCGGCCGTGCTCCCGGATGCGACCCGCACCGCTTCAGCGCTCGGTGATGGGAACGTACCGGATTCCACGACCGCCGGCGTAGACCTGGCGCGGCCGGGCGATCTTCTGGTCGGGGTCGGTCACCATCTCTCGCCACTGCGCCATCCAACCGACCGTCCGCGGGATGGCGAACAGGACGGGGAACATCTCCACAGGGAACCCCATCGCCTGGTAGATGATCCCCGAGTAGAAATCGACGTTCGGGTACAGCTTCCGCGAAACGAAGTATTCGTCTTCGAGAGCGATCTTCTCGAGCTCCAGGGCGATATCGAGCAGCGGGTTGCGACCGGTGACTTCGAACACCTCGTCCGCTGTGCGCTTGATGATGCGAGCCCGCGGGTCGTAGTTCTTGTAGACCCGGTGGCCGAAGCCCATGAGCCGCCGTTCACCCGCCTTCACGCCGGTCAGGAAGTCGGGGATATTCTTCACGTCGCCGATCTCGCTGAGCATTCGGAGGACGGCCTCGTTTGCCCCACCGTGGAGCGGCCCGTAAAGCGCAGCCGCCGCGGCGGCCGTCGACACGAACGGATCGGGCCGCGAACTCCCGACGGCGCGCATCGCATTCGCGCTGCAGTTCTGTTCGTGGTCTGCATGGAGAATGAAGAGAACATCGAGGGCGCGCTCGATGACCGGGTCCGGCGCGTAGGTCGTCTCGGCCATCTTCCAGAGCATCGAAGCGAAGTTCCCGGCGTAGCTGAGGCTGTTGTCCGGATAGACGTTCGGGAGACCGCGGCTCTTGCGAAATGCCCAGGCCGCCAGCGTCGGCATCTTCGCGACAAGCCGCCACGTCTGAAGGTCGCGGGACTGGGGCGAGTCGATGTCTTTGGCGTCCGGATAGAACGTTGAAAGCGCAGCCACCGTTCCGATGAGGACGCCCATCGGATGCGCGTCATAGCGAAATCCGTCCATGAACTTCCGGATGTTCTCGTGGATGAAGGTGTGATAGGTGATGTTGTGCTGCCAGATCTCCATGTCGGCGGCGGACGGAAGCTCGCCGTGAATGATCAGATATGCCGTCTCCAGGAACGTGCTCTCCTCGGCCAGCTGCTCGATCGAATACCCCCTGTACTCGAGGATCCCGGCGTCCCCGTCGATGAACGTGATCTCGCTCCGGCAGGAGGCGGTGTTCGTGAAGGCAGGGTCGTAGACCATCAGCCCGAAGTCGTCATTGGATTCCTTGATCTGCCGGAAATCCATCGCCCGAACGGTTCCGTCGGCGATCGGCAGCTCGTAGATCTCGCCCGTTCGATTGTCGGTGACCGTGAGAGTCTGGCTGGCCATGAGAAACACTCCCTGGGAAGACTGA